>JAJQAY010000040.1 GCA_021203515.1 Bacteroides sp. | reverse complement strand
GTACATATTTAATGGTATAATCATCTATATTCTAGTATATTATCTAAATTAATTAAATCTATAATTAGATACTAAAATTGCTTTATTTTAAGTATTACGATTGTATATATACCATTCGAAAAGATCCAAATACAAATGCAAATTAGCAAACTTTACATTATTAATTTGCATTTGTGATTTATATTATTTACTTTTGTTATTGAATATATTAAAGGTACAATTGTAATAATGCCTGTCCCATGAGTATAAAAGATAGATTTAAAATGATTATGGATCGGGAAAAGCTGACGGCCGGAGCATTTGCTGAAAGCATCGGAGTGGCTCAAGCTACTATTTCTCATATCCTAGGCCCTCGCAACAAATATCCAAGTACGGAAGTCATACTTCGTTTACACCAACGTTATAATGACATAAACTTGGAATGGCTACTTACCGGAGAAGGAAACATGAGTAATGGGTCCGCTTCTATAGAAAACGATGGATTTGACTATCCATTATTTGCTGAGAATGCAGAAAAACAGTCCAACGGGCCGAGTGAAACTGAAAATCGCAAGGAAATTGTGTTAGAAACAGTACAAAAAGCGCCTAAAGAGATTGTAAAACAGGAGATTATCTATAAAGAAAGGCCACCTAGGAAAATAACCGAAATAAGAATTTTCTTTGATGATAACACCTATGAGACGTTTAAACCCGAAAATTAGGAAGTAAATTTGCATTGACATCCGGTTTTGCACTATCTTTGCAGGCGAAAGACAATATTCTTCATAAATATGAAAAAAATCATTTTAGATCTGAATGTGACTGAAAACGTCCGTCTGCATGCCAACTATGTGCTGCTGAAATTGACCTCTTCGTCCCCGCTTCCGGAAATGTTACCGGGACAATTTGCCGGAATTCGTGTCGACGGTCCACCCACCACTTTCTTGCGACGCCCCATTTCTATTAATTATGTAGATAGGCAGAGAAATGAAGTATGGTTCCTTATCCAGCTTGCAGGTGACGGAACCAAGCGTTTGGGAGAAGCCAAACAAGGTGATATAATCAATGTGGTACTTCCACTTGGAAATGGTTTTACTATGCCTGAAAAGCCTTCGGATAAGCTGCTACTGGTAGGCGGAGGCGTAGGTACGGCCCCCATGCTCTACCTGGGTGAACAGTTGGCAAAGCAAGGCAGTAAGCCAACCTTCCTGCTAGGTGCCAGAAGCGATAAAGACCTGCTTCAACTGGAGCAATTTGCCGCTTACGGAGAGGTATATACTACTACGGAAGACGGCAGTCATGGCGAAAAGGGATATGTGACCCAACATTCCATATTAAATAAGGTAAATTTTGAGCAAATATATACTTGCGGTCCGAAGCCAATGATGATGGCCGTATCCAAATATGCCAAAAGTAAAGGTATAGCTTGCGAAGTGTCTCTGGAAAACATGATGGCATGTGGTATAGGTGCTTGCCTATGTTGTGTGGAGAACACCACAGAAGGTCATCTATGTGTATGTAAAGAAGGTCCGGTTTTTAATATAAATAAGTTATTATGGCAGATTTAAGTGTAAATATTGGCGAATTACAAATGAAGAACCCGGTGATGACGGCATCCGGTACTTTCGGATATGGTGAAGAATTTGCCGATTTCATTGATATATCGCGAATAGGTGGTATAATTGTAAAGGGGACAACTCTTCACAAACGTGAAGGTAACCCATATCCTCGCATGGCAGAGACTCCATCAGGCATGTTAAACGCTGTGGGACTGCAAAATAAGGGTGTTCACTACTTTGTAGAACATATCTATCCACGCATCAAGGACATAAAAACCAATATGATTGTGAATGTTTCCGGTTCTGCCATTGAAGACTATAAGGAAACAGCTGCCATCATCAACGAACTTGTAAATATTCCTGCTATAGAGTTGAACATATCCTGCCCTAATGTGAAGCAAGGCGGAATGGCATTCGGTGTTACTGCCCGAGGGGCCGAGGAGGTAGTAAAAGCTGTGCGCTCAGTTTACAAAAAGACACTTATCGTGAAACTCTCACCGAACGTTACGGATATTACCGAAATAGCCCGTGCAGCCGAAAATGGCGGTGCCGATAGTGTTTCGCTCATCAATACCCTGCTGGGAATGGCTGTAGACGCGGAACGTAGACGCCCCATACTTTCTACGGTGACGGGCGGCATGTCCGGTGCAGCCGTGAAGCCCATTGCCCTGCGCATGGTGTGGCAGGTTGCCAAGGCAGTAAAAATACCAGTCATCGGTTTAGGGGGTATTATGAACTGGAAAGATGCGGTGGAATTTATGCTTGCAGGCGCCTCTGCCATACAAATCGGTACGGCAAACTTCATCGATCCGGCAATTACCGTAAAGGTAGCAGAAGGCATTGATGACTATCTAAATAGACATGGATATAAGTCTGTAAAAGAAATAATCGGTGCGCTTGAGGTATAATCAGTAACGAATGGTAGCTATTCGCTAGTTATATTCATAAAAAAGGACATTCATTGGCGAATGTCCTTTTTCTTTTTATTTACACTACAAGAGTTATTCATTTAATAAATCAGGGCGCAATTTTCGAGTTCTCTCAATCGACTGTTGCAACTCCCATTCCTTAATTTTAGCCTCATGCCCAGAGAGTAAAATATCTGGAACTTTCCAACCTTTGTAATCGGCCGGGCGAGTATAGACCGGGGCAGCCAACAGATTGTCTTGGAATGAGTCGGAAAGCGCAGATTGCTCATCGGAAATGACCCCCGGA
Source organism: Bacteroides sp. (assembly GCA_021203515.1). Taxonomy (GTDB): domain Bacteria; phylum Bacteroidota; class Bacteroidia; order Bacteroidales; family Bacteroidaceae; genus Bacteroides. Next base: position 3,912 of record JAJQAY010000040.1, on the reverse strand, counting down.
ATAATGCGCACAATAGCATCTGCCATAACGGCTGCTGCCAACTCCCCACCAGTCAGGACATAATCGCCAATACTGATTTCTTTCGTGATGAAATACTCACGAATGCGATAGTCGATGCCTTTAAAGTGTCCGCAAAGGATAATGAGATTTTTGGCCAGCGACAACGTGTTCGCCATCGGCTGATTGAACTGCTCACCGTCCGGAGTGGTAAAAATCACTTCATCATATTCCCGCTCTGCTTTCAAAGTATTGATACAGCGCTCGATAGGTTCTATTTTCATAACCATTCCGGCAAATCCACCGAAAGGATAATCATCCACCCGACGATATTTATCTTCCGTATAATCACGCAGGTTGTGGATATGAATTTCCGCAAGCCTCTTATCCTGAGCACGTTTCATGATGGAGCAATTGAAGAAGCCTTCAATCATCTCCGGCAAAACTGTGATAATGTCAATCCGCATAAATCTTTAATTTTTCTGCAAAAGTAGTGCAAGTTAAGAGCAAAAGCAAAATTTATTTTGTTTTTACTGGAAGAGAACCTATTTTCAAGATATAAATGTGTAAAAAATCGGGGAGAAACCCGTATTTTTGCATTCAACAATCCCAAATTGCTATGACTGTAAAAGAAAAAATAGACCAGCTGCGTGCTGAATTGCATCGCCACAACTATAATTACTATGTGCTGAATGCTCCGGAAATATCAGATAAGGAGTTTGATGACAAGATGCGGGAGCTGCAGGACTTGGAAAAAGAACATCCGGAATATCAAGATGAAAATTCACCTACCATGCGCGTAGGCAGTGATATAAACAAGAACTTCACGCAAGTAGTCCACAAATATCCGATGCTTTCATTGGGAAATACCTACTCCGAGAGCGAAGTGACCGACTTCTACGACCGGGTGAAAAAGGCGCTGAATGAGGATTTTGAAATATGCTGCGAGCTGAAATATGACGGAACTTCCATATCGCTGACCTATGAGGACGGCAAATTATTGCGCGCCGTAACCCGCGGTGACGGTGAGAAAGGCGATGACGTGACAGATAACGTAAAGACCATCCGTTCCATTCCGTTGGTTCTTCATGGTGATTATCCCCAGTTATTTGAAATCAGAGGAGAAATTCTGATGCCTTGGGTGGTGTTTGAAGAACTGAACCGAGAAAAGGAAGCGCGCGAAGAAGCACTTTTTGCCAATCCCCGCAATGCAGCTTCGGGCACTTTGAAACTGCAGAACTCGTCTGTGGTGGCCTCGCGCAAACTCGATGCCTATCTGTATTATTTGCTGGGAGAAGAATTGCCGTGCGACGGGCATTACGAAAATCTACAAAAGGCTGCCGGTTGGGGCTTTAAGATTTCAGACCACATGAAAAAGGCTCACAGCCTTGAAGAAATATTCGAATACATCAGATACTGGGATACCGAGCGCAAGAACCTTCCGGTGGCAACGGATGGCATCGTACTGAAAGTCAACAGTATGCGACAGCAGAAAAACCTCGGTTTCACTGCAAAATCTCCCCGTTGGGCGATTGCTTATAAATTTCAGGCAGAACGTGCGCTGACACGTCTGAATGTGATCACCTATCGGGTGGGCCGCACTGGTGCAGTGACTCCGGTTGCCAATCTGGATCCCGTGCAGCTATCCGGCACCATCGTGAAAAGGGCTTCCCTGCATAATGCAGACATCATCGAGGGACTCGATCTGCACATAGGCGACATGGTTTATGTGGAAAAAGGCGGAGAAATCATCCCCAAAATAACCGGGGTGGACAAGGATGCACGCGGTATGCTTATCGGTGAAAAGGTAAAATTTATAACCCGCTGTCCCGAATGTGGCAGTAAATTAATACGTTACGAAGGCGAAGCTGCCCATTACTGCCCCAATGAGACGGCCTGTCCGCCTCAGATAAAAGGAAAAATAGAGCATTTCATCAGTCGCAAGGCAATGAATATAGACGGATTAGGCCCCGAAACCGTCGATATGTTCTACCGCCTGGAACTGATAAAGAATACTGCCGACCTTTATCAACTGAAGGCGGATGATATCAAGAACCTCGACCGAATGGGCGAAAAATCGGCCGAGAACATCATCAAAGGCATCGAGGCCAGTCGGGAAGTACCTTTCGAAAGAGTGCTTTTTGCCCTGGGCATCAGCTTTGTGGGAGAAACGGTAGCCAAGAAAATCGCGAAGTCATTCAATACCATCGAAGAGTTGGAGGAGGCAGACCTGGAAAAGCTGATAAGCATCGATGAAATCGGTGAAAAGATAGCGCAAAGCATCCTTGCTTATTTCTCCAACCCCTCTAATCGCGAACTGATAGAGCGCCTGAAGGTTGCCGGACTGCAACTCTACCGGAAGGAAGAGGATTTAAGCGGATACACCGACAAGTTGGCGGGGCAATCCATCGTTATCAGCGGTGTGTTTGCGCACCACTCACGCGATGAATATAAAGAACTCATCGAGAAAAACAGTGGAAAGAATGTAGGCAGCATCTCTGCTAAGACCAGTTTCATCCTTGCGGGCGACAATATGGGACCGTCCAAGCTGGAAAAGGCCCAGAAGCTGGGCATAAAGATTATGAGCGAAGATGAGTTTTTAACCCTAATATCCTAACAAATTTCTGCTAAAAGCTTTTTTATGGCTTATATTTGTAGTGTAAATCGAAAAAATTCGTACTTTTGCGAGGCGTTTAATTAGAGATTACTTTATAATACTCATGATACAGACTAGATTGAAAGGAATGGGGGTAGCGCTGATTACTCCATTTAAAGAGGATGAAAGCGTTGATTACGATGCGTTAATGCGTTTGGTGGATTATCAACTCCAAAACAACACTGATTTTTTGTGCGTGCTTGGCACCACGGCAGAAACTCCGACTTTGACGGAAGAGGAAAAGAAAAAAATCAAGAAAATGGTAATCGAACGCGTGAATGGGAAAATTCCAATTCTGCTCGGAGTAGGCGGAAATAACACCCGTGCCATCGTAGAAGCTCTGAAAAATGATGATTTCACCGGAGTCGATGCTATCCTTTCCGTTGTACCGTACTATAATAAACCCTCACAAGAAGGCATTTACCAGCATTACAAAGCCATTGCGGAAGCAATGGAACTGCCGATTGTACTCTATAATGTTCCCGGACGGACGGGTGTGAACATGAAAGCTGAAACGACGTTGCGCATTGCCCGCGACTTCAAAAACGTGATAGCAGTCAAGGAGGCATCAGGCGACATTGCCCAAATGGATGACATCATCAAGAATAAACCGGCCAATTTCGACGTTATTTCGGGTGATGACGGGATTACCTTCCCACTTATCACCCTGGGCGCCGTTGGCATCATCTCGGTCATTGGAAATGCCTTCCCGCGCGAGTTTAGCCGTATGGTGCGTCTGGCACTGCAAGGAGATTATGCAAATGCGCTGACTATCCACCATAAATTCGCTGAATTATTCAAGCTCTTATTTGTCGACGGCAACCCGGCTGGCGTGAAAGCCATGCTGAACGTGATGGGAATGATAGAAAACAAGCTCCGTCTTCCTCTGGTTTCTACGCGAATTACTACTTTCGAAGCTATGCGCAAGATTTTGGATGAACTGAACATCAAATGCTAAGACTTCTTCTTCTATATATAGGCCCCGTACGGTGACGTGCGGGGCTTTTTTTTGTCAACATGCAAGTAGGGCGTCCCCAACATACGGGCATACGGAACAGTTTGCCAGGGATAAATAAGGGTGAGCCTTGTTGTGAACTAAATGACAAAAGAATTATTTTTAGACAAAAGAACATATTCGTGATATGCTATAGCTTATATTCTCTAATTTGTTCTTTTGTTCTTCTGCCTAAAAAATAGTTCATGTCCGTTCCGGTATGAATAAAAAGTTTCATTTTGACATTTTGCATTTCTACTTGCGT
>JAJQAY010000108.1 GCA_021203515.1 Bacteroides sp. | reverse complement strand
AAGATACAACTTTTATTTGAATTATGCAAGATTAAAACAGGCAATTCCGAATAAAATTATAAGTATCGCCCGTATAGTTTTGACTAAACGCATTATAGATACCATTACAGAAACCTTCAAGGTCTGCCGTCGTATTCCAGAACGTTTGGGAGTTCAAGTCGTTGGTAGGAGTACGTTCCAGAAATGAATCATTGCAGGAGGTACTAGCCAAGGCGATAACACCCAATAAAACTGATTTACTAAATATATTTTTCATTGTCTTCAATTTTAGAAAGTTAGATTAACGCCGAATGAATATGTTCTCATGAAAGGATACAGCATCGAACCATTTCCTCGGGCAGCTTCAGGGTCATACGGACCTTTAATCTTTGAGAACTCAAACAAGTTTTCAGCACTGACGTAAACCGTAGCTTGAGACAAGAATGCTTTCTTAATCCACTCTTGCGGCAAATTCCATCCCAAAGAAATGTTCTTCATGCGTAAGTAGGAAGCATCTTGCAAATAACGGGTTTGTTTTTCTTGGTTACGGGTATCTTTTGCAATAGGACGCGGGAAATATGCGTTCGGATTACTTTCACTCCATGAGTCCGTGATGAACCACTTCTGTGTGTTATAGTACTCCGTAGCAGCCGGCCAGAACGGTTGACCACTAGGCCAGAAATCACGTTTGCCTACCCCTTGCATAAAGATATTCAAGCAATAGTTTTATAGGTCAGATTAGCTGTGATACCATATTGATAGCGCGGAGTCGTATTACCGATTATAGTCAAATCACCATGATCGTCCAACGTGTTCTTTCCATTATTGATAACATTATCGTCATTAAGGTTCTTGTACTTAATATCACCGGCTTTCCAAGTGGTATTCTTAATGAAGGTCTGACTTGCATGTTCGGCAACTTCAGCATCGCTCTGGAAAATACCTTCGGTTACATATCCCCAAATGTCTCCAATCTTTTCGCCTACGTAATGAGCAGTCAAAGAGTTAGTCGGGTTGTTATATTTAGTAATTTCTGCTTGTGAGTCAGACAAGATAAGACCTACTCCATAGCTAAAATCCTTACCTATTTTATCTTTCCAGTTCAATGAAAGTTCCCATCCTCTTGTTCTCAATTCGGCTAAGTTGGAAGGAGGAGCCGTAGTACCCAAAACTTCAGGATAAGAAATCTTAATCAACATATCGGAAGCTGTACGCTGATAGTAGTCAAAACTAAAATCCAAACGCTGATTTAAGAAGACTGCATCTACACCGACATTAATGGTTTTTGCTTTCTCCCATGTAAGGTCGGGAGTAACCAAAGCACCCGGGTTCAGATATAAAGCCTTTTCATCACCAAAAATCCAGTTGCCTGATATTCCGGAACTAATAAACGGAATATATGGATAATATTTCGTATTACCTGTCCAACCATCAGCAGTCAACATCTGGTTCCTAATTCACCGTAAGAAGCACGAATCTTCAAGTTATCCAGCCAAGAACGGGTAGACTGCATGAAAGGTTCTTCGCTAATACGCCATGCAGCGGAGAAAGAAGGCAGGAATACAAAACGATTGTTTGACGGGAAGCGTGAAGTTCCGTCATAACGTCCGTTCACTTCGAGCAAATAACGGTCATTGAAAATATAGTTCAAACGGAAGAAAGCACCGCGCAATGCCCATTCATAACCATCATCACTAACAGTCTGCTGGCCTGTACCCAACCCTAAAGCCGGTTGATTTTCATTCAGCAACCCTTTGCGCTGTGCCGAGAAGGTGGAATACTTTGTTAACTCCTGGTTGTATCCCAACATAGCCTTCAAATAGTGTTTCTCCATGAAAGTATGTTTATACTCCGTATAAGCATTAAATGAATAATAGTTCTTATCGACATTGGTCCACTTGAAATAGTTATCATTTGTATCGCCATTGGTAGCATCGAAAGCTCCAGTCCAGAACGTTAATGTCTTTCTATGGTCAGAGTTACGCTTATAATTCAAATTATAAGAGAAGTCAATGCGAGCTTTCCAGTCTTTTAAGAATTCAAAATCAGCACTTGCGGTAGCCCAGATGTCATGCGTCTTATTCTGTGTACGCCCTCCGTCTTTCAACATGGCATAAGCGTTGTTTTGAGAATACATTCCATCCCATTCATCCAATTCGGGATAGCGGCTGTCTTTTTTCCACGGTTCAATGAGATCTGTTGGAGAAGAGAATACTACAGACTGCCAAACATCATCTTTATATTTAAAAGGTTTGTCATGAGTAGCATAGTTATACATCACTTTCGCTCCTAACTTCATCCAAGAAGTAGTTTGATTTTCCACAGTCAAACGAGTGTTCAGTTGTTGATACTGGTCTTCTCCTACTTTATACAGACCTCTCTGATCTAAATAACCGACTGAAGAATAGGACTTCGTTTTTTCATTGCCGCCAGAGATTGCGATATTGTGACGATGAGTGGGAGTTACTTTTCTCAGCATCTTCTCGCTTAAATCACTATGACCATAAAAACGAAGAGAACCATTCACCATTTCGTATTCAGGGTTATTAGTGGGGTCTGCACCTCATGCTTTCATTTTCTCAATATAAGCAGCATCCCACAAACGGTTTACACTACCGTTATCAGCAGCCTGATTGATAAACTCGGCATGTTGCCAGCTATGGTCTACCATGTCGGGCATTACAGTAGCTTTTGAGATGGAGACATTACCAGAATAAGATACGATGGTTCTTTGCTCTTTACCGGCACTCTTGGTTGTAACCAATACAACGCCATAAGCAGCACGTACACCATAGATAGCAGATGCAGCAGCATCCTTCAATACGGTTACGTTGGCAATATCATTGGGATTTACCAAATCAAGGTTCATTTCGACACCATCTACCAGCACCAACGGGCTACCACCATTAATAGAGGCAGTACCACGAACGTTCAAACTTGCCGACTGACCCGGCTCACCACTGGTATTTGTAATCTGTAAGTTAGGAATGGTTCCCTGCAATGCGCTTGCAGAGGAGGTAATAGGACGAGACTCCAATACCTTAGAATCTACCTGACCGATAGCGCCGGTCAAATTCACCTTTTTCTGTGTACCATAACCTACTACCACGACTTCTTCCAAAGCTTTGGCATCTTCACTCAATTGAATTGCAAATGTATTCTTACCAGCCACCTTTATTTCTTGCATGATATAACCGATAAAAGAAACTTGCAATACCGCATTTTTAGGAACATCCGACAGCGTGAATTTGCCATCCATGTCGGTAATAACACCATTCGTTGTTCCTTTTACGATAACATTGGCACCCGGGACTGGACCAAAGTTATCCGATACAACACCTTTCACAGTCTTGCCGTTTTGGGCTACCGTTTTCACGGCATTGGCATCAGAAAGGTTTCCACTACTCATAGGGCTTGCTACAATGCCGGCACTTGATAATGCACAAAGCGCACAGAACAAAATCCTCTTTGAGAAATCAAAAGACGCTCTTTTTTCATAATACAATAGATTAATTACTAATTAGATTAAGATAACATTTGTTTTCTACTTTTAATCTTTCGACGCAAATATATATAATTTTATGAAAGAACAACAGTTACGCTATTCTTACAAAATAGTCTTATGGTACTTATGGAAAATTAAAGCACCTATTACGGACGTTTTTAATACATCAGCAAACTAATATGCCCCTTTTTAGTAGATTTTTTTAAGGATATTCCAATCCGAGTATAGGCCGGACCGTTCACCTGAATGGCTTCAGAAGACAATTCTATCTCTTCCGAAGCCTCAACTTTAACATTTATTTTTTCATCACCTACTGTCAATAATATATGGTTGCATCGATTTGCTTCCATACTGCTGCTGTTGTCACGGCTGTTTCGAATCGGATGGGTACATTGGCAGAGAATTGATCCTCAACCTTAAAGCTACCGTCATTGCTACGGTCGTAAACAAAGGTACGGGTTAGCTTCTCCAATTTGGGGGTATTGTAGGCTGAAGTCAAGTCGATGGAAAACCTGTCTTTAGTATCCGTCAGTTCCTTTTCAAGGATCATTGCTTGCGCCTTGGCACCGGTCGTCTGCTGTACGCCGTCTATCAGAAGAACTGGATGACCGAAAGAACCTTTAATAGGATACTTCTCGGGAGCGTCCGCTGCAAAATAATCACCGGGGTAAGAAAAGGGACCGCCCTGGTCGCCCGCCATAGTTTCCTTGCCTAAAGACACGGCATACGAGCCTATATCATTATGATTATGATTTTCTGCATTATTCCCGCCTTTTGCGGAAACGGCAAGGCGACAGGTGCTCTCTTTGGCCGGACGGGATACCAGAATACCTGCCTTATCATAAAAGGTATGAATAGGATCGGACTCCTCGCGCAGGACTTGCCGTATCTCGTCATTCTGCTCCAACTTCCAGGCTTGATGAGGGAAAAACTCAATGCCATAAAGAGTCAGGTTGTTACCGGCAGGGAATACACATTTCTCATAATAAGGGGCAGTGCCCAATACATTATCACAATAGTTATTGATAAACCAGTCTACAGTCAGCCCTATCCGGCAATCGGAATAGGCGGGACAAACATCGTTCAGCATCTGTATCTTCTTGCCATATTGCGCAATACGTACGAACTTGGGGGTATGGAAGAAGTCTATTTTACCTTGCGTGGCACGGCACACTTCTTCGCGAAGCGTAAGATAAGCTCGAAAACCATAGTTATAGTAGCCTACTCCTTCGCTGCAATACCCGTCATCTGCATAGCCTTTCATTCCATAGACGTGGTATTTCTCTGCGGCAGCGATGAAATAGACACGTTCTTCACGGTCGGACAACAGAGTGAGGGCAGCCCCGGTGACGCCTGCCAGACAAACAGAATTCCAGTTATTAGTCACCGTAAACCACCAAAAAGACTTGTTCGTCTCCAGACAGCGATAGACCGGACGGAACACTTTCTCCCGAAAAGCACATTGGACACGCGCCTTTACTTCAGGCGAAAGGCGGTCGTCCAATAAACACACACACTGCGCTATATTATTCCAATGTGTAGCCACCACCAAATCTACATAATAATCCGTACCGTTATAGTTCTGCAAGCTACGGTCGTGAGCAGGAATAGACCACGGCTTCTGTTCGCACAAAGCAACCAGTGCCTTTTCTATTGCCGGCAGATAACGGCGATTATTCTCCAGACACTCTGCCAGCGTCAGCTTAAAAAGATATTGGAAACGTGCATCCATCATCTTCTCACCCGGCAAACGAACGTTCGTTTTATTCAGATGCAGGTATAGGGAGTCGACGAAAGGAGGCATTCCCTGCTTCATTAATTCGGGTGCTTCCGCCAGCAACTTCTGCGCATTGGCATCTTGTTTCATTGAGTCCCAAAAAGCACGGTCTTTATGAGAAAGGCCGATGCCTCTAGGGGCTTCAGGGAGGAAAGAAGCGATTTCGCGTACTCTTTCCGGTGATATATTGGTGGCTTGTGTTACTGTTTTCTCTGCTAAACGATACATTTCTGTGCCGGCTAACAAGAAGGCTCCCGGACCGTATACTTCCGTCATTTCCCGCGTCACCTTCTTCGGGTCTGCACCGATGGGCTGCACATATCCTAGCTTGCCATCCTCTTCGACGGCAGAGAGCAGTGTTTTCCAACCCCTCTCTACAATAGGAAGGAAGCGGTCGCGGGGCAACAGCCCCTCATTGATGCCGTATGCCAAAGCATACACAAAGAACCCTGAAGCGCTGGTTTCCGGTGAAGGATAGGAGTCCAAATCCAACAAACTCGCACGCCAGAAGCCATCTTTACCTTGACAGCGTGCCACCCGTTCGGCCATGCGGACAAACAAGTCCTGATAGAACGGACGATACTTGCTTCCGGCAGGCAGCCCACGCAGCAATTCCACCAGCCCGCCAAGTACCCAACCATTGCCACGCCCCCAGAACACTTTGGCTCCATTGGCTTCTTTCTGGTCGAAGTAGCGCCAGTCGCGATAGAAAAGGCTGTCAGCCTTGTCAAGCAGATAATCGTAAGTGGCCTTGTACTCTTTATCCATAAAACGGATAAACTTCTTGTCACCCGTTATGTTGTACATATGCAGATACACCGGCGGAGCCATAAACAAAGCATCACACCACGTCCAATGATAAAATGTAGAAGCATCGGAACCGTCCAACTTGAAAGAACCTTGCGGTGGATTGGCAATCACCCATTCCGTGCGGGCACGTGTCGGAACTAGCATTTCCGGACGCTTATACTTGTCGTACATCAACAGATAAGTTTGCGCCACGCACACGTCGTCGGCATGATACATGCGTTTATCTACCTGCCAATAATTACGCCGTCCCAAGCGCATCAACCAATCAAAATAGAAAGAGTCCTGATTATCCCGTTCGGCGATTTCCGCCCAACGGTACAATCCTAAATAGAAGGTAGCATTCACCCAATTCACATCGCCATAAGGCACTTCTTTACTATGGGCTATCTGCCAGTCGGCTACACGCCTCATTGCTTGCCGCACCTCCGGTTGAGTCAGAGTCAGAGGTTGGGAGTGAAGCATACCACATCCACACAGAGTTAAAAATACAATTAGTAATGTCTTTTTCATAATGCAATAGATTTACATGTTTTGCAAAAATACACAGCACCGCCAAAAAGATGTATACTTATTTTCCATCCTATATGCCACAATCTTCCGATTAATCATTTAACGCACTTCTTTTGCATAATGTACCCGGCCGTCCACCATTATTTTGTCTATATTTGTACATTCATAAATTTAATACTATACATCCATGAAAAGAACTACAATGAAATGTGTACTGGCCATCTGCGCAGTATTACTTCTGGTTGCTGCTCCATGCAACGCCAAGCAAAAAAGCAAAACATGTTATCTTAATCGGCCTGGACGGCTGGGGAGCCTACAGTGTCCCCAAGGCAGATATACCCACCATCAAGCAACTTATGTCGGACGGAGCCTATACGTTGGAAAAGCGTTCCACCCTTCCCTCTTCCAGTGCCATCAACTGGGCTTCCATGTTTATGGGAGCAGGTCCCGAGCTGCATGGATACACCCAATGGGGCTCCAAAACACCTGAACTGCCTTCACGCGTACTGAATGAGCACGGCATCTTCCCTACCGTATTCCAACTATTGCGCGACGCCCAACCGAAAGCTGAAATCGGTTGCCTGTACGAGTGGGACGGTATCAAGTATCTGGTGGATACGCTCGCATTAAGCCATCATGCTAAAGCCCCCGACTACAACAAGTACCCAGAAGCACTGTACAACATGGCAGAGACTTATATTAAGGAGAAACACCCCACCCTACTTGCCGTTTGCTTCGACAATCCGGACCACGTGGGACACCAAGCCGGACATGACACTCCCGAATATTATGCAAAGCTGAAAGAACTCGACACTTACGTCAACCGCATTGTGTAAGCCGTAAAAGATGCCGGTATGCTGGACGAAACCATCTTTATCCTCACTGCCGACCATGGCGGCATCAACAAAGGACACGGCGGCATCACCATGCAGGAGATGCAGACGCCTTTCATTATTTCGGGCAAGAACGTAAAGAAAGGATTGGAGTTCCATGAAAGCATGATGCAATTCGACGTCGCTTCCACCATTGCCTATATCTTCGAATTAGAACAACCGCAAGTGTGGATAGGACGTCCCATGAAACAAGTTTTCAAATAAAGGGTATTAACGATAAATTAAGGTAGAAAGATAGTCCTCGACAAACATCTCGTTTGCCACTTCTAGCAAGACTTCCGGAGTGAGCTGTTCGATACGTTGGAACACCGCTTCGGAAGTTTCATATTTATTATAGTGCAGAAACGTCTTGCCCATACCGAGCGCATTGTTCTCGTTATTATCCGAAGCAACACCGATTTGTCCGATGAGTTGTTTCTTCGCAGCAGCAAGTTGGGAAGAAGTCATCCTGACATCCCGCATCCGTTTCAGCTCTTTATGCACCAGGCGGGTACAGAGGTCGGCATCCTCGGGGTCGCAACCGAAGTATATGCAGAAAGTACCCGTATCGGTATAGGAGATCAAGTTAGACTCCACGTTGTAGACCAAGCCACGCCGTTCGCGCAGGGAGACATTCAGACGACTGTTCATGCCGGGGCCTCCCAGGATATTGTTGAGCAGATAGAGTGCCGTCCGCTTATCGTCGTAGGCGTTATACCCCCGGCTACCAATCATGATATGCATCTGATGGATATCTTTGTCCAGGGTGAGATGCTTCGGGACATAAAGCGGCGGTGGCATGCGACGGTTATCAACAGACACGGCAGGAATATCTGCCAGCAGCTTTTCCGCCCAGCGCACTACTTGCTTAAAATCTATATTGCCCAGAACAAAGAAGACCATATTGCCAGGATGATAGAACCGGGAAGTGAACGCCGTCGCATCTTCACTACGGAAGGTTTTCAGTTGTTCAGGATTACCGAGGATATTACGCCCCAACGGATGTCCGCGAAATATCAAGTCCTCGAAATCATCAAATATCAGTTCGGAGGGATTGTCTTCATAAGACTGTATCTCGTCAATAATGACTTCTGTCTCCTTCTCAATCTCCCGTTCGGGAAAAACAGAGTGGAATACAATATCAGTCAGCAACTCGAAAGCACGCCCGAAGTGCTCGATAAGAAAAGCAGAATAAACCACCGTCTCCTCCTTATTGGTGTAGGCGTTCAAATCACCCCCCACATTCTCCATGCGGTTCAGGATGTGCCAAGCCTTGCGCTTCCGGGTTCCCTTAAAGATAAGATGCTCCACAAAGTGCGCCATACCTTGCTCATTTTCAAGTTCATCGCGCGTGCCGGCATCCACCGCAAACCCACAATAAGCCACTTTCGAAGCCGATGGTTCATGGATGATGCGCAACCCATTCGGCAGAGTATGCAGATGGCAATGCGGCGGTATTTCTTCTTTTAACTTCTTCATTCTTACGTTCAAAACAAATTGAGGACACAAAAATACAATAAAACTTATTGCCATTTATGGAAAATTGCAGATATTTGCACGTTAACACATTAGCCATTAATCATATTAGCACATTAATAAAATGATTGAATCCATTAAAGAGCTCTTGCAGAAAGAAGCACAAGCCGTACTGAATATTCCGGTGACAGACGCTTACGAGAAGGCTGTAGAGCTGATTGTAGAACAAATACACCGCAAAAAGGGTAAACTGGTGACTTCCGGTATGGGCAAGGCAGGACAGATAGCCATGAACATCGCCACCACTTTCTGTTCGACAGGTGTTCCATCGGTCTTTCTGCATCCCAGCGAAGCGCAGCATGGCGACCTCGGCATCTTGCAGAAAAACGACTTACTGCTTCTCATCTCCAGCTCGGGGAAGACGCGCGAAATCGTAGAACTGACGCAATTGGCGCATAACTTAAACCCGGACTTGAAGTTTATCGTCATCACGGGTAATCCCGATAGTCCGCTGGCACACGAGTCCAATGTATGCCTCAGCACCGGACACCCCAAAGAGGTATGTACGCTGGGCATGACGCCTACCACCTCCACCACTGCCATGACCGTCATCGGCGACATCCTGGTGGTGCAGACGATGAAACAAACCAACTTCACAATCGAAGAGTATTCCAAACGCCATCACGGCGGCTACCTCGGAGAAAAATCAAGGTTATTATGCGAAAAGTAGTCGGCATCGGAGAAACTATATTAGACATTCTTTTCCGTGGCGAACAACCTACTGCCGCCGTTCCGGGTGGCTCTGTGTTCAACGGAATCGTGTCGCTGGGGCGCACCGATGTGCCCGTCTGCTTCATCAGCGAAACGGGCAACGACCAGGTGGGTAATATCATCCTCCGGTTCATGCGCGAGAATAATATCCCGACCGACCACGTCAATGTGTTCCCCGACGGGAAATCGCCCGTATCGCTTGCTTTCCTGAACGAACAGAGCGACGCGGAATACATCTTTTATAAGGACTATCCCAAGCAGCGCCTCGGCATCGTTTACCCTCAGTTGGAGGAAGACGACATCGTGGTTATAGGCTCTTACTATGCACTCAATCCGATATTGCGGGATAAGATACTGGAGTTGCTTGAGAGGGCGCGCGAGAAAAAGGCGATAGTCTACTATGACCCCAACTTCCGTTCTTCCCGCAAGGAGGAGGCCATCTGGCTGGCGCCCACTATCATCGAAAACCTGGAATATGCCGACATCGTACGTGGTTCGCAGGAAGACTTCTTCTACATGTACAACTTGCGCGATGCGGACAAGATATACAAGGACAAGGTGAAGTTCTATTGCCCCAACTTCCTCTGCACGGCAGGGGCGGAGAAGATAGCGTTGCGCACCAAAACTATCTCCAAGGAGTATGATATTCCACCGTTGGAGGCAGTCAGCACGGTCGGTGCGGGCGACAACTTCAATGCCGGCATCATTTACGGCTTGCTGAAATACGATGTCCGCTACGACGACCTGAATGCGATGAGCGAGGCCACTTGGGACAACGTTGTCCGTTGCGGGATGGAGTTTGCAGCAGAGGTCTGCAAAAGCCTCAGCAATTCTGTATCCAAAGAATTTGCGGAAAAGTATAAATAAGGAAATGTCCGAAATCGGTTATTGTGTAGCCAAGCATTCATAAAACACTCATTATCAATACAGCTTCAATAGTCGCCTACCATCAGTGCGAAGGTAGGCGACCTTCGCCTCGATAGTAGGCGACATTTCCTATCTATATAAATTATCATTTAAAAAATATAAAACCTTTATCCCTGCCGTATACTTTGTGATGAAAAACGATATATTTGCTGTAGACGACATTAGAGAGATTACGAATTATGCATATGAACAAGAATTTGCTGAACTTACTGGCTCTGGTAGTGCTGCCTCCCTCTTGCAGCGGCACAGTTCCTCATATAACCGTTGTATGCGAAGAAAATAATGTAGGAAACAGTATCGTGAAATGGGAAATAACCCCTCTCATTAAAGGAAACGTGAAAGTCTACGCCTCTACCGACCCGAACTTAATTCCGGAGAACGACCCCGTTGCCGTCGCAAACATTTCGGACCAAAGAATGACGGTTATCACCACCGACCCTACCCAGCGCTACTATTACACCCTGGTCTTCGGTGACAAATACCGGGTAAAAGTTGCCACGCGAAATGTCAACATCCCCGGCATACAGAACTTCCGCGACCTGGGCGGCTATCCCTCTTACTCCACCAAAAAGCAGACCCGCTGGGGTACGCTCTACCGTTCGGCAGAGATAGACAACCTGGAAGGCTGTGCGCGCAGGGAACTTAAAAACATCGGCATCAAAACGGTCATTGACCTGAGAGCCGTTTCGGAAATACGTGCCCAAAGCCCCTTGTCCCAGAAGTTCAACGTGGTACATATCCCCTTCGCCACCGGAGATATGGAAGACATTCTGCAGGGAATGTGCGAAGGAAAGATAAAAACCGACACCATATACCGCATGGTGGAGCAGATGAACCGCGACTTAATTGACAAGTACACCAAGGAATACCGGCAGATATTCGACATCCTGCTGGATAAGAACAGCTATCCCGTCGTCATTCATTGCTCTTCGGGCAAGGGACGCACCGGAGTGGTTTCCGCATTGACACTTGCCGCACTCGGTGTAAACGAGGACATCATCATGGAAGATTACCGCCTCAGCAACGATTATTTCAACATCCCCAAAGCCTCGCAATATGCTTACCAACCTCCGGCACGCTCGCAAGAAGCCATCACCACTCTGTTCTCGGCACGTGAAGACTTCCTGAACGCCGCCAAAGACGAAGCCGAACGCAAATACGGCGACATAAACACCTATCTGCAAAAAGGAATAGGGCTGAGCAAAGAGGATATGAAAATGTTGCAAAGCATCTTGTTGAGCAATTAGCGGTTAGTGATGAGGGTTAAGTGATGAGTGATTAGTGATTTATTTATCACAAATATTACCCTCTCACATCAATTAATCACTAATCACTAATCACTAATCACTAAATAATCATTATCTTTGCGCCCGAAATATAAAGATATACAAAGATTTAATGAAGACATTTGAAGAGCTCGGTGTGTCGGCGGAGATACGCCGTGCCATTGAGGAGATGGGATATGAGAATCCCATGCCGGTGCAAGAGGAAGTAATTCCCTACCTTTAGGAGAAAATAACGATGTAGTGGCACTGGCACAGACAGGAACAGGAAAGACCGCAGCGTTCGGTTTGCCGCTGATACAGAAGATTAACGTCAACAACAGAATTCCCCAATCTCTGATTCTTTGCCCCACACGCGAACTTTGTTGCAGATAGCGGGCGATTTGAACGATTACTCCAAATACATAGACGGTTTGCGGGTATTGCCCGTGTACGGCGGTTCGTCCATCGACAGCCAGATACGTGCCCTGAAACGGGGTGTGCACATCATTGTGGCCACTCCGGGACGACTGCTCGACCTGATGGAACGCAAGACCGTCTCCCTCTCCACCATCCAGAACGCTGTGATGGACGCGGCCGACGAAATGCTGAACATGGGATTTACGGACAGCATCAACGCCATCCTGGCCGACGTGCCTCAGCAACGCAACACGCTGTTGTTCTCCGCCACCATGAGCCCGGAAATAGCACGTATCTCCAAGAAATACCTGCGCGAGGCCAAAGAGATTACCATCGGCCGCAAGAACGAAAGTACGAACAACGTGAAGCATGCGGTCTTCACCGTACACGCCAAAGATAAATATGCCGCGCTGAAACGCATTGTGGACTATTATCCGCAAGTGTACGGCATCATCTTCTGCCGCACCCGCAAGGAGACGCAGGAGATTGCCGACAAGCTGATGCAGGAAGGTTACAATGCCGACTCTCTGCACGGCGAACTGAGCCAGGCGCAACGCGACGCCGTGATACAGAAATTCCGCATCCGCAACCTGCAACTGCTGGTAGCCACGGACGTTGCCGCACGCGGTCTGGACGTGGACGACCTGACGCACGTCATCAACTACGGCCGCCGGACGACACCGAAAGCTACACCCACCGTAGCGGACGTACCGGACGTGCCGGAAAGACGGATACTTCCATCGCCATCATCAACCTGCGCGAGAAGGGTAAGCTGCGCGAGATAGAGCGTATCATCGGCAAGAAGTTCATCGCAGGCGAAATGCCCACCGGCAAGCAAATCTGCGAAAAGCAACTGTTGAAGGTGATTGATGAACTCGAAAAAGTGAAGGTCAACGAGGAGGAGATAGGCGACTTCATGCCGGACATCTACCGCAAACTGGACTGGCTGAGCAAGGAAGACCTGATTAAGTGCATGGTTTCCCATGAGTTCAATCGCTTCCTGGACTACTACCGCGACCGCGAAGAGATAGAGATAGCCACCACCGCCGACCGTACTGACCGCGGAAGAAACGGTGAACGCGGCGAACGCAACGGACGCAGTAGCTCCCGCAAGGCCGAACCGGGCTATACCCGCTTGTTCATCAACCTGGGCAAGATGGATAATTTCTTCCCCAACGAACTGATTAACCTACTGAACAATAATACACGCGGACGTGTTGAGCTGTGGCGCATCGACCTGATGCCCAAGTTCTCCTTCTTCGAAGTGGAAGAGAAGGAAGCCGGCAACGTGGTGAAAGCCCTGAACCGTGCCAACTGGAACGGTCGCAAAGTATCGGTGGAAGTGGCTGGAGAAGAAGGCAAGGAAGCCCCGAAAAGCAGACGCAACGAAGGCGGCTACGGAAGAAAGGAATTCGACGGCGGCAAGAAACGTAGTTATAAAGACGATCGCAAAAATAGCGATACCTCCGATAAAAAGAAAGCTAAACCCACTCATGAAGAGCGTGGCTACACCAAAGCCCGTGGTAAGAAAGACGACTGGAAGCAGTTCTTCGAAGGAGAAAAGAAAGGCAACAAGGAATTCCGCGACTCTGAACCCGACTTCAGCGAAGAAGGCTGGGCAAGACGGACTCCGAAGAAGAAGAAATGAACAAGATAAACGGTTTCTTATATGGACTACTCTCCTCTGCGAGCTTCGGGCTCATCCCGTTGTCCACAATCCCTGCCATGCGGCAGGGGATGGAGTTCTGGTCCATTTTGTTTTACCGCTTCCTGTTCGCCATGCTGGCACTGGCGGGGATATTGCTGCTCGACAAGCAGTCGTTCCGCATCCGCCGGAAAGAAATACTCCCGCTTTTATTCTTAGCATTCCTTTACGACAGTTCGGCCATATTTCTGTTTTGGGGATACAAGTTCATGGCAAGCGGCGTGGCCACTACCATTCATTTCATGTATCCGGTACTCACCACTCTTATCATGATGTTCTTCTTCCGTGAGAAGAAGTCCGCGTGGCGCATCGGAGCGATTGCGCTGGCGGTGAGTGGTGTCTTTTTCCTTTCCCAGGGAGACACGACGGGGAAAGTCACGTGGCTCGGAATATTCACTGTTTTGCTTTCTGCGCTCGGTTGTGCGCTCTACCTGGTGACGGTCAGCCAACTGAAAAATCTGGAAATGAAGGGGCTTAAAATGACGTTCTACGTCTTTCTATTCGGCGGAATACTCCTTTTCATCGGAATAGAAGCAGCAGGCATCGGACTACAAGCTATTCCCGACCGCACGACATGGGGCAATCTGATTATGCTGGCACTGGTTCCCACCGTTGTATCCAACCTTGCGCTGGTGCGCGCCATCAAAAATATAGGCTCCACGCTCACCTCTGTATTGGGAACTATGGAGCCTGTTACTGCTGTCTGTGTAGGCATCGCCATTTTCGGGGAGCCGTTCACACAGAGCATAGCCTTGGGAATTTTGCTGATTATCTCGGCTGTGACTATTATTATTCTGAAAAGATAATCCTTACTTCTCGCAACTCTTTGTGCTGAAAGCGACGAGCATCCAAACCATCTTTTCCTGTTCTTTCAGATAACCGGTCATCAGGTCGGCAGTTGCGTCATCACCAGCCTCGTTGGCAAGTTCTATCACTTTTCTTTCTTCGCCGATGAGGTAACCGTAAGTTTCAAGGATATGGTCAACGGCCTCGCTGCCACAAGAGATATTGGAAACTTCCTTAATCTTTGCAATCTTCAGGTATTCACTGAACTTATTCTCAGGTGCGCTACCCAACATCAAAAGACGTTCTGCAATTTCGTCCACCTTTTCAGCAGTGTCGTCATACATGCTTTCAAACTTCTCGTGCAATACGAAGAAACCGTGTCCCTTGATGTTCCAATGCATACCGCGAAGGTTAGTGTAATGTACTTGGAAGTCTGCCAATAATTGGTTTAATGCCGATACTACGTTAGCAACTTTTGCTTCATTTAAATGTAAGTAATCTAAAGTCTTCATAATTCTTTTATTTTAATGGTTTATACTAAATTTCTTTTGTTCTGTGATGCAAAGATAAGGGGCAAACCAATGCTTGTCAAACAGATAATTTCTATCTTTACATAGACGCTTTCTATAAATAATACTCAAAAGCCCTGTACTATGACTTTACAACAATTGGAATATATCCTTGCAGTCAATCAGTTCCGTCACTTTGCCAAAGCAGCAGAATATTGCCGGGTCACGCAACCCACCCTGAGCGCCATGATTCAGAAACTGGAAGAGGAACTGGATACGAAGATATTCGACCGCAGCCAGCAACCCGTCTGCCCCACTCCCATCGGCAGCCACATCATAGAACAAGCTCAAAATGTATTAGTTCAGGCCAATCGCATAAAGAATATTATAGAGGAAGAAAAACATTCGCTCACCGGAACCTTCAAGCTCGGCATACTGCCTACCATAGCCCCTACTTGTTGCCCCGCTTCTTCCCCCAACTGATGAAGAAGTATCCGCAACTGGACATCAGAGTAGTAGAAATGAAAACCAGCGACATCAAGAAAGCCTTGGAAACGGGGGAAATAGACGCAGGCATCGTAGCCAACCTTGCAGGCATGGAGGAGTCTAGCCAGACGTCTTTGTTCTACGAGCAGTTTTATGCATACGTGGCTCGCGAGAACACTCTCTCCAAGAGTGAAGTAACCCGTACCTCCGACCTGAACGGTGAACCACTCTGACTTCTAGACGAGGGACATTGTTTTCGCGACCAGTTGGTGCGCTTCTGCCAGTTAAAATCCGCCCAAGCCAGCCAGCTTGCCTATCACCTAGGAAGCATGGAAACCTTTATGCGCATGGTGGAAGGCGGCAAGGGGATTACTTTCATCCCGGAACTGGCCGTATCGCAACTCAACGAAACGCAGAAGGAACTGGCGCATCCTTTCGCCATCCCCTGCCCCACCCGACAGATAGTGATGCTGACTAATAAAAACTTTATTCGCCATACATTATTAGAAACATTGACAAAAGAGATGCAGAGTGCTGTACCCAAAGAAATGCTCTCGCTGAAAGCAACGCAAACACTGGTATAGGCCTAAAATATTCCTACAGAGTAGGGCTCGCCGCCTTTTTGGAGACTGTCCCTGCTCTGGCAGATGTAATTGAAAAAAGAAGACTTATCTGTATGTTTTAAAGAAAATTGTATTATATTTGCAGCATCCAACTAGCCCGGTGGGGTTTAGTGGGATCTTGATATTAAGAAAAAGGCGTTTACCAAACGTTATCGTCTAAGCTCAAATCTCGCAAATTTGAAACCTTCAAGATGATACGGCAACGGGAGCGCTCGCTAAAGATGTGTTATCTAAACATTACGCTTAGCGTGGTGTTCTGCATATTCATCTTGGCGTGGGCTAGCTGCGTTGCTTATCCTTGAAGGTGGGCAATGCGAGAGCCTGAGCTTGGGATAAGCAGAAGTACAGACTCCCACGCTTTTTTTTATGTACTGCCGACTCCGGGGAGGCTATAGGCTAAATACACATTATCAGTAACAGTCTACAGAAAGGGTGGACTTTAAACCCCGGAAAAGATGAAAAACAACAGCTCCCTTTCAGTAATTGCATGCTGCGCCTTTACTTTGGCAATGTCCATGACTTCTTGCACGAAAAAGGTATATGTACCTGCCCAAGACACAACTCCTGCCCCGACAACAGTTTCCAACCCTACTACTCCCGTATTGCCTAACGGTGAAGTGGAACTAAGCACATTCTGCATTGACGATGCTTACGATAAACCGGGCGAGTATATGGCCGGCCTGGGCATTGCCGAAGACCGTCCGGACCGCGCACGGGCCATTGTCGATGCCAACCGTGTAGCCATTGCCGACATCGCATCCCGATACGTCGGCATGATAAAGAATGCAATAGAAGATTACAGCAAAGATACCAATGTGCCGAGCAGCAAGAAAATGTATGAAAGTTCTCTGGAAGGCGACGCCAAGGCTATAGGTAGCAAGGTAATAGACAAATACGCCAATGCCGTATGCCGCAAGTTCACACAGAGCGCCACCGGCGGATATGTGGGTTATGTAGCGGTTCATATACTACTGGAAGATGTCAAGAAAGGACTTACCGAAGAGTTGGAAGTCCGTAAGGTAGACTACGATAAGAAGAAATTCTTCGAAAAAATGGATCAGGAATTAGCAGCCGGTGCGGCTAAGCAGAAAGAAGAAATAGATGCCATGAAATAATACATCTGATGAGATTTTGTTTAATATTATTGTTACTCCTTACAGGTGTAGCAGGGTTGGGTTATGCCCAAAATGCGCCTGGTTGGATTCAATCTCCTCCTGCCCGTACTGCTACCTATCATTACAGAGTATCCAAAGGTACGGACCTGACGGAAGAAGGAGCCGAACGACAGGCCTTTGCTGTGGCTATCATGGAGAGTGCCTTACCATAGGTGTACCAGTGGATGTGCAGAAACTAGAGCAAATGAAAGGCGACAGTCTTCTGACGGAAGCTTCGAGGTATGTAAAAATCCCTATAAATAAAGTATGCCGATATGCCGAGTCACTCGTGACTCGGCGTGGCTATCGGGTTTATATTCTTTGCCAGATTGCCAACAGCGTGCATGTGCCCCCGAATTCAAAATCGTTTAACTGCATTACTAATAAAGAAGAATGAAAAAACTTATATTCCTCCTGGCACTCCTGCTGGCAAGCATGAATGCCTTTTCCCAAGCAGTAACAGAGCTTCGCCCTTTCTGGGCAAAGCAAGTACCCCAAACGCCTGCAGGCGCCAATTACTTTGTAAACTGGGGCGTAGGTGAAGGTCGCACAGAGTCGGAAGCCACCAATATAACCTGGGCGGATGCCTTGCAGAAGTCGTTGCACGAACTGGGCGTAGTAGGTATTACGGCACAAGACATCAATGCCGTGGCAACAAACGGCATTAATGCCGTAGTGAAGTTCAACCGCATGAAGAGGCGCATCATAACCTCTACCGAGCCCATCACTTTATCTGCCAACCGGGTGAAGATATACATCTTGATACAAGTGCAGCGCAATGTGAACGGTGCAGACGACTTCTACTCACTAAACACTGCCAACTTCAAAGACACATCGTTCAACAAGAAGATGAAGAGTTACAACGCCGAACTTACCGGCCGTTATCCCTTCTCAGCCCGTGTCTTTGTGCCCGGTATGACACAGTTACATAAAGGCAGTACGGGAAAAGGGCTTTTCTTCATCATAAGTGAGGCTGCCTGCGTGGGCGGAATTGTGGCAACAGAGTGCATGCGCTCTTCCTATGACTCTAAACTAAAGTCCACACACGATGCCGGGAAAATCCGTAACTATGCCGACAAGCGTGACAACTGTGCCAATGTGCGCAACGGCTTCATCGCCGGTGCCGCTGTGCTCTACGTGTGGAATGTGATAGACGGTATCGCCGCCAAAGGCAAAAAGAAAGGTATTCTCGTAGGAGACGCCCAACTACGCATGGATCCTTATGCATCGCCTCAGAGTGGAGGTATCGCCCTCTCACTCCGTTTCTAAGCCAAGTTTAACCTCTAAAAGAGAAGCTATGAGAAAGATACTTTATCTGCTGGCAATGCTATTTCCTGCCTGGGGTGGTATCTATGGGCAAGATGATTTTGAACGATATGCCCGTGAACAGGAAACAGCCTTCAAGGTCTATTCGGATAAAGAGGAAGCTGGTTTCAAAGCCTATTCTGATTCCGTCAACCGGGAGTTCGGACGCTACCTGGCGGAGATATGGCCGGACTGCCCGCTGATGAAGCCTGAACAGCCCATCAAGAAACCTGTTCCACCCGAGACATTCGACCCCTCTAAACGGCGTCCCGACCCGGTGAAGCAACCGGTGAGAGGAGAGACAGAACTTCCGGTAGCACCTTTACCGCTGCCGAATGCCGACAAGAATACCCCCTCCACAGAAACCTTTTCAGAACGAGAAAGGTATGGGAATGGAGGCCTCCTTTTCCGGAACCACTTTTGTATTACCTAAAGTCGCAGCCCGCTTTCCCCGCCTAACCGGTGCAGACGAGTCGCAAGTCGCTTCTTATTGGAATGCACTCTCTGCCATTCCCTACGAAGTGTGGACTGCACATATCAGAAAATTGAAATCTCTGTTAGGCTTGAATGACTGGGGACTATATCTGCTCATCGGCAATGCCTTCAAGGCTTATTGCCCGCAGGGCAGCGAGAATGAGCAGGTGATATTTTCCGTATTTACCTTCAATCAGTTGGGCTACAAGGCCAAAATAGGACGAACCGGGCAGGAATTGCTTCCTCTGATAGTCTTCAATTGCGAGGCATACAATGCCCTTTATTTCAATTTTTCTACGGAGCCGGGCATTCGCTATTCAGTCATCGACCCCAAACACCGTTCTCTTTCGTCGGTAAAATGCTATACACTGAACCATGCTATTGCCCGCCAACCGGTAGATGCTTCCCTACCGGTATCGCCGCGTTTGGCCGTCGATGTCCGCACTAAGACATTAAATGACCGCCAGCGTGATTATCATCTGGCATATAATAAAAACCTGGTAGACTTTTACGCTACACTGCCTTGTGTCAACTTCGCAATTTACGGGCAGGCCATCCCCGACCCCGTATTCCTAAAAAGCGTAGAACAACAATTAGCTCCCGCCCTACAAGGAATGACGCAGGAAGCGGCTATTAATCACCTGCTGCACTTCGTGCAATATGCGTTTCGATACAAGACCGACGAAGAGCAGTTTGGTTATGAAAAATGGTTCTTCGCAGAAGAGACCATCGCCTCGTCTTTCTCTGATTGTGGAGACCGAGCCATCTTGTTTGCCCAATTGGTGCGCCACCTGTTGAAGATGCCGGTGGTTCTAGTCTATTATCCGGGAAAGCACCTGGCAACGGCTGTCTGCTTCAGCAATCCCGATACGACGGGCGACTACATCACAGTGGATGGTACGAGGTATCTGCTTTGTGACCCTACTTATACCGGTGCCGATTTAGGAATGGGTATGCCACAGCTAGCAGGAGTGCCAATAGAAATAATCAAATTAAAACAATAATAAACAGAAGTAATGATGAACAAACTAATCGTAAAAACAGGGATAATCCTTTTCTCCTTGTTGGCTGCATGGGCATGTACCACCAGCGAAGAAGATGTGACCGGTTCCATCTATGGGAAAGTGACGGATGCGCAAAATGGCGGAGTTATACAAGGTGCAACAGTCACTTTGACTCCGGGAGGCCTGTCGCGTACTACAGGAAGCGACGGTACATATGAGTTTCTGAACGTTGAAGCGCAGCAATATCAGGTGCAGGCGCAAAAGACGGATTATGTGACGAATACCAAATCGGTAAATGTATTAGTAGGGAATGCCGCCTCTGCCGACATCGCACTGACACCGGTAAAGAAAGATGCCCCATCACCATCTCCCCCTCCACACTGAACTTCGGGACCACACAGGAAGAGATGTCAGTCGTCATCACCAACAACGGCAATACGGAAACGGAATGGACGCTGGAATTGCGCGACAATAATTGGCTGTCTGCCAATCCTAAAGCCGGACGAATTGGCAGCAATAAGACGCAAAGCATTGTCTTCTCCGTAGACCGCAACAAACTGGGAGAAGCCAAATCCATAGTGGTGAACTTCTCCGCTTTCGGCAACTCGTTCCCCATTTCCATCTCCTGCTCACCCAAGGGCGATAAGAAGGCAGAAATGAGCGTATCCCCCACTACATTGGACTTTGCCGACACGGCGGAAGAGCAAACGCTAGAGATTAAAAATACAGGCGAGGCCGAGTTGAAATGGAAGATTACAAACATCACCTCAGACTGTATCACCGTTTCTGAGAGCGAGGATGCCGTAGCCCCAGCGGCAACAAAGTGGTGCAGGTGAAGCTAGACAGAAGCAAGATGAGCGACCAACTGAACACCTCTTTCGTCGTTTCAGACGGCACGAAAGAAGAAACTATTACCGTAAAAGCCGTCAAGGCGAAAGCTACCCTCTCCGTTTCGCCCAAAAGCCTCAACTTCGGTGAAGACCAGACAGAACTGAAATTTAATATCGGCAACACGGGCAATGCGGAACTGAGTTGGAACATCACCAATATATCCGACGAATACCTCTCTGTTTCCACATCTTCCGGTAAGGTTCCGGCACAAGGTTCTTCAGAAATAACCGTAAAGTTGAACCGTTCCACCATGCCACAGACGCTGAATGCCACGATTACGGTTTCCAATGGTACACAAGAAGAAAAAGTAACAATAGCCGCCGTGAAAGGTAGTTCCACAGCCGGTACGGTTGTCCCCGAAGGTATGTATGTCTACTACAAGTTCGACGGCGACTTCAATGATGTTACCGAAAATGCCGTGAATGGCTTCGGTTCCGGTTCTCCGACATTTATAGAGGGAGTTACGGCAGACTCTAAAGCTGTGAAGTTTAACCGTACTAACAACAGTTCGTTCGTGGTAGCCAAGCCAATTATCGACTCCCGCGACATGACTATCAGCTTCTGGGGCAAAGACTTCGGCGATGGAAACATTTTCTATATGGTCTCTTCTCATCAAAACAAACCGATGTTTACGCTCAGCATGAAGGGCGCCGCCCTGAAGTTTGTCGCCACAACTTACAATAATGGTTATCAATATGCAGCCACTGGTACATTTACACACCCCGCACTTACGGATGGCAAATGGCACCATGTTGCACTAACTTCGGACTTCAATAAAACAACGTATGCCACCATTGCGACTAATCTCTATGTGGACGGTCAAAATGTGGATGGAGTGACAGAAGATGCCAATCCGTTTACCGAGGCCGAAACGGCAAGCAACAGCTACGGCTCGGGAACTAAGTTCGTGATGGGTGGCAGTATAAAATTGTCTAACAGCAATACTTTGAACGGCACTAACATGGCTGTCGATAACTTCCGCGTTTACGACACCCGCCGTCTTTCGGCCGCCGAAATAAAAAGCATCTATGATGCAAAACAATAATAATACATTTAACCCTAAAAATACATTATTATGAATTGCTTTTTCACGATTACAAGCCTGCCGTAATAGCATGTGCCAAATGCGGAGTAGGACTCTGCCGAGATTGCATGAACGAGGCTGTATATACCATCGAGGGGAAGCCTATATGTCTGAACTGTAGTAGAGCAATAGCCGAAGGAGAACTGAATGATGCTCAAAGCGCCCGGGTATGGTCATTGGTCAAGTGTATTTTCAGCGGGCTCTTTCTGGGCATCGGGTTAATCGCTTATTCCAGTGGAGCCGACATTATGAGCGTGTGGATCATAGCTGGTGTGGCAGGCATCCCGACGGCTTTTAAGAGTTCTCGCCGCAGCCGCGAAGAGCGCATCATGGATGAGATAGAAGATAGGTACAAGCGCGATATGATAGACCTGATGTTCGGTTGGTTGTTGCGCCTCTTATTCAAGTTAGTATTTATCATTGCATTGGCCCCAATATGCGCCGTCTTCACCTTCTTCAATAACCTGATTAAATTCGTGAAGAGCGGAAAACAGATTAAAGAAGCAGAAAAGACATTGGCTTATACAAATCAATGCCTGAGCGGTGAACCGGAACCTTTCAATGAACAGCCGGAACCTTTTATTGAACAACCGGTACAGGCACAATCCCAAATGGAAACAACGCCTTCGTCCGTTCCACAGGCTTCCCCATCTCCACAAGTTGCTCAGGGCCAGCAGACTTTTCAAAGCCAGCAAACCGTTTCAGCCCCCCGCTTCAGCACAAGCGAAGAAAAGTAACGACATGATAATAGGAATTGCAGTAGCAGCGGTCATCGTCATCGGTCTTATTGTCGGTTACTTTTCGTGGCATGCCCCTTATGCCAAAGACCGGGATGCAGCTCGCACCTACGTAGTGGCTACCAATGTATTCCTCCGTTCTTCGCAAGTAGCCGGAGTGGAATATAACGTCGTGACCAAACTGCCATACGGAAGTGAGTTGATAACCTACAACATCGCCGGGGATTGGGCCGAGGTGAAAGCCAACGGCCGGACAGGCTATGTGGCTTCGGCCTATCTGCTGTCTCCGTCCGACTTCAACTTGCTGCACGGTGTATGGGGTACGATAGACTCGAAGGACTGCATCATCTCTTCCAAATGCCGCCTCGCCATTCTCGACTATTACAAGAGCCATGCCATGAATAGCGGCAGTAACGGTTGGCAGATTTATACGAAGCAGAAAGACCAGAAGCCCAACAGTGTGTTCTACCCCGCCTCTACAACAAGAGCAGCAAATTTACCGACTTCATCTTCATTGTGAAAAACAACGGAACGGGAGAACGCCGATTAACTTGCTATTCTTTTGAGGACGAGACTGAACGCCCCGTCTTCCGGTTTGATGCCGCTGCTCCATCCGACGGTTATATCCGGAATGTACAGAACAGTTATTCGGGTGCAAAAATCGTATTCGATACAGGTTCGCAACTAAACGTGAGTTTCTGATATGAAGCGGATTTACTTATATGCCCTGTTCCTCCTGATTATAGGAGGAATGGGGATTTACATAGCCTATGCCAAGCATTCCTACCGCAATGAGATGCAACAAGTGGAAAATGCACGTATCATCCTTATCTCTAAACAAGAGATGAAATTGCGGCTGATAGACTACAAGGGAAACGAGTTGCTTTGCGCTCCGATAGCAACAGGCAAGAACTATGGAAATAAGCGAAAGAAAGGAGATATGTGTACGCCCGAAGGCGTTTTTCAAGTAAGCGACATACAAGATGCCTCCGGCTGAACACACGACTTCGGCGACGGAAAAGGAGAAATCAGCGGAGCCTATGGCGACCATTTCATCCGTCTGTCCGTACCGGGACAAAAGGGCATAGGCATCCACGGCACTCACTTGCCCGAGAGCATCGGCACCCGTGCTTCCGAAGGCTGTATCCGCATGAATAATGAGGATTTGGAGCAACTGGTAAAACAGATTTATCCACCATTAGTAGTAGCCATCACTCCCGCAGCAGAAGACGTGAAGGCTAACCTGAAATGAATAATGCACTAATTATAGATTCTATCTATCAGCCCATAAAACTTTTCAATCGGAATCTTTGTTCTACCGGGAAAAATTGCTATATTTTTGTAGCGGTAAAACAAAGTGCTAAACCTATTAAAAAGTTATGATTATGGAATCAATTATCAACTCTCAACTTCCTAAATTCAAGGTTCAGGCTTTCCAAAACGGAAATTTCAAAACAGTAAGCAGCGAAGACGTAAAAGGCAAATGGGCCATTTTCTTCTTCTATCCGGCAGACTTTACTTTCGTATGTCCTGCCGAGCTAGTAGACATCGCCGAGAAATACGACCAATTCCAGTCAATGGGCGTGGAAGTGTATTCTGTAAGTACCGACTCCCACTTCGTGCACAAAGCATGGCACGATGCTTCCGAAAGCATCCGCAAAATCAAATATCCGATGTTGGCCGACCACACCGGTGCCCTGAGCCGTGCATTCGGAGTGATGATTGAGGAAGAAGGCGTAGCTTATCGCGGCACGTTCCTCGTTAATCCCGAAGGTAAAATCAAGCTTGCCGAAATTCAGGACAACAGCATCGGACGTAATGCGGACGAGTTGTTGCGCAAGGTGGAAGCTGCACAGTTTGTAGCTACCCACGACGGAGAAGTTTGTCCCGCCAAGTGGAAGAAGGGGGAAGCAACGCTGAAGCCAAGCATCGACCTCGTAGGCAAGATTTAAGCCCATGCAACAAGAGAAGTATTCTCATCACGGTGAGAATATTTTCTCATCATGATAAGAATAAATACTCATCATGATGAGTATTTATTCTCACTATAGTGAGTATTCTTTCTCACCGCAGTGAGGAAGAATAAGAAAAACCAACCCATCCAATCAACTACCCCTTATGTTAGATTTAAGCATTTTAGACCAAGTGCGGAGCGTATTCCAGCATCTGGAAGCCCGCTATATCTTTCGCATCGCCTACAATCCCGGCCACGAACAAGCACAAGAGCTTGTGAGTTTCCTGGACGATGTGGCAAGTTGTTCCGACAAACTTTCTTGCCAATTGGCGCAACCCGAAAAGTCTATATTGGAATTCGACCTGCTGAAAAACGGGCAGGAAACCGGTATCAAGTTTCATGGCATACCGAACGGATATGAGTTCACTTCCCTACTCTTGGCGATACTAAATGCCGATGAAAAGGGGAAAAATCTGCCGGACGAAGCCATAAGCAGACGTATCAAAGCCCTGCAAGGACCTATCCGCCTGCAAACTTACGTATCACTGACTTGCACCAACTGCCCGGACGTGGTACAAGCCCTGAATATCATGGCGCTACTCAACCCGCAAATCACGCACGAAATGATAGACGGTGCACTCTATCAGGAGGAAGTGGATGCGCTGAAGATACAAGGGGTGCCTTCTGTCTATGCCAATGACAAACTGCTGCATGTGGGTCGCGGTTCTCTGGGAGAGCTTTTGCAGAAGCTGGAAGAAGCATTCGACAGTGTGCCGCAAGAGGACAAGACCCCTATTCAAAGGGAATTTGACACCCTTGTACTGGGTGGAGGCCCTGCCGGGGCATCCGCAGCCATATACTCCGCCCGTAAAGGATTGCGTGTCGCCATCATTGCCGAACGCATCGGCGGGCAGGTAAAAGAGACTGTGGGCATCGAGAACCTGATTTCTGCGCCCCAAACTACCGGTGCGGAACTTGCCAACGCACTCAAAAGCCATATCGGACATTACCCGATAGAGATTTTTGAAGACCGCCGGATAGAGAAGGTGGACTTGAAAAGCAAAAATAAGTCAGTATTTGTCACCGGTGGCGAAACGTTTATCGCCCCCACGGTAATCATCGCCACGGGTGCAAGCTGGCGCAAGCTGAATGTGGAAGGAGAAGCGGAGTATATCGGACGTGGCGTAGCTTTCTGTCCGCACTGCGACGGGCCGTTCTATCAGGGAAAAGAGGTAGCGGTAATCGGTGGCGGAAACTCCGGCATCGAAGCGGCTATCGACCTGGCAGGCATCTGCAAAAAGGTGACGGTCTTTGAGTTTGCCGATACGCTGAAGGCCGACCAAGTGTTGCAGGACAAGGCCCGGAGCCTGCCGAACGTGGAGATATTCACTTCTTCGCAGACTACGAAAGTGACGGGCAACGGAGAAAAGGTAACCAGCATCCGCATCAAAGACCGCCTGACGGGTGAAGAACGTGATTATCCACTGGACGGCATCTTCGTGCAAATCGGACTGGCTGCCAACAGTGCTCCTTTCCGCGACGTGCTGGAGATGGCTCCGATAGGAGAAATCAAAATAGATGCTTTCTGCCGCACCGCCCTGCCGGGTGTTTATGCAGCAGAAGATGTATCGAATGTTTCTTATAAGCAAATTGTGATTGCGATGGGCGAAGGTGCTAAAGCTGCGCTGTCGGCATTTGATGACCGCATTCGTGGGGTTATATAATAATCAAGAGGCACCACAGATTAAAGAAACGCAGATTAACGCAAATTCACGCAGATTATTTATAAGATAGAGTTCCCTTTGCGAAAATCTGCGTTAATCTGCGTTTCAATAAAAATAATCTGTGGTGCTCTCTACGCGACATCATGTATCCTTTGACAAGAACTCAACAATATCCTCTTTCTCCTCCATTCCCAACTTCTGCCGGATAACCGTTTTGCGCTGATAAACCGTCCGGATGCTTTGCTGGGTAACGACACTAATCTCTTTAGTGGAAAAATCGGACTTCAACAGACAGCATAGTTGCAGTTCCTCTTCATTCAAGATATTCCCGTACTTCTGACTAATGCGGGTATAAAAGCCATTATACACCATATCGATCGTCTTATACAAGTCGCTCCAAACCAACAAATCATCTGCCACAACATCTTTACTAGCTATCTTTCCCATTTGCACCAACAGCTCCTGATGGTCGGAACTGGGATTAGTGGCTACCATACGTATCAAACCTAGCTGCTGGAGCAGCATCTTCTTGACAAAATGATGGTTCCCGTTCCTATCGTCCCCCTCGGTCTCTTGCAGCAGGCGACGCAGTGCCTCCAGCTCTTCCTCTTTCTCTACGAGCAGGCGCTTCCTCCTTTGCGGATACCAGACGACGGCCACCAACAACAAAATGCAAAGGGAAACCAATGCGACAAAGAAAGTCCGTTCTTTCTGTTTTTCCAGTTGCAGGTTTATATTCTGTTGCTGCAACAATAGCCGCTCCTTACCTTTTTGGGCTATCAAACGCTGGTCGCGAACAAAGTCATTGTACGTCCGGTTGGAGAAGAAGGCAACATCCCGGATTGTGAAAGTACGGGTATCGATATAATCCATCAACGTTTTTTGTACCAGATAATAGGTATTCAGCAACAAGTCCCGCTGCATAGAAAGAAGCCACGTACTATCGCCTTTTTGCATATAATAGCGGGCAGAATCTATCTGTCCCATATTCAGGTAATAACGCGAAAGAGAAAGATAAGAAAAACTCAGCAAGGGATGCCCGACTTCTTCATACTTCTGCAAAACACGACGTTGCACATCGATAGCCTCCTTATTCTTTCCGGCATCACTCAAGAAGTCAGCATAGTTACGCACTACATAGTCCAAGGCCGTAAAGAATCATTAGGCGTAGACATG
Source organism: Bacteroides sp. (assembly GCA_021203515.1). Taxonomy (GTDB): domain Bacteria; phylum Bacteroidota; class Bacteroidia; order Bacteroidales; family Bacteroidaceae; genus Bacteroides. Next base: position 15,713 of record JAJQAY010000108.1, on the reverse strand, counting down.
TATTCAGATGTCTGGTTGATAGCATACAGCGCGGAGTCTTTCAAGTCTGCGCAAAAGTACAACACTGCCAAAGTATTATGATCCGCATAACGCCTGGCAGGCTCTTTATCTATCGCCATTAGCCGCTTCTGCAAACGTATCAGGCCCTCAAAATCATCATTACCTTCTATTATATTCGACACACACTGCAGCAAATGGATACGGGCAGCGTATCATTACGTAAGGCAGCAATGCGGTCTCCTTCGGCCAGCATTTCGGTGGCCTCTTTATATCGCTCGCTATCATAGAGATAATGTGTCGCCAACTTGTAGGCACGCAACAGTTGCAAAGTGTATTTCACATCCGGCCTCCCGTAATAGTTCAAAGCATAGAGCAGCAAAGAGTCTTCGTTCATCACCCAATGTACCGAATAGTGGGCTTGTCCCAAGGCAAGTGCAAACCGTGCCCGCAAGGAGTCGGGCAGCATTTCGGGCCTTTTCATCGAGTGAAGTCGGATAATGGCTTGCTCTTCCGCATTCTGCCGTATCATCTGTTCCGCCTCTTCTATCTTCATGCGTTGCAACGATACGTCATCCGTACACGCAGCCAGTGCAAACACTCCTGCAAAACTTAGCAAGATGCGCTTCAATGCTCCTATGTAGTTTTCTTTCATCTTCAAGTAACCTGATTTAGAGTTTCTACAAAAATAGATATTTACCGATTAACGAGAGCAACGATAAGCTACTTTTTTGCACTTTTCTTTATATATAAACCAACGGAAGGCACATGTAAACTTTTCCAAAGAAGCTCCTTCAAAACAGATTAATTATCAACCAGTTGCAAAAGGAGCTGCACTTTAATTAGCAACGCATATAAACCCCGTTTCCGGCATTTCCACCCTATCTTTGTCATACTTGAAGAACAAGAAATAATCACTAAAAACAATAGGAATAATATGAAAAAGCTATGCATCATTTTAGGAGCATTATCCATGTGTATCTCCGTGGCAGCCGCAAACAAAATCACCGGCAAAGTGACCGACGGGAATAAAAATCAAGGTGTAGAATATGCCAATGTCAGCCTGCTGACAAATGACTCTACCTTCATCACCGGAGCTGCCACGGACAACAACGGCAACTTCCAGCTAAAGGAAGTAAAAGACGGAGACTATATTCTATGCATCGCCTGCATCGGATATGAGAACTCTTACCTTTCCATCCGAAACCTGAAAACAAACCTGCAACTAGGAGAGTTGCCATTGTCTCCCAGCGATGTGCTTCTGGAAGGCGTTACCATCACCGCCAGCCCCGTAATCAAAAAGACCGACCGACAAATCATTCTCCCCACCGAAATGCAGACTAAAGCAGCTTCCAACGGGCTTACATTATTGAGAAACATGCAACTGGCACGAATCATAGTCAACCCGATAGACAACAGTATAACAGTTTCCGGAGGAGACAATGTCCAGCTACGCATTAACGGCGTAGAGGTGACGCAGGCCGAAGTCACAGCCATTCGTCCGGCAGACGTCATCCGCATAGAGTATATAGACAACCCGGGAGCACGCTACGGAAATGCCGGTGCGGTACTGAATTATATCGTGAAAAGAAGGGAAGCGGGAGGAAATATTTCCGCCGATTTATCCAATGAAATGACCAGTATGGGATATGGAGAACATAACCTCGCCGCTAAGTATAACTTTAATAAGTCGGAAATCAGCACTACCGCCTATTGGGGACGAAGGGACTTGAAGTGGACACGCGAAACCTATGAGAGTTTCCGCTTTCCGGAGGTGTATTAGGAAAACAAGGAAATTGGTGAACCTACCCGGATAAAGCACGACGACCTCAACTTCAACCTGAACTATAGTTGCCAGGACAATGATAAGCAGTTTCTCAATATCGCCATCAGAAACAAATACAACGATACTCCCCATTCCATGTCGGACAGAATTAGCACGTTGCACGAAGGGGAAACGTCCTACTCCATATCCGACCTCCCCTCTTCCAAAGTGGCTATTCCGTCTTTGGACATCTACTACCAACGAAACCTGAAAAACAAGCAGACAATCTATGTGGACGCAGTAGGTTCTTATCTGGACAGCAAGAATAAGCGGCCTTTCGTGCAAAAAACTCCCGGATAGCAACGACACGGACATCCACTCACAGATCGATGGAAAGAAGTATTCCATCATCGGTGAAGGTATCTACGAAAAACTGTTCGACAACGGCAAATTTAGCGGAGGCATCAAGCATACGCAGGCGTACTTAGAGAACAAATATTCCGGTAATATCAAGCAAACTATCGCGATGAATACGGCCGAAACTTATCTTTTTGCCGAGTACCAGTCGAAAATAAAAGACCTGAATTACACAATAGGAGTCGGGGCTATGAGGACTTATAACAGTCAGGAGCACTACTCTTCCGAAAAATATATATTCAAGCCCTCTCTAAGTCTGTCATACTCGATAAACGGACAGTGGTTCTTCAGGTATAACGGATACATGTCGGGATACGCCCCTTCCCTCTCCGACTTGAATGACATTTCACAAGCAATGGACAAATATCAGGTTCGCAAAGGTAACCCTGCTCTAAAGTCCGTCACCTTCCTGGCCAATACGCTGACGGCAAGTTGACAGAGCAAGTATGTATCCGTAGAGCTATTCGGAAGATACAGCTATGACAGCAAACCGATGATGGAGAATACTTACTACGAGGACAGCCATTTCATCCGGACTACCGAGAACCACAAAGGTTTTCACCGGATTAATCTGGAGACAACGATACAAGTCCGACCTTATCAAGAATACATTTCCCTAAAAATCACGCCCTTCCTGAACCGCTATATCAGTTACGGCAACACCTACACCCATACACATACCAACGCAGGGCTGCGCGGCAGCCTTATGGCAATGTACAAGAGCTGGGTACTCATGGCAGAAATGAATACAAGCAACCATATCTTATGGGGAGAGGCACTAACTAAAGAAGAGAAACTGCACACCATCATGGCCGGCTACAACACGGAGAAATGGAGCATATCTGCCGGAGTGCTGAACCCGTTTACAAAGAAGTATGAACAAGAAATAGACAATCTGTCAGCACTGGCTCCCTACCGCCAACTGGCCTATTCCAAGAGTTTAAGTCCACTATTCATGGTGAACGTATCTTTCAATCTGGACTTCGGGAAGAGCCGGAACAGCCAGAGCCGGAGAATTAACAATAAAGATACCGACACCGGAATTTTATCGGGGAACAAATAACTGCCTCCCCGAAAGGAAGGCAGGAAACACTTATTAATTACCTATATTCAACTCTTTAATCAGGTTTCCTGCCCGACCGTATTTCTCGATTATGAACAAGATGTAGCGCACATCCACCCCGATGGTGCGCTGCATCTTCGGTTCATAAAGAATATCGCTGCTCATGGCTTCCCAGTTACCGTCGAAAGCCAAACCGAGAAGCTCGCCTTTGGCGTTGAACATCGCGCTGCCGGAGTTTCCGCCAGTAATATCGTTGTTCGAGATAAAGCAAACATTCATTTCTCCCTTTTCATCGGCATATTTTCCGAAGTTACCGGATGAAAGCAGGGAAAGAATTTCAGGCTGTACCTCAAAATCCACATCGCCTACGTGCGCTTTAGCTTTTTCCAGAATGCCTTTAGTAGTGGTATAATAGTCATATTCCGCACCGTCGAAAGGAGTATATCCGCATATCGTACCGAAGCTCAGACGCATGGTGGAGTTCGCATCCGGATAGAAGTTACGGGACGCGTACATCCGGCGTACAGCAGCATTCAGCAAGCGCTCGTTACGGTCTATTTCGATAGAGGCTTCCCGCATAGGCAGGTTCATTTCAAACATCTTGCCTATCAAGTCAATCCCCAGACTAATAGCAGGGTCATCATAAATATGATAGGTGGTATCCTGCTCAAGGAAGCGCTTCAGGCCACGGAGGGCAGTCAGTTCAGAAGCGGCATAGAGGGAGTCCACATAAGCCCGGTCATTACCACCGTATTCCGTGGCAATCGTCTGATATAGTTCGGGGAGATAGATGGAGTCGACCTGCGAACGGTATTCTTTCAGCATGGCAGTAAAGACCTCCTTATCAATATCCAAATCCAAATTGGCATACTTTTCCACAATCTCTTTCAGGTTGGCAAGCACCGTCTTCTGCTCTCCTTCAAAGTCCAGGTTCAGGATGGACAAAGCCAGTTGAACCAGTTCGGGACCATTCAGGAATGCCTCTATAAAGTAGGCTTGTGCATGCTTGGCCTCACGGATATCCTTATAGTCCAGTTCCAAATCGGGAAACAGGCGCAACAGTTTCTCACGCTCTCCGGGTGTTTGCTGTATCCACCGGCGGATTTCCTGCTCCATTGCCCGCTTTTTCTCCAAAACACGGAGCTTGCGGATGGAACGGTTCATGCCGATGCTATTCTTCCAGTAATTGGAGCTTTCATCGTACTTGGAGGCGTACTTGATGCGGATACTGTCGTTACGGTCCATTTCACGCTTCCAGATGCCTTGTTTAATGCCCCGCACGTCGATTTGTGCCTGATTGGTGTTCATCATCATATCCTCGATGCCGAAAGAAGATAAATAGCGCTCTGTACGGCCCGGATAGCCCAAAGTCATGCAGAAAGAGCCTTCTTTATAGCCGTCGAGGGAGATAGGCGCTACATATTCGGGATGATAGGGCACGTTCTCCGGTGAATAGTCGGCAGGGCGGTTGTGCTTGTCGGCATAAATGCGGAATACGCAGAAATCGCCCGTATGGCGCGGCCACACCCAGTTATCCGTGTCCCAACCGAATTTGCCGATGGAGGAAGGAGGCGCAAAAACCAGACGGACATCGTTGTAATCGCGATAGACCGACAGCCAGAACTCATTGCCGCCATAGTAAGCATCGACAATGCCCACCAACGTGGTGTCTTTACGGCTGACTTCTTCACCAACGACAAGCATCACCGAGTCTACCGCATTGGAGCGCTCGGACTCTGTCATCTCCGCTTTTACCGCCCCAAGCACCCGTTTCGTCACGTCTTCCGTGCGCAGCAGGAAGCGGACATAAAGCTCGGGGTTCGGCAATTCTTCGCTCCGGTTGTGTGCCACAAAGCCGTCTTTCAGGTAGTCATGCTCCACAGAAGAATGTTGCTGCACACTGCTGAAACCGCAATGGTGATTGGTAAATACCAGCCCATCTTCGGAAACCACCACTCCGGAACAAAAGCCCCCGAAGCTGACCACAGCATCCTTTAGCGAAGGTCGCTTCGGGCTATATAGTTTGTCGGCAGACATTTGCAGGCCGAGTTCTTTCATGGTTTGCCGCGTTTGCTTATTCAGGTTTCCCAACATCCACATTCCTTCATCCGCTTGGGCAGTCAAATTGAAAAGACAACAAATGGCTATAATAACTATTCTTAAATTCATCTTATAATATCATTACTATTTTACAAATCGCAGTATCCCTACTCGCTACTTACTACTATCTACTTACTACTTAAAATCATTCCGCAATCAATCTCAACTGCTTAGCCCCTGTACGCGCCTTGAGCCACTCGGCAATCTTCGCCTGTTCGTGGGCATCGGGATGCTTGCCGAACTTCAATACAGCCAGCGTAATGGTATCTATCCGCACGGAGTCTACCGTCAGTTCAAGAGCATGCGATAGAGAAACCGTCTTCACGGACGGATAAAGGACTTTCAGTTCGGGAATAATCTTTTTCCCCAATTCATCGTAAGTTTTATAGTGCTCCAGGTCCTTTTCCAGCAAAGTAATCTTCTGTTTCTGCTCCACCAGACGCTGCTCACTATTCTTATAAAAATCCTCCATCACCATGGCACGGATGGAAGAAATATCCACCGCCTCATTGTTCATTCCTTGGAGCACAGTCAGCTTGGTTTTATCCAGCTTATAGTCTTTCATTTTGCTGCGGGCAATCGCAATAGAGGCTTCTGGCACTTCCTGCCCTATCAGGACAACACGTATCTCGTGTTCGCCACCCTCGCGCAAAATCTTCTTATCCAGCACTTGCGTGTTTTCAAAAGAAAGTTGTTCGTTGACAAAACGATTGGCGGAACTATTATAGAAAGTATCTTGAATAATTCCGATTGTCAGACATACCGCCGGACACATCGTGAGGACAGCTATCAGGACAATGTACTTACGCACTTTCTTCTCGCGGTTCTTATCGACAAATTCTTTGCGTTGGAAGTGCATCACGCGAACTCCTATAAAAGTAGCTAAGCTGATGAAGACCGAATTAATGAAGTACAGATAGAATGCACCGAGGAAGAAGATCAGATTACCCGTTGCCAACCCATAACCCGCCGTGCAGAGAGGAGGCATCAAAGCCGTGGCGATGGCAACACCGGGTATCACGTTTCCTTTCTCTTTGGTGGAAAGGGTTACTACACCGGCAAGACCACCCATCAGTGCGATGAAAACGTCATAAATGGTCGGTGAAGTACGCGCCAGCAACTCCGATTGTTGTCCTTCGGCAACGGGACTTACCAGAAAGAAGATGGTAGCCGTAGTCACACTGAACAGCGTTGTAATCAGGAAGCTCTTCAGCGAACGCTTCATCAAATCGAAGTCATTCAAACCGACTGAAAGCCCCACACCCATGATAGGCCCCATCAAAGGAGAAATAAGCATGGCACCGATAATTACGGCGGTCGAATTGACGTTCAGACCCAGTGAGGCCATAAATATGGCGAATATCAAAATCCACAATGTCGCACCTTTAAACTCCACACCTTTCCGGATGGAGTCTACAGTTTCGAGTTCATTGTCTTTGTCTTTGCGCAAATCAAGGTATTCTCTCAGGAAAGTCTTGATGGCAAATATGTTTCTGTTGGGATTGGTTGGTTGTTCTGCCATGGCATATATAATTGAAGTTACTTTTTCACTAGTTTATTCAGTATGGGTACCTGGCTGAGCGGCATATCGTGCTTCACAATATAGGCGATAAAGAAGAATAGCAGCACGGTACGGAAAGCCATCCGCAGGTAGATATTCTCAATCGGTATATATTCCGCCGCCACATAGAGCACCGCTGCAAGAAGCACATAACAGCCGATTGCTTTTAAGTCATACTGGATAGGATATTTCTTCTGACCGACGAAATAGGACAGCAGCATAGCAACTCCATAACCGCAGAAACCCGCCCAGGCACATGCCATATAGCTATACTTGGGGATTAACAGCACATTCATCAACATCAGTATCGTGCAACCCACCAGCGAGAAATAAGCTCCCCAACGTGTTTCGTCAATCAGCTTATACCAGAAAGAGAGGTTAAAGTAAACACTCATAAAGATTTCCGCCGCCATCACAATAGGCACTGCCCGCAATCCGGGCCAATAATCGCGCCCGATGATATGGCGCAAAATATCCAGATAGAACATTACGGCAAGGAATGCCAATAAAGTAAAGATAATAAAGAATTTCATGGCTTGTGCATACATTTCCTTGTTGTTCTTCTCCCGGCTCTTGCCGAAAACAAAGGGCTCGTAGGCAAAGCGGAAGGCTTGCGTAAACATAGCCATCACCATGGCAATCTTGCTGGCTGCTCCGTAAATGCCGAGCTGCACGGTAGCCTCCGCCTCGTCGGGATAGACGAAAGGGAAAATGATTTTATCCGCCACTTGGTTCAAGATGCCGGCAATGCCAAGTACCAACAACGGCAGGCTATAACTGAGCATCCGTTTCAGTAGCTTTTTGTCCAGCACATAAGTAAAACCACGCAATTCCGGTATCATGCAAATCATCACCGTAGAGGTACATATCAGATTGAAAAGGAATGCATAACCTACATCATCTTCTTTCATCAGCACGTAGTAAATCAGGTTCAGCGAAATATTCAGGAATATAAACAACAGCTTCAATGCGGCAAACTTAATCGGACGCTTCTTGTAGCGAAGGTAAGCAAAAGGAATACTCTGGATGGCGTCCATCGCCACCACAATCATCATCATACCTATGTACCACGGATGTTCGCCGTATTCCAGCCAGTTGGCAATAGGCTGAAGGAATAATAATCCCAGCGCAATGAATGTCAGTGCACCTATACTGACGCTGAGCAGCGTTGTGGAGTATACGCGCATCGGGTCGTCTTCTCCCTTATTGGCAAAGCGGAAGAAACCGGTTTCCATACCACATGTCAGCAATACCAACAGCAACGCTACCCATGCATAGATATTCGTCACAACCCCATAGCCTCCCGACTGAGCGGACAAGGCCATCGTGTATACCGGTACTAGCAGGTAATTAAGAAACCGCCCTACAATACTGCTTACTCCATAAATGGCAGTTTCCTTTGCCAATGATTTTAATCCAGCCACGTTGATAATTACAAATTACGAATTACTAATTACAGATTATCTACCACCCACTCTATAGCAAGTAGTGTACTCCAATATACAAAACGATACTATATCTCAATCTCAAAACAATACTTTCTTAATCCAAAGACAGTACTATCTTAATTTAAAAAAGCAGCACTATCTTTATTTAAGAAGCAGTACTATCTCAAATTCTCCCCCTCCTGGGAGGAGGAATACCCAAAGGGGGAGGTGGTAGGTAAATCCACAAAACTTAATTTCCTATCCTCAATCTCTCCCACAATCAGTTCCGGATTTTCAAAAACAACTCTATTCTCAAAACGTAGCACTTCAATCCCTTTCACCTTATTCAGAAATAACGTGCGTTGTTCGTCATAATCTTGTTGCCTATTGTGTATCTCTCCGTCTAATTCTATAGCTAAACATATCTGTGAGCAATAAAAATCAAGAATATATGGTCCAACGCTATGCTGTCTTCTAAATTTCAAATTGCAAATCTGCTTATCTTTCAGCATTTTCCACAATGTAACTTCAGCTTCAGTACTGTGATTGCGTAATTCTCTACGTTGGTCAACGAGCGTAGAGGTGTTCATGATTTTTGCATATAAGCATAATTTTATATTTTCAGATACTACTTGTTTTCACTTATTTATGTTTTCACCTACCACCTCCCCCTTCGGGTACTCCTCCTCCCAGGAGGAGGAGAATTTGAGATAGTGCTGCCTCTTAATTGAGATAGCACCGCTTTTAGTTGAACCCAAATAGTATCTATCAATCGCTAAACAACGTATTCTGACTATTATACAGACTTCGTCCCAAATGCTTATAAGCCAATTCCGTAACTTCGCGTCCACGCGGAGTACGTTTCAAGAAACCTTCTTTTATCAGGAACGGTTCATAAACTTCTTCGATAGTTCCGGCATCCTCACCCAAGGCTGTGGCAATGGTGGTCAACCCTACCGGGCCGCCCTTGAACTTGTCGATAATAGCGCAGAGTATCTTGTTGTCGATTTCATCCAAACCGTATTTGTCGATATTCAATGCTTCGAGTGCAAAGTTTGCGATTTCCGTATCGATGCTACCCGAACCTTTGACCTGCGCAAAATCGCGTACCCGGCGCAACAGCGCATTGGCAATACGCGGTGTGCCACGGCTGCGGGAAGCAATCTCCTCCGCCGCTTTCGTAGAACAAGGTACATCCAAAATCTTTGCCGAACGGCGAATAATAGCGCTTAGCACATCATCATCGTAATACTCCAGATGCAGATTAATGCCGAAACGAGCACGCAACGGAGCCGTCAGCAAACCACTACGGGTAGTGGCACCCACCAGGGTAAAAGGACTCAAATCTATCTGTATGCTCCGCGCCGAAGGGCCTTTATCTATCATAATATCAATGCGATAGTCCTCCATAGCCGAGTATAAATACTCCTCCACTACCGGTGACAGACGATGGATTTCATCAATAAACAAAACATCGTTCGGCTCCAGACTGGTAAGCACGCCCGCCAAATCACCCGGCTTGTCGAGTACCGGTCCGGAAGAAATCTTAAACCCTACTCCCAACTCATTGGCTATGATATTGGATAGTGTTGTCTTTCCCAATCCCGGAGGACCATGAAGCAATACATGATCCAGCGCTTCCCCTCTCAAACGGGCCGCTTTCACAAAAATACGCAAATTATCAACGACCTTATCTTGTCCGCTAAAATCCTCAAAACTCAGCGGGCGAAGGGCATTCTCAAAATCACGCTCCTTGCTTGTCAGTTGATGTTCGCGTATATCAAAATCTTCTTGTTCCATTCTAAGTTTTATTTCTTTTCTTACTATGATAAAAAAAGAATAGGAAACAAATACAAAGCTGTAAATCAGCTATTTAATTAGTTTCTTTTTCTATTTCTTTTTTTTCTTCTTTTTTTTACCACTTACTTCAGAATATAACACCTATCAGCACGAGAGCCTCCCGTGGCTAACTCCACTCCCACCATCGAATACACCATTTTTCTCAATTCATGCAAGTCTACTTCCGGCAATCTACCTGCGATTTCCGAAATCTTACTATTGGGATGCACTTTCAAATCTTCCATAATTAAGGTTTTCAGCACATAAGGTTCTACAGTCTTTAAAGTAGTTTTCAGATTTACTCTTGCATTCTTTATCAACTGCGGATTTACAAAAAACTGTGTACCTTTCTTTGCTCCGCTCTCCCCGATGATATTATCCTTCAACAATTTATCCGTATAACTACGTAAACGGTCTTCTTCTTGAAGTTGAAGTATGGTAGAAAGTTGTGTACTAAGCACCTTTTTCTCGCGGGCAATTATACCGAAAGCAGTAAAGGCCTTTTGTGTCAACTGATAATTCTGTAAAACAAAGTCTAGCAGAGGAAGTAACTCAGTGTCTATAATCTCTGCATTCTGAATTACCGTGACCTCATTGTAAGAAGACTCTATCACAGGCGGGTCTTTTGCTTCCATAGCATTCAGCTCGTAAATCAAATCATAACCGGAACCTTCACCCTCCATCATTTCCAAAGCACTCAACAACTCTATCATATTAGGGTTACGACGATGCTTGGCATGCAGGATATTATTCTTCGTTATGCCCAATGGCAATCCTCCCGGATTAGAAATCTCCAACCTATCAGGAAAAACCTTAATCATGATGTCACTGGAGATAGTATAAGATTTATGGGCCAAAGCATTGACCAACAACTCCCGCACCAACTTCGGGTGATAATGCCGTATTTGCTTGCGAAACAGACCGTTCGGAAACTCATACGAATAAGTCAATTCAACAGCCTTCTGTTCTATATCAAGAAGTAGTTCTTTAGGACTCAGTCGGTTATCATGCCATTCTTCTTTCCGCACTTTTCGTTCAAGGGCATCATAAACGATATATTGCACCGTAGCCGGACAACAGATAGAACCTCTCTGCTTTGCTGTACCCAACCAAAGAACACCTAAATTCGTCAAATAACCTTCATCTGCCAAATGATAGTTTTCCGCTAACTCCACATCATCCATTTGTTTGATATGCTGGCGCACACGAGACGACTTTCGAATATCATTCGCCAACTGCTGCAAAGCATTCAGAGCATCTTCGTCAAGTCGATATTTAGTTCGTACCAATTCCCATTGGTATGCTCCCTTTTCCTCACCCAGATGTTGCAGATCCTTACTACGCACAGGTTCACATTTATCAGCTACCCGAATGTAGATACGCCCATCCGAAGTAGTAGCTACAGAATGCATAGAAGGAGAAACAGAGACAATGAAATACTGGCTACCGCTATCATCAGTACATATCTCGGAAGCCGCAAGACCGACATTAAAACAAAGGCTGCGCAACTTTGTCACAGCCTCGTTCACCTCCTCAGATGTGATATGCTGCTCGGGCAAGGGAACTTTCTTCTTATCATCATAGCCGATAAAGATTTTGCCACCTTGCGCATTTGCCAAAGCAACACATGTCACGGACAAGTCTTTAAATCCTTTATCACCCGTTCTGATTTTCTGAAGGCTCTTGTACTCAGTAGTCTGCTTCTCGCTATCCATTCGCTTTAAATTCTTTTTGTGCGACAAAGATAGTACAAACTGATAAACCCTATGTATTTTTCACCTGATTTCTTTGTTTTCCGGTAATGTTCCCTCTTATTTCTTCCTATTAGTAACTTCCCGAAAAAAATCGGTATGCTCACTGCGTTCTTTTATAGTCCAATTTATTATAAACCTTTGTCTATGTTGAATAACTTTTACTATTTTTGCAATATAATCTAAAAAGAGACTATAATGAGACTACATGACTTAAAAAGCTCCTCTTTGTTCTTTCTGCTTTGCATTGCCGCAGTATCCTGCAAAGAAGACAACAGCCCCTAAGTTTTTCCGCTACTACTTACGAAGTACCCATGGGAGGCACTCGTTATCTCGGTTTGGAAAGTGGAAACGGAGACTACACACTTGAGATGGCAAATCTCTACATTGCCCGTGCACAAACCGAAAGCGGTTGGTCATGCCCCGGTGGAAATATGATATACGTGTACGGAATATTATCCGGACACACAACATTAACCGTCACCGACAATCATACGCAAGAGTAATGTACCCTGAACATAAAAGTCGTAAATCATTATGAAGTGTTCAGGCTTTCTCAAAACCTCTACTCCACAAACGAGAATTACGCACCGCTTCCCCTCAATGCAGAGTTTCTTTACCTTGTAGATGACAAGGAGCATAGTGCTTATTTTTTCAGGAACGGAGCTTCAACCCGAGTTTCAAGCAACGACCTCATTCTACAAGGCAAAGGAAAGTATTCTTTCACAGAAACGGAAGGAAAATATTACCTGACGTTGGCGTATCAGGAGAACAACACCCAGGTTTCCCGCAGTTTCCTTATGGATACCAATGAATATATACGCCATCGGTTAGATAAGTATTTGCATTTAGACTGGAATACACCTGCCGGAGAATATGAAAACGAAAATATGAGCCAATATATCCGGCTAATAGAAACAAGTAGCGAGAAAGAACTGTCAGCGGAACTCATTACTTTCGAAATACCCGAGGGGTTGTTATCTTAGTACATCTGTTACGGGAGTTCACGAACACACACAATTACCGTTTCATGAACTCCCGCCTTTCCTCCTCGGGAAACTTCTCGATAGCGTAGCGCAACATGGTTCGCGGCATCACCTTACACCGTTTTTCGAGAAACTGGACAAGCAGGTCTTTATCCCGTTTCCCCATTTCGCGCAGCATCCACCCCACGGCTTTCTGCATCAAGTCGTGCTTATGATGGAGCAGGCGCTCTGAAAGAGCCAGTATGTCGATGAAATCATGGTTTTTGATAAGTATATAAGTAGAAACAACCGCAATGCGCTGCTCCCAAAGCAGACTGCTATCTGCCAAACGATAAAGGTCTTCGCGCGACTTATCTTTCAGATATTCGCCTACAACGCCGGGAGCCGACAAATCCACCAAGTCCCAGTTATTGATACGCGCCGTTTGAGAAAGGTAGAAATCATAAATCGCTTTTTTGCTCCTTTTCATCGCTTTTCTTGAAACGCTCCACCAACATCAGCAAGGCACAGAGGCGACACTCATGCCACTCGCTCTGCAGCAGCTCCGCCATCACCTCAAAGGGTACTTCTTTATGGCGCTTCGCCACCAGGCGGGTGTTCGGCACCACTACCCCCAGAAATTTATCGCCCTCACCGTACTGTCCTTTTCCGGTCTTGAAGAATTTAGGCAGATATTCCCGCTTCACCGGATCGATATATTCCCGTATTTCTTGTTCTATTTCTTTTGCTTTTTGTCTCATCCCACAAAAATAGCGTTTTTCCCGCGCTAAATAGAAAGATATTCCTACTTTTGTACGAAAATCAACGTATCATTTTATGGTTTTAAATTACATTTGGGTAGCATTTTTCGTAATTGCTTTCATTGTGGCACTCTGTAAACTCCTATTCATGGGAGATGTGGGGATATTTACGGAGCTCGTCAACTCTACATTCGACTCTTCAAAAAATGCTTTCGAAATATCATTGGGACTGACCGGTATTCTCACCCTTTGGCTAGGCATAATGAAAATCGGTGAGAACAGCGGTATGATTGCCGCGCTTTCCCGCTGGCTGAGTCCCGTCTTCTGCCGCCTCTTTCCCGACATACCGAAAGGGCATCCGGCCATGGGTTCTATCTTTATGAACCTATCAGCCAATATGTTAGGGTTAGACAATGCCGCTACACCTATGGGACTGAAAGCCATGAAAGAACTTCAGGAACTCAATCCGAAGAAGGATACGGCAACCAACCCGATGGTGATGTTCCTCGTCCTCAACACTTCCGGACTGATATTAATCCCCATCAGCATCATGATGTACCGCTCGCAAATGGGTGCGGCACAACCTACCGATATTTTCATTCCGATACTCATCACTATCGCCATCTCCACGCTTGTCGGAGTCATTGCCGTCAGCATAGCCCAGCGCATCAATCTGCTGAACAAACCCATCCTTATCCTGGTGGGTTGCGTCAGTGTTTTCTTTGCCGGACTAATCTATCTGTTTACACGGCTTGGACGCGAAGAAATGGGAATTTATTCCACATTGACCGCCAATATCATCCTCTTCTCCATCATCCTACTCTTCATTGTATGGGGGCTGTGGAAAAAGATAAATGTCTACGATGCCTTCATAGAAGGAGCCAAAGAAGGGTTTACAACTGCCGTGCACATCATCCCCTATCTGGTCGCTTTCCTCGTTGGAATTGCCGTTTTTCGCACTTCGGGAGCGATGGATATACTGGTGAACGGCATCGGATACGTAATAGGATTGTTCGGTGTAGACACCAGCTTTGTAGGTGCTCTGCCCACCGCCCTGATGAAGTCGCTGAGCGGTAGCGGTGCCAACGGACTGATGATTGATACGATGAAACAATATGGAGCTGACTCCTTCGTAGGCCGCATGAGTTGCGTGGCACGTGGTGCTTCGGACACCACCTTCTATATTCTTGCCGTTTACTTCGGCAGTGTGGGCATCACCAAAACCCGCAACGCCGTTACCTGCGGACTGATTGCGGACCTCTCCGGCATCATTGCCGCAATTATTATTAGCTATTTGTTCTTCTTTTAAAATACAGATTGCATGATAAGTTATCAGACAGACGGTGTTGAAATGCCCGCCATCAAGAAGCGCGAAACGACGGAATGGATAAAAGCCGTTGCCGCCACCTACGGGAAAAGAGTCGGTGAAATCGCCTATATTTTCTGTTCGGACGAGAAAATACTCGAAGTGAACCGCCAGTATCTGCAACACGATTACTATACGGACATCATCACTTTCGACTATTGCGAAGGCAGCCGCCTGAACGGTGACCTCTTCATCAGCCTCGACACCGTGCGCACCAATGCCGAGCAATTCGGTAGCGACTATGACGCCGAGTTGTACCGCGTCATCATTCACGGCATCCTACATCTTTGCGGCATTAACGACAAAGGTCCGGGAGAACGGGAAATTATGGAAGCAGCGGAGAACCGGGCGTTGGCAATGCGGTGATTATATTCCCTACCCCCCCTGCACTGAACAATAAGTTTTTGCTTTTTTACCATCACCCAACGGTTGTTTGCCTCTATCCTTTTGCCAGTAAGCGATACAAGGGTGATGGTAGAGGTGACGGTGAGGTGATGGTAAACTTCTACCATCACCAAATCGCTCTCTTTTTCGCGTATTTCCCGTCATAGTCGACTAATATACTGCAACTTACGCAATTATTTCATATTCTTCCGAATTATACTCATATTCGGAAAAGAAATGAATACAAATAAACACAAATGACAAGCAATACTATCTGTCATCCTGTTTTCTATGACTTGCCCAAACATTTTGCTAAT
>JAJQAY010000012.1 GCA_021203515.1 Bacteroides sp. | reverse complement strand
ATAAAGATACAACTTTTATTTGAATTATGCAAGATTAAAACAGGCAATTCCGAATCATTATATTATTCTTTCGAGTGCAAAAGTGCGATGTTTCCGCAAACCTTGTGCATCACATATTTAAGCAAGACTGTTCATTTTAGGAACATTCTTCCATTTCCCAAAGATTTATTTTACTTTTGTAGCAGAATAACAAAACTTTTACCACCGTAAATTAACGAACACCACCATGCAATATACCGTCTCAGCCCCTACCGCTCCGCTACATGCCGCCATCCAACTGCCGGCCTCTAAAAGCATCAGTAACCGTGCACTTATCCTGCACGTCCTTGCCCACGGCAGTCTCACGCCCTGCAACCTGAGCGATTGCGACGATACCCGCGTCATGATACGTGCCCTCGACGGCAATCCGGAGCATATCGACATCCTTGCCGCCGGAACGGCGATGCGCTTTCTCACGGCTTACCTCAGCGTGACACCCGGCAAGCGCATCATCACTGGCACGCAACGCATGCAGCAACGCCCCATCCGCATTCTGGTAGATGCGTTGCGTGAACTCGGCGCACAGATAGAATATGTAGGCAACGAAGGTTTCCCACCCCTGCACATCACGGGTAAAGAACTGAAAGGAGAAGAAATATCCCTTGCCGGAAACGTAAGTTCGCAATATATCTCCGCCCTGCTGATGATAGGAGCCGTACTGCCCAAAGGTCTGCGCCTGCACCTGACGGGCGACATCGTTTCCCGCCCCTACATCAACCTGACGCTGCAACTGATGCGCGACTTCGGCGGTCGTGCCGAATGGACTTCGGACAGCAGCATCACTGTGTATCCGGGCGGCTATCGCGACGTGTCTTTTACGGTGGAGAGTGATTGGAGCGCAGCGTCTTACTGGTATCAAATCCTGGCGCTGTCGGATATAAGTAATGAAACGAAAAAAGCAAAAAGCGATAAAGAAGAAGAAGAAAGGGAATGGAAGTTCGTATCCGAAGTGGAACTCCTCGGCCTGTTCCCCCGCAGCTATCAGGGCGACAGCCGCGGTGCGGAAGTCTTTTCCCGCCTCGGCGTACGGACGGAATATACCGACCGTGGCGTGCGGCTGACCCGCATGGGTACTCCCGTTGCCCGCCTCGTAGAAGACATGGTAGATATTCCCGACCTTGCGCAAACCTTTGTCGTGACTTGCTGCCTGATGAACATCCCCTTCCGCTTCACCGGCCTGCAAAGCCTCAAGATAAAGGAAACCGACCGCATCACCGCCCTCATCACAGAGTTGCACAAGCTAGGGTATGTGGTACGTTCCGAACAAGACAGCATCCTGCTCTGGAACGGTGAGCGCTGTCCTGCCGAAGCCGCTCCCGTCATTGCCACCTACGAAGACCATCGCATGGCAATGGCCTTTGCTCCTGCCTGCCTCGTGCTGCCCCAAGTGCAGATTGACGAGCCGCAAGTGGTGTCCAAATCTTATCCGGGCTATTGGGAAGACTTGCGGGAAGCCGGGTTCAAGATTATATAACACTGGGCTAGTTATCAGCGCCTTACATTTACCGGACATTTACCCCAGAGGTAACGGGCGTTCACCCCCGAGGTAAAGGAAGTCTTCCCCGGGGTGACGTCTGCGGCAGGCAACGGGAAAAACCTCCGAACATACGGGAAATCTGCCGAACAATGTGTATCTTTGTCCGTTCTATTACAAGACACATTTTTTCAGAGAAAGGAAACTTCATGTGGATATTGATTATTAGCTTGATTGGCCTCGCCCTCATTGCTGCCGTGACGGGAATAGTGCGCAACCGGCACCTGCAAAAGAAGATTGACCGCGGCGAACTGGACGCTATGCCCGAAGTAACGGAAGTAGACACGGAGTGCTGCGGACAGCACGAAGTTTGCGAGCGCGACAGCCTGTTGGCGGCCGTCAGTAAAAAGATAGAATATTATGATGACGAGGAACTGGACAAATACATAGGCACCAGTCCCGACGGATATACTTCCGAACAGGAAGAGGAGTTTCGCGACATCTTTTATACGATGCAGGATACCGATGTAGCCGGTTGGGTACGCAGTCTGCAACTACGGGGCATCGCCTTGCCGGACAATATAAAGGATGAGGTGTTTCTGATTATCGGAGAAAGACGAAATTAGGTATTAGGTTTTAAGTATTAGGTATTAAGGCTGCGCAATGATGCCGCATGGTTAATACCTAATACCTAAAAACAATTTTTGTTTATGGATTTACTGCAATATACTTTCTTCCAACATGCCCTCGTCGGCAGCCTGCTGGCAAGCATTGTTTGCGGGCTTATCGGCACGTACATCGTTACGCGGCGGTTGGTATTCATCAGCGGAGGACTGACGCACGCTTCTTTCGGCGGCATCGGACTGGGCTTGTACGCAGGGATTTCACCGATTTTATCGGCGGCAGTTTTTGCCGTACTGTCGGCTTTCGGAGTGGAGTGGCTCAGCAAACGGAAAGATATGCGCGAAGACTCCGCCATTGCCGTGTTCTGGACACTGGGAATGGCGCTGGGCATCATATTCACTTTCTTGTCGCCTGGCTTTACCCCCGACCTTTCGGCCTATCTTTTCGGGAATATACTGACAATCACGCTTGGTGATATAGCCCTGCTGGGAGGACTTGCCGTAATTCTAATCCTGTTCTTCGTGCTATACCTGCATCCCATCATTTACGTAGCTTTCGACCGTGAGTTTGCCCGTTCGCAAGGCATCCCGGTGCAAGCGTTCGAATATGTGCTGATGATGTTTATCGCACTGATCATTGTGGCCTGCCTGCGCATGGTGGGCATCGTGCTGGTAATTTCGTTGCTTACCATTCCGCAAATGACGGCGAACCTCTTCTCATACCGGTTCCACCGCATCATCTGGCTGTCTATCGGCATCGGCTACCTCAGTTGCCTGGGCGGATTGCTGATTTCGTTTTATCTGAACGTGCCTTCGGGTGCCGCCATCATCTTCTTCTCCATTATTATTTACGCAATTTGTAAAGGAGGAAAAAGTTTTTATCTATCTTTGCAACGGAAATAAATACTCACCACAGATTACACAGATTAACACAGATTTTGTATTCTGACTTATTAAAGAATCTGTGTTAATCTGTGTAATCTGTGGTGAAAATCAATACAAAGCATACACATGGAAATCAAAATTCAGTCATTAGACCATATCCACGAAGCCGCCCGCCAGTTCATCGAAGCAATGGGCGACAACACCGTCTTTGCCCTCTACGGCAAAATGGGAGCAGGCAAGACCACCTTTATCAAGGCTGTTTGTGAAGAACTCGGCGTGTCCGACGTAATCACCTCCCCCACCTTTGCCATCGTAAACGAATACCGTTCGGACATTGCCGGAGAACTGATTTATCATTTCGACTTCTATCGCATCAAGAAGCTCGAAGAGGTGTATGATATGGGATACGAAGATTATCTTTATAGCGGTGCGCTTTGCTTCATAGAATGGCCGGAACTGATTGAAGAACTCCTGCCGGGCAACACCATCAAGGTCACTATCGAAGAAGTGGAGAACGGTGAGCGCAAACTAACTATGGAAAACTTCGAATGAGTCAATACATCGTTCAAGGTATCTTCGCCGTAGCCGGAATTATATCTCTGCTGGCTGCAATATTGAATTGGAATTGGTTCTTTACCGCCCGCAACTCTCAGTTCGTCGTACAAAACGTGGGGCGACGGCAAGCTCGTTGGTTCTACGGGGTATTGGGAATTATACTTATCAGCATGTCCGTGTTCTTCTTCCTGAACACGTCTCCGGCATAAAAGAATAAAAAAAGGCGCAGATTATTAAGTCTGCACCTTCTCTTTTATCATCGAAATCTCCGGTTATTCCTCATCCAGAGACTCCGTATATTCCATTTCGCCTTGCACGATGAACAGGATTTCTTCCGGATCATACTCACCCACTTCGTCCTTATGGGCTTCCTTAACGATGTAATCCACGATTTTTCCCAAGTCGATTTCAATGCATCCGTCTTCGTCGGGCTGGGCATCAAGGACGCCGCTCTCGGAATAATACTCGTCAATCAAATCGAGAAAATAATAGAATTCGTCGTCAGAGAACTTCTCCTTCAACTCCTGCGGCAAATAGTTCTTGATGTACTCGATGGTCTTTTCATCATCGACATCGTTTCCTAAAAAATCGTCTTCCAGTCCCATAATCTTTTGTTTTTAAAGGGTTATAATAAGGCTTTTATCTTATCTGCGAATACCGGTTTGCCGGCAGAACCTACCCGCTTGTCCACCTGTTCTCCGTTTTTGAAGAACAACACGGTAGGAATATTGCGGATACCATATTCTGCAGCTACCTCACTATTTTCATCCACATCACACTTGCCGATAAGGACTTTACCTTCATATTCGGTTGCCAACTCTTCAATAATAGGGCCTACCATCTTGCAAGGTCCGCACCAAGGAGCCCAAAAATCTATCACAACCGGCTTACCTTCTGCAAGGATTTCTTTATAGTTGCTGTCTGTAATTTCTAAAGCCATTCCTGTAAAATATTAAGTATTAATTATTAAATATATAACTTCGCATCTAATGCGCTACAAATATAGTCAATTTATTCTATTCTAATAAGAGCTATGCAGTCATTTTTAAGGTACTTCATACCTACAATCTTAATATATTCAACAATTACTGATTATTAAACAGTCATCAACTAATTCAATGCAATGTCTGATCATTATGAAGGAAGATTAAAAGTATAGGTAAAAGATCTGAAAGTTCTTTCCGAAGCAACTTGGTTGCTTGCTGTATGCGGTAAGCTACTATTTTGGTAGATACTCCCAGTTCATCAGCTATCTCTTTATAACTTATTTTAGAAAAGCGGTGCATCATAAAAGCTTCCCGATAGGAAGAAGGCAGTGCATCTATGGCCTCCTTTATTCGTTTTGAAAATTCCTGAAACTGATATACCTCCACACCTTGTATCAACTTCTCCATTTCTTCATAGAACATGGTATCCGCATGACTTTTCAGATGTTTCTGTTTAATACAATTAAGAGATCTATTATATACTGATTTGAGTAAATATCTGCCTAAAGAAGTCTCTATCTGATACGTTTCACGATGTTCCCATAGCCATAAGATAGCATCGCCTGCTATTTCTTCAGCTTCTTCATAGTCAACAAATCTACTTCCATATGCACAAAGAACCGGATAGTATTTTTTAAATATACTATCAAAGGCCATCGTTTCTCCTCTTCGCAAGGCAATCAATAAATAGGTATCTTCATTACTATATTCCATCATACAATAGCAACGCTTATATTTCAAATAAGTGCAGCGGAAAACTTTAATTAACCAAAACATTTAATAATGTTAATATCCAATATCGCCTTAGTATTTTTATTCTGCCGCTTGCCTCTTTACTAAATTAATAATAGAAATGGATACGCCAAATATAGAAAACCTACTTATCAGCTACTATGATGGAAAAGCAACGGCTGATGAAGTTCAGAAGATAGAATCCTGGATTAAGTCGTCAGAGGAGAATCACAGGATGGCCATGGATGTTTATACCCTTCTCCTGATGACCGACACGCAGCAAGTAACCGAAAGTATAAATTTGAAAGAGGAATTATCAAAAGTAAAAGGACGGATGCCAAAGAATAAGTATCATATCTCTTGGTGGAACAGGATACAACGAATTGCCGTTATTCTGATTATACCGATGGCTATCACTATTTTCCTTTTATATAATCAGTCCAAACCCGTTTTACCTGTCCAAGCACAAATATTTGAAGTCCGGACACAACCCGGAATGATTACATCCTTCAGATTGCCGGACAGCACTTTGGTATATTTGAATTCCGGTTCTGTTTTACAATACCCCTCTTTTTTCACCGATAGGGCTCGCGAAATAACTCTGAGTGGTGAAGCATATTTTGAAGTAACCAAAGATGCCAAACGTAAATTCATTGTTTCAACTCCCGGAAAATCTAAAGTAGAAGTTTTAGGAACACGCTTCAATCTGGAAGCATTTAGCGATATGGACGAAGTAATTACCACTTTAGTGGAAGGTAAAGTCAAGTTTTCTTATGAAAAAGACGGACATGGGTATAAAATGCTAATGCAACCGGGGCAAAAGGTAATCTATAACAACAAAGACGGACGTATTCTATCTTATGATACATATGGAGAAGCGGAACTTGCCTGGAAAGACAACAAGGTTATTTTCGAAAAAAACGCCATTCGCAACAGCATTGCATATGCTGAAAAAGCGCTATAATGTGGAATTTATTGTAAACACATCGAAGTTTGATAAATATACATTTACCGGAACATTTACAGAACCATATATAGAAGACATTTTGGAGAACTTTAAAATATCATCGCGCATTCGCTGGCGCAATGTAAAGCACTCTCCCAATCAAAACACAGAAAGTAGGCAGATAGAGATATATTAAAGCCTTTATGTTTAACCAATAAAAATGAAAATACCATGAAACACCCACATCCTCCTTAAAAAAGCATACAGGCAGATGTTCCCGCATCTAGCCTGTATGAGAAAATCTTTCAACTGTTTGAGAGTAAACAGAAAAAAATATTTCTTAACTTTAATCATGCAAATATATGAAGAAAAACACCAGCATCCAATGATTACAGGTGGATAATCTCCTTTGTGTCGTTTGGAAAAAAATTCCACTGTCTATGAAATTATTCATTGCTCTTTGTTTTTGTTTTACAGGTTTATTAAATGCAACCAATAGTTATGTCCAAAATACTATTATAGACCTGAAAGCCCAAAGCTCCACGATAAGAGAAGTTCTGGATCAAATTGAAAGCCAGTCTGA
Source organism: Bacteroides sp. (assembly GCA_021203515.1). Lineage (GTDB taxonomy): Bacteria > Bacteroidota > Bacteroidia > Bacteroidales > Bacteroidaceae > Bacteroides. The sequence goes on along the minus strand of JAJQAY010000012.1, from coordinate 36,936 downwards.
TTTCAGTTTTTTCTATAACGACAGTCATGTGGATGTAGAACGTCGTGTATCGGTATCGGCAAATAAAGGCAATATCTTTTTAATATTGGACGAAATATTTAAAGGGACTCAAGTCAAATATGCCGTTCACAATAAGAAAATAATCTTATCGACTGAAATCAGAGAAGCGCCACCTGCCGAACAGCAAACAATACAAATAAAAGGCAAGGTAGCCGACATTACCGGTGAACCGATTATCGGTGCGACTATCAGGGAAGAAGGAGCTCCGAATGGTACAATCACGGATACCGATGGAAATTTCATTTTGAATGTAACCTCTCCCAATGCGACAATAACAGTGTCCTACATTGGCTATAGAACAGAGACTCTAAAAGTGCAACCCGGCAAGATGCTGTCAGTCATTTTAAAAGAAGACGCAAAAGCATTGGACGAAGTAGTCGTCATCGGTTTTGGAACACAAAAGAGAGTGAACCTGACCGGTTCGGTTTCTACGGTAAGTGCAGATGAACTAACTTCACATCCGGTTTCCAATGTCGGTCAAGCATTGCAGGGGTTGGTTCCCGGCATGAATTTCTCCTATGCTTCTGACGGTAATGGTGGTGAAATCGGTACAGAGATGAACATGAACATTCGCGGTGCCGGTACGATTGGCGACGGTTCCAAAGCTGCTCCATTGATTTTGATTGATGGAATGGAAGGAAATATGAATATGTTGAACCCTAACGATATCGAGAATATTTCCGTATTGAAAGACGCTGCCGCTTCTTCTATCTACGGTTCTCGTGCACCTTTCGGAGTTGTATTAATCACGACTAAGAAAGGAAAGGCCGGTAAAGTTTCGATCAACTACAATAATAACTTCCGATGGTCTCAGTCAATAAACATGCCTAAAGTAGCAGATGCGCTTACTTATGCGACCTATTTCAATAAAATGCAGTTGAATGACGGATTAACCGCCGTACAGTTTGACGAAACACGACTCCAGGCTATCCGGGATTATGCAGCCGGTGTAATTACTACAACCACACAGCCTAATAGAAACACTCCCAGCATCTGGGACTGGATTGGAAATACCAATACCGATTGGTATGATGTTGTGTTTGGAGGTACGGCCTTTTCTCAGGAACATTCCGTCAGCGTCAACGGAGGAACAGAAGCTATCCAATATTGCTTTTCCGGAAACTATATGGGCCAGGAAGGTTTGATGGCTATCCGGCGGGACAAGTTAAACCGTTATACTGTAACCGGTAAACTTAATGCACAGCTTTTTCCATGGCTAAGTATGAGCTATAATACCAAATATATGCGTAAGGATTATACCAAACCGACAGCCATGAATGATAACACCTTATATCATAACATAGCTAAACGTTGGCCGATGGAACCTACTGTCGACACGAATGGTTTTCCAATGGGTAATACAATTATACTTCCTATTCTTTATGGAGGAGACAACAACGCACAGACTGACTGGTTATATCAACAATTTCAGGTAGTGGCAGAACCGATTAAGAACTGGAAAATATTTGGAGAATTGAACTACAAGACAGTCGATTCTTTTACACATACCGACTATTTGAAAGTTCCGCAACACGATGTGAACGGTGAAATATATTATGGGATCACTTGGAATACATCGAAGGTTACGGAAGCCAGCGAACGGACTAATTACTTCAATACAAACATCTATAGTGAATATAGCCGGACAATTGCGGATGCACACCACATCAAAGTGATGGCTGGTTTCCAGGCGGAATTAAATAAATGGCGTCAGTTACAGGCAACCAAGAATGATTTAATAACCGAATCAATACCCAACATCAATGCTGCCACCGGTGAATCATTTATCGACAAATCCAAACTGACTCACTGGACAACAGCCGGCTTCTTCGGCCGATTAAATTATGATTATAAGGAACGCTATCTATTGGAAGTGAACATGCGCTATGATGGTACTTCACGTTTTGCAAGGAATAAACGATGGAATCTATTCCCTTCATTCTCTGCCGGATGGAACGTGGCACGTGAGGCATTTATGGAGCCATACAGTAATATAGTCAATAACCTGAAAATTCGCGGCTCATGGGGAGAATTGGGTAATCAGAATACAGAAAGCTTATATCCGTATATCCAATTAATGAAATTTGTCGCAACAGACAAGGACTCTAACTGGCTGGTTAATAATGCACGCCCCGATACAGCCGATGCTCCTGATTTGATCTCAGTATTACTAGGTTGGGAAACCATGCGTTCATGGAATATCGGCTTTGACTTGGGGATGCTCAACAACCGTCTGACTGTCAGTTTCGACTGGTTCAACCGCAAAACAATCAATATGGTAGGACCCGCCCCTGAACTCCCAGTCGTGTTGGGAACCGCCGTGCCCAAAACAAATAATGCAAATATGCAGTCCACTGGTTTCGAGGTGGATTTAGGCTGGAGAGATCAGATTAATGACTTCAATTACGGTGTACATTTACTCCTCTCCGATGACCGCCAGAAGATTTTAAAATATCCCAATGTAACGGGAAGTTTAAATACTTGGTATGCGGGTAAATATATCGGAGACTTATGGGGTTTTGAAACAATCGGTATAGCCAAAAGCCATGAAGAGATGGAAGCTCATCTTGCATCACTGCCCAATGGCGGACAGGATGCAATTGGGAAACAATGGGATGCAGGTGATATCATGTATCGAGACTTAAATGGTGATGAAAAGATTTCAGAAGGTTCTACGCTGAATGATCCGGGAGACAAGCGATTGATTGGAAACAGTTCACCACGCTTTAAGTTTGGTATTGATTTGACAGGCGGCTGGAAGGGCTTTGATGTACGAGTATTCCTGCAAGGTGTAGCCAAACGGGATGCATGGTTGAATGACAATATGTTCTGGGGAGCATCAGGCGGAATTTGGTCATCTGCAGTTTCAACTCCCACCTTGATTTCTTCCGTCCGGAAGGTGATGAATGGGGAGCAAACCTGAATGCTTACTTCCCTCGTCCGCTAGTGAACAATTTTGGAAAGAACCAGAAGGTACAGACCGGCTATTTGCAAAATGCCGCCTATATGCGATTGAAGAACTTCCAGATTGGATATACCATGCCGCGCCATATCATCCAGAAAGCGGGTATTTCTAATTTGAGAGTATTCTTCTCCGGTGAGAATTTATTTACCATCGCAGGACTTCCTCAGGGTTTCGATCCGGAAACAATCTATACCGGATATGGAGCCAAAGACGGTTCAAACAATTCCGGAAAAACATATCCGTTATCCCGTACTTTCTCTGCAGGATTTAGTGTTAACTTCTAATTGATAAGATATGAAAAAATACTTCAGAATTTATTAATATTCATAGGAGGAAGTAGTATGCTCCTCTCTTGCAATGATTTTCTCGATAGAGAACCCTTGGACAGCGTAACTCCCGATAATTTCTTTTATACAGAGAGCGACCTGGCTGCCTACGCTGTGAAACATTACAATTTCACAACTCATAGCGGTTGGAATGCCGGTATCTGGAAAGATGACAATGCGACAGACAATCAGGCAGCTACAGGCTATGACAACAAATGGATACCGGGACAATGGAAAGTCAACGAATCTTTCAACAATGAAAATGATGATCCATGGAACTTCAAAGCCATTCGCCAAGCGAATTATTTTCTGGAAACAGTAGTACCCCGTTTCGAGAAAGGCGAAATTGAAGGTACGGAAGCTAATATCAAACATTATATTGGCGAGATGTATTTCTTGCGTGCTAAGAATTATCCATCCAAACTGGAAACTTTCGGTGATTTTCCGATTATTAAAAGTACGTTGCCGGACGAAAGTTCTGTTTTGACTGAAGCAAGCAAACGCGAACCTCGCTATAAAGTGGCCCGTTTTATTTTGGAAGACTTGGACCAGGCAATCAGTTTGATGAACAACAGTCCTGCAGGTGGGAAAAACCGCATTACAAAAAATGCCGCCCTCTTATTAAAATCCAGAGCTGCATTGTTCGAAGCTTCATGGCTTACTTACCATAAAGGTACCGCCATGGTGCCGGAAGGAAATGGATGACCTGGAAAAGCAGAAGATATTGCAGATTTCAATATCGATGCGGAAATCGCATTCTTCCTGTCGGAAGCGAAAAGTGCGGCAAAAGAGGTTATTGGCAATGCGGCATTGGTAAGAAATACGGCCGTAAACACTACCGATGAGATTGTGAAAACCGATTTGGATGAATATAAGATGGATAATCCATATTTCGCCCAGTTCTCAGCAAACAGTCTGGAGGAATATTCCGAAGTCTTATTATGGCGTGCTTACAATGATGCAGATTATAAGATTACACATTCTGCCGCATTTTATGTACGTACAGGAGGAAATACCGGATTAACCAGACATTTCGTCGAAACATTCCTTTGTCGTGACGGCAAACCAATCTATGCAACCGATGAATATAAGGGAGACGAATCACTACTGGATGTACGTAAAAATAGAGATTTGCGCTTGCAACTCTTTATGATGACACCCGGTGAAACACTCAGTCCTAAGATTATGGAAGGAGAATCGGATTTATTGAAAGAGACTCCGGCTATTCTTGACATAACAGAAAAAAGATGCGTTACCAGTCATCAAATTCGCAAAGGTCTTTCCGGCAATTGGTATCGCGATGGTAATACGTGTATCGAAGGTTGTCCGGTCTATCGTGTGGCTGAAGCTTATCTCAACTATATTGAAGCCGATTGCATGGAACATGGTGGAACTTCCATCGGAACTGATGCAGCTAAATACTGGGGAGATCTTCGCGAAAGGGCCGGACTGCCAAGAGACTATACGATAACAGTGAATAGCACCGATCTCACCAAAGAAAGTGATTGGGCTGTATATTCTGCGGGACAACCGGTTTCTGCCTTACTGTATAATATCCGTCGTGAACGTCGTTGTGAGCTGATGGAAGAAGGTTTCCGCATGACAGACCTAAGACGTTGGATGGCATTGGACCAGGTGAAAAAGTTTGTTATCCAAGGAGTTAATCTTTGGGATCCGACTTAAAAGACATGTACAAAAACGATGTAGGAACCAATCTACTGGTACAGGAAGGCACCCCAGGCGCTACCTCCAATGTGTCCAGCTATGCCAATAGTGGCAAGTACTTATGCCCTTATCGTGCGATTAAGACAAATAATCTTATGTATGATGCCGGTTACACTTGGTGTGAAGCACATTATCTCACTCCGATTGCCATCAAGCACTTTAGAATCACTTCTACCAATACGAATGATGTGAGTACTTCTATCATTTATCAAAATCCGGGATGGCCGCTTGTAGCTAACGAAGGACCTCTTGATATCAAATAAGACATATTCAACTTAAAAAAGAAGCTGTATCCGTTATAGGGATATAGCTTCTTTAAATCAAATATCACATGAAAAAAATTACTTCTTTATTTCTTTTATGTCTTGCAGGTAATATGTATGCAAGCAATACACAAGGAGAGAAACGTCCCAATATACTTCTCTTCTTGGTGGATGATATGGGCTGGCAGGATACTTCGGTTCCTTTTTGGAATCAAAGAACACATAATAATGAAATTTACGAGACCCCCAATATGGAGCGCCTCTCCCAAATGGGTATGAAGTTCACACAAGCATATGCAAACAGTATCAGTTCTCCCAGCCGCGTAAGTTTATTTATGGGTATGAACAGCGCTTGTCACAGAGTCGCCAACTGGATACTGGAACGAAACAAGGCTACCGACCGTACGAGTGACAGGCTTATATATCCACAATGGAATGTGAATGGTTTCTGTCAGCAGGACAAGATTGAGAATTGCATATATGCAACCTCGCTGGCACAGGTATTAAAAGACAATGGGTATTACACTATACATTGCGGCAAAGCGCATTTTGCCGCACGTTCAACCCCGGGTGAAAATCCGTTGAACATGGGTTTTGATGTTAATATTGCCGGTGGAGCGCCCGGGGCTCCCGGCAGTTATCTGGGACTCACTCACTTCGGGAATGCATATGATGGACACGCAGCATCAAAATTTGCTACTCCCGGTCTGGAAGAGTATCGCGGAAAAGATATTTTTCTGACTGAAGCACTCACTTTAGAGGCTATGAAAGCACTTGATAAAGCCAAACAAAAGGCAGAACCTTTTTTCTTATATATGTCGCATTATGCTATTCATGTACCACTGGACAAAGATAAGAGGTACTATGAGAAGTATAAGAAAAAAGGACCTTCCGACAATGACGCTGCTTATGCAGCCCTTATTGAAGGAATGGATAAAAGTCTCGGTGACTTGATGAACTATCTGGAAGAAAACAAACTGATGGACAATACCATCATACTTTTCATGTCGGATAATGGCGGACTGGCTTCGGAAGCTTACTGGCATAAACCGATGTTTGTGCAAAATGCTCCTCTAAGTAGCGGGAAAGGTTCGGCTCATGAAGGAGGTATCCGTGAGCCGATGATGGTTTACTGGCCTAATGTGACTCGTCCTCAGTCTGAATGTGATAAATATGTTATCATTGAAGACTTCTTCCCTACTATTCTTGAAATGGCTCAAATCAAGCGTTATCACACTGTGCAACATGTTGATGGAATCAGCTTTGTACCCATGCTGACTGATAAGGGGGACACTTCCAAGAATCGTGCTCTCTTCTGGAATTTCCCGAATGGCTGGGGAATACAAGGTCCCGGCCTTGGCTCAAGTTGTACAATCCGTAAAGGAGATTGGAAGTTGATATACTATTACGGAACACAGAAAAAAGAATTGTTCAACATAGCGAATGACATTTCGGAAAAACAAAATCTCATACAACAATATCCGGATATAGCCCAAAAGCTGTCAAGTGAACTAGGCAAATATTTACGAAAAAAATAAAGCGCAGCGCCCCACGTCGAGAACTACAGGAAAAGTCATACCTTGGCCGGACGAAGTATAAAACGAGTTGAAAGCAGTCAATGATTAATCTAAAAATAAGATACTAACCATTCAAAAAAAACTAAGATTTATGAAACACACTTTATTATGATGGAAAATAATATTCAGTTGCTTAATGCCCGTTGTTTCATTGGTAGCCTATGCCGATGCCTACCAGCCATCTTACTGCACAGCCGGTTTTTATTCGCTTTCCAACACAGGACGCACAGCATATAGCATGAACCCTACCTGGCGTTTTTATAAAGGGAATATTGAAGGCGCAGAGCAGATAGGATTTAATGACAAAGACTGGAGTATAGTATCTTTGCCTGACGGCATAGAATACCTTCCAACAGAAGCAAGCGGATGTATCAATTATCAAGGTGAGGTTTGGTATCGCAAACATTTCACTCCCGAGCAAAGTTGGAAGGGAAAACAACAGTTTCTCCATTTTGAAGCCATCATGGGAAAGTCTAAAATATGGGTGAATGGAAAATTGCTGAAAGAAAATTTCGGTGGTTTTCTTCCCATAATAGTAGATGTTACTTCCGAACTGAAGTATGGAGAAGATAACGTAATTGCCGTGTGGGCCGATAACAGCGATGACCCTTCTTATCCTCCCGGAAAACCACAGGATGCGTTGGACTTCACTTATTGCGGAGGGATTTACCGCGATTGCTGGATGATCGTTCACAATCGGGTGTTCATTACCGATCCCAATTATGAGAACGAAACAGCCGGCGGCGGACTGTTTGTCTCTTTTGACAAAGTATCCGAGCAATCCGCCCAATTAAAACTGGATGCACATATACGCAATAGTTCCGGTAAATCATTTGCCGGAAAGGTTACTTATGAGCTATACGACTGTGATAATAATCGTGTTTTGGAAAAGGAAACAGGACTATCACTGAGTAATGGGAAAGCAAAACAGACGTTCTGTAAGGTAACTGTAGAAACTCCCAGACTTTGGTCCCCCGATAGTCCTTACCTTTATAAGCTACATATTTATGTAAAGGACAAAGCCGGTAACGTGATTGATGGATATTACCGTCGCATCGGTATTCGTAGCATTGAGTTCAAAGGGAAAGACGGTTTTGGCTAAATGGAAAGCCATACCCCAATCCGTTAATCGGAGCAAACCGCCATCAGGATTATGCTGTGATTGGCAATGCTTTGCCCAACAGTCTCCATTGGCGTGATGCTAAAAAATTGCGTGATGCAGAATTGCGAGTCATTCGTAATGCGCATTACCCGCAAGACCCTGCTTTTATGGATGCCTGCGATGAATTAGGACTATTTGTCATTGTGAATACACCGGGGTGGCAGTTTTGGAATAATGAACCGATCTTTGCCCAACGGGTATATAGCGACATACGTAATATGGTACGTCGCGACCGTAACCACCCATGTGTATGGATGTGGGAACCTATTCTAAACGAAACCTGGTATCCTGCGGATTTTACCAAAAATGTGGTCGATATTCTCAATGAAGAATATCCGTACCCGTACTGTTATGCCGGATGTGATGCTACTGCACATGGACATGAGTATTTCCCTATTCTCTTTACGCATCCGATGAATGGAGGGGGCGGAGCATATAACACAGAAGCTTTAGACCCTAAAATCTGTTACTTTACACGCGAATGGGGAGATAATGTAGATGATTGGAACTCTCACAATTCGCCAAGCATCGTCAATCGTGGTTGGGGAGAAGTTCCGATGTTGATACAAGCTCAAGGATATGCTAAAAATGATTATAAGCTTACCTCTTATGATGCGTTATACAAAACTACCAGGCAGCATATGGGTGGTTGCCTATGGCATTCATTCGACCACCAGCGCGGCTATCATCCCGATCCGTTCTACGGTGGTATCATGGATGCTTTCCGGCAACCTAAGCTATCTTACTATATGTTCTGCTCCCAACGTCCGGCCGAGCCTAACAAAGAATTGATTGCCGATAATGGTCCGATGGTTTACATAGCCAATGCCATGACTCCCTTCTCCCCGAAAGACGTGACAGTCTATAGTAATTGTGACGAAGTACGTCTCACATATTGTAAAGATGGAAAACAATATACGCATCATAAGCCTGCAAACGAGGTAGGAATGCCTTCACCGGTCATCACATTCAAGGATGTGTTCGATGTCATGCATGATAAAGCACTTTCACGCGGGAAGAAACAAGCTGATTCTTATTTGCTTGCAGAAGGGATGATGAACGGAAAGGTGGTTGCCACACACAAAGTAATGCCATCACGCCGCCCGTCGAAATTATTATTATGGGCAGATGACGAGAAAGTGCAGATGAAAGCGGATGGTTCGGACATCGTGACTGTAATAGCGGCTATCTCCGATGAAAATGGGAATATCAAACGCTTGAACAATTATGAAGTAAAATTCGAGATAGAAGGTCCGGGACAATTGGTAGCCAATGAAGAGACCTTTACCAATCCCCGTCCTGTGCTTTGGGGAACTGCTCCGGTACTTGTAAGGTCTACCACCACACCGGGAGAAATCAAAATCCGCGCATCCGTTGTATGGCAAGGCAAGCATACCCCGGTTTCAGCCGAACTGGTTATTCCTACTTATCCCGCAGCGCATATACTGGTTGTAGGCAAAGAGGAACTGACGCAGGCACAATCGGCCATCAAGCGTATCAATGAAAAAGCGACAACCGTTTCTTCTGATTGTGAAGAACGTGTCCGTGAGTTACAGCAGGAGTTGAACCGTCTGAAACTCAAAGAAGTAGAAAAACAACAGAATGATTTTGAATAATCAATTACAGCAATTATGAATAGAATATTATATACTTCATTTTTATTAAGGGCAGGCTTTACCTATATCCAGGCTCAAACAAGTACCCCTCCCAATATCGTATTGATTATGTGTGACGATATGGGTTTTTCCGATTTAGGTTGTTATGGAAGTGAAATCCAGACTCCTAACATCGATAAGTTGGCAGAGAACGGAGTTCGCTTCAGCTTGTTCAAAAATACAGGAAGAAGTTGCCCTAGCCGGGCAGCTTTGCTTACAGGCCATTATCAGCATGAAGTCGGAATGGGATGGATGACAGCAGTAGACAAACACCGTCCCGGATACAGAGGACAAATCACTAAAAATATACCGACCATTGCCGAAGTGATGAAAGCCAATGGCTACCACACCTACATGAGTGGCAAATGGCACGTGACTCTTGATGGAGCTTTTGATGCTCCTAATGGCAGCTATCCGGCTCAACGAGGATTCGACAGATATTATGGTTGCCTAAGCGGAGGCGGAAACTATTACAAGCCGACGCTGGTATATAATGACTTGGACAGAATTACAGAATTCCCCGATGATTATTATTACACCACCGCCATCACTGATTCTGCCGTCAGCTTTGTCAAACAACATCCTACCAACCAGCCGATGTTTATGTACGTAGCCCATTATGCTCCCCATTTACCCCTGCAAGCTCCTGCAGAATATGTAGAGAAGTGTAAAGACCGCTATAAAGTGGGCTATGATGTATTGCGCAAGCAACGCTTCGAACGGTAAAAGAAGATGAAGATCGTGCCGGAAGATATGGAATATCCCGTTTTTCAGAAGGAATTTGATGGGAAACGTCCTTCGTGGGAAACACTTACCCCAAAGCAGCAACAGCAATGGATCACCGATATGGCAACCTATGCAGCCATGATTGAGATAGTGAATGACGGCATCGGTGAGCTAGTGGAAGCTATCAGGCAAAAAGGTATGTTGGATAACACCGTATTCCTCTTTTTAAGTGATAACGGAGCAACGAAAGAAGGTGGGTATCTGGGACAGTTAATGGCCGATTTAAGTAATACCCCTTATCGCAGCTACAAGTCTCAATGCTTCCAGGGAGGTGCTAGCGCACCTTTCATCCTATCTTACGGTGATGCTGCAAAGAATAAAATGAAAGGGCAGATTTGCAGACAATCTGCTCACATCATCGATGTATTGCCTACATGTATGGATATAGCTAAAGCCCATTATCCTACAGCATACAAGAAAAACTTACCGGGAACCAGCCTGCTCCCTTCCATCAATGGTGAAAAGATAAAAAGCAGAGAATTATTCTTTGAACATCAAAGTTCATGCGCTATTATTTCCGGTAATTGGAAACTGGTACGTGGTAGTCGGAATGAGCCATGGGAATTGATTGATTTATCGAAAGACCCGTTCGAAACTACAGATTTGTCCGCCCAATATCCCAAAGAAGCAAAGAAACTAGAAGCTAAGTGGAACAAATGGGCTGAAAGTTCTGATGTTTTCCCTCTTGAAAATAAACGTTGGACCGAAAGAATAAACTACTATATCGAACGAAATCCCGATCAAAGCGGAAAAGAATAAATATTAAAAGGATCTGCCTTTCTTTATATACAAAGAGCAGATCCTTTAATACGTTTAGAATAATAGAATATTATGTATAAGAATTCAGTATAGCTCCTTAATTGATACGAAACTCCAGTTCCGGACGCCCCTTTAAATAAGAGATAAGTTCGCGCCCTACCGAGAGTTTCACCGGGCGGGATACCAGGTCAACACTCATCTTGCTTTCCGGGTCGGTGACTTTAAAATGAAGTTCCGTAGTGCCGGGACTTCCTTTTGTCAACTCACCCAACTCAGTCACCAGCGCTTTGTTCAAGATACTGAGCGGGATAAGGATAGTAATCTTTTCAATTAGTTTCTCCTTGACGTCGGGCAACAGTTCCATAGATGTTATCTTCAGTTCCAGTTCATCCTGTCTCCACTGCTTGGGCTGGCAGCGCGCCTTAATATAAAGGAAGGTACGTTCGCCCAGATAGCCCTGATAGGTTACCCAGTCATTACCCCAGAAGGGAAGCTCCGCTGAACCGGAATAGTCTTCTATCTTGGCGATACCATAGGGATTGCCGTTCTTACTGATACCCCGGCGAACGGAAGTAACAATACCGCCCATCGTAATATCGCGTCCGGCAAGTGCGGCTTTATCTTCCAAATCCGCCATATGCGTATTACAAACATGCTCCAAAACGACGGAATATTCATCTAGCGGATGGGCGGAAAGATAAATTCCTACCAAATCGCGCTCCCTATTCAGACGGTCGAGGTCGCTCCAAGGCTCTGCCGGAAGAACTTCGGGAGTAGCAATATCTACCACGTTCTCTCCGCCAAACAAGGAGTTGACTGCCGCTGACTTATCCGCCTGATAACGGTTGCCATAGCGCACCAACGTCTCGATGAATACTTCATTCTTAGCGTTCACGGCAAAATACTGCTCGCGTTTCAACTCGGGGAAGCTGTCGAAACCACCTGCCAATGCAAGGCATTCGAGGTTCTTCTTGTTGCAAGCATTCAGGTTGACACGTTGAACAAAGTCAAAGATGCCTGTATAAGGCCCGTTCTTCTCACGTTCTTCCATGATACTCTGCACAGCGCCTTCGCCCACACCTTTCACAGCACCCAGTCCGAAACGGATATTACCTTCGTTATTAACCGTAAACTTTAGGTTCGATTCGTTCACATCCGGCCCCAGCACTTTGATACCCATCGACTTACATTCGTCCATGAGTTTGGTGATATCGGTAATATTCGACAAACTTCGGCTCATTACGGCAGCCATGTATTCTGCGGGGTAATTTGCTTTCAAGAAACCTGTCTGATAAGCTACCCATGAATAGCAAGTAGCGTGAGACTTGTTGAAGGCATAAGAAGCAAACTTCTCCCAGTCCGTCCAAATCTTTTCGAGCACTTTCGGATCGTGTCCGTTCTTTTGTCCGCCCGCAATGAATTTCGGCTTCATGTGGTCCAGCTTGTCACGCAGCTTTTTACCCATTGCCTTACGCAGGGCATCGGACTCACCACGGGTAAAGTCTGCCAACAGACGGGACAGAAGCATGACCTGTTCCTGATAGACAGTGATGCCGTACGTATCTTTCAGGTACTTCTTCATAATAGGAATATCGTACTCAATCGGTTTCCGTCCCCACTTACGGTCGATGAAGTCCGGAATATAATCCATAGGCCCCGGACGGTAGAGGGCATTCATGGCAATCAAGTCCTCGAAAGTACTCGGCTGTAATTCACGCAGATACTTCTGCATACCGGCGGACTCAAACTGGAACGTACCAATAGTGCGCCCGTCGCTATATAACTTATAGGTAGCGGGGTCTGTAATGGAAATATTGTCTATATCCAATTCCATCCCGCGGTGCAGACGTACATTTTCTACGGCTTCCTTGATGATAGAGAGTGTCTTCAATCCCAGGAAGTCCATCTTAATCAATCCCGTATCTTCAATAACGGATCCTTCATATTGGGTAACGAGCATCTTCTCGCCTGTCTCTTTATCATCGGCGGTACTTACCGGCACCCAGTCGGTGATATCGTCACGGCAGATAATCGTGCCGCAAGCATGCACACCGGTGCTACGCACATTGCCTTCGAGCATTTTGGCATATTTCAGCGTATCGCGTACCAACGGGTCGGGTGATGCTTCCGCCGCCTGCAACTCCGGCACATAGGCAATCGCATTCGGTAAGTTCAGCTTCTTATCCGGTATCTTATCGGGTACGAGCTTTGCCAAGCGGTCGGACTCCGACAAAGGCAACTTCTGCACACGGGCAACGTCCTTGATAGCCAACTTGGTAGCCATCGTACCGTATGTAATGATATGCGCCACTTTCTCCTGCCCGTACTTCTCCGTCACCCAACGCAACACTTCGCCACGTCCGTCATCATCAAAGTCTACATCAATATCAGGCAAAGAGATACGGTCGGGGTTCAAGAAACGTTCGAACAGCAAGTCGTACTGGATAGGGTCAATCTTCGTGATGCCCAGACAGTAGGCAACCGCCGAACCGGCAGCCGAACCACGTCCCGGTCCCACCGAAACACCCAACTGCGTACGGGCAGCGTTGATAAAGTCCTGCACAATCAAGAAGTATCCGGGGAAACCCATCGTCTTCATGATGTACAACTCAAATATCATACGCTCTTTTACTTCATCCGACAAAGGGTCACCGTAAATCCGCTTTGCCCCGTCGAACGCCAGCTTGGCAAGATAGTCGGCTTCCAACTTGATGCGATATAGCTTATCATATCCGCCCAAACGCTTAATCTTATCCTTGGCGGCCTCTTCATCCAGTACAACCTTTCCGGTCTCGTCCTGTGTGAACTCGTCGAACAAGTCTTTCTCGGTATATTTCTTCCGGTATTCCTCCTCCGTTCCGAAGTCTTCGGGAATGGCAAAGGTGGGCATGATAGGCGCGTGGTCGATGGAGTAGTATTCCACCTTATCCAAAATCTCCAATGTATTGGACAACGCTTCGGGCACATCGGCAAAGAGCTCGTTCATCTCCGCTTTTGTCTTCATCCACTCCTGCTTGGTATAAAGCATACGAGTAGGGTCGTCCAAATCTTTACCCGTGCTAAGGCATATCAGGCGGTCGTGAGCTTCTGCATTCTCTTCGTCTACGAAGTGAACGTCGTTGGAGCAGATAACCTTGATATTATATTTCTTGGCATATTCCAGCAGCTTGGCATTTGCCTTTTGTTGCAAGGGATAAGCCTCATGGTTGGCACGCGGCACGGTAGCCTTATGCCGTTGCAGTTCCAGATAATAGTCATCGCCGAACAGGTTCTTATACCAGTGCACAGCCTCCTCGGCTTCTTCCAGTTGGTCGTTGTTAATTCGCTTGGGCACCTCACCACCGATACAGGCAGAACAGACAATCAACCCTTCGTGATACTTCTCCAACTCACTGCGGTCGGTACGCGGACGCATATAATAGCCCTTTGTCCACGCACGGGACACCAACTTTATCAGATTATGATAGCCCTTTTCATTCTTTGCCAACACAATCAAGTGATAGCCGCTTTGGTCGGGCTTACCTTCCTTCTTATCCATCGTGCGGCGTGCCACATACATTTCACAACCGACAACAGGCTTGAACAGTTTGTTTTCGGCTTCCGCAATCTTCGCCTTGCAATCGGCAATCTCCGCTTCCTTATCGCCACACTCAATGCTACCGCTCTCAATACCTGCCATCCGTTTCTTCAGGTCTTTTATCTCTCCCTTCGGACCGCTATTCTTCTTATTGACGTAGTTGGTAAATTCCTTGATACCGAACATGTTGCCATGATCGGTCACGGCAATACCCTTCATTCCATCCTTCATAGCCTTGTCTACCAGCCTGCTGACACTGGCCTGGCCGTCGAGAAGAGAATACTGAGTATGGACGTGCAAATGAACAAAATCCTGCATAAATACTTCCTTTCTATATGTGAGCATAAAGGTACGACTCATGTAACATCTAACAAAAATATTCATCAAAAAGTTATTAACATCTGCATTTCTCTGTCTAAATCCTTGTTAGATTTTTAAATTAAGCCTATTTTTGCAGGTAATTTACATTGATTAAAGAATAAACAAAATACATGGGTCGACTAAAAAAACTAAAAAAGATACGTATTCACCGTGAAGGAACACACACACTGGCAGGCAGTCTACTGTTATTACTCGCCATAAATGCCATGCTCTACTTTGGCATAGAATGCAAAATTCCTTTTTACGTGGTGGCAGCTATCAGCCTCATCGTATACGGTATATTAGTAAACTTCTTCCGTTGTCCTATCCGTTTGTTCGGACAGGAAGACACCGAGAAAGTCGTGGTTGCCCCTGCCGACGGCAAGATTGTGGTGGTAGAAGAAGTAGAAGAGAATGAATATTTCCACGACCGCCGCATCATGGTTTCCATCTTTATGAGCCTTGTCAACGTGCATGCCAACTGGTATCCGGTGGACGGAACCGTAAAGTCGGTATCCCACCAGAACGGCAAGTTCATGAAAGCGTGGCTACCCAAGGCAAGTACAGACAACGAGCGTTCCACCGTGGTAATTGAGACTCCCGAAGGAATGGAAATCATGGCACGCCAGATAGCCGGAGCCATGGCACGCCGCATCGTCACTTACGCTGAACCGGGCGAAGAGTGCTATATAGACGAGCACATGGGTTTCATCAAATTCGGTTCCCGCGTGGATATTTTTCTCCCGTTGGGTACGGAAGTATTCGTCAAACTCGGACAACTGACTACCGGTAACCAAACCGTGATAGCCAAACTAAAATAATAAATTAAGTAGAATAGTAACAATGGCAAATTGCATCACCCGCCCCATTCCCAATACCCTGACCTGTCTGAACTTATTCTCCGGGTGCATCGCTTGCGTCATGGCATTTGAAGCCAAATATGACCTTGCACTGGCTTTCATCATCCTTAGCTCTGTATTCGATTTCTTCGACGGGATGATGGCACGTGTGCTGGATGCCCATTCCGCTATAGGGAAAGACCTGGACTCGCTGACAGATGACGTAAGTTTCGGCGTGGCGCCTTCGTTGGTGGTATTCTCTCTATTCAAAGAGATGTATTATCCGGGATACATGGAGTTCATGGCTCCCTACCTGCCTTATGCTGCTTTCCTTATTTCCGTTTTCTCCGCATTACGCCTAGCCAAATTTAATAATGATACACGCCAGACAAGTTCTTTCATTGGAGTACCGGTTCCTGCCAATGCTCTATTCTGGGCATCGCTAGTAGCGGGAATGCATCGGGTTCTGATTTCCGAGAGTTTTCATCCGTTGTATCTGCTCTTATTGGTCTGCCTGTTCTCATGGTTACTGATATCAGAGATACCGATGTTCTCACTGAAGTCCAAGAGCCTGTCATGGAAGGACAATAAAGTCAGCTTTATATTCCTGATAGTCTGCATTCCGCTTCTTGTATTCCTGAAAGTCAGCGGCTTTGCGGCAGCTATTGTCTGGTACATCCTGCTCTCGCTTCTCACGTGGAAAAAGGAGTAAACATTTTCTTTGGCACAGTTGTTGTTCTACCGTTCGTAGAAAACGAACACATTTAAAAGACATTAGCCCATGTTTCATATTTTAGGTTTCCTCTTCGTCATTATTATTGCTATCCTGCTTATCGGGCTCAGCATTATCGGCACCGTTATCCGGAGCATCTTCGGACTGGGTGGTCGCCGGTCATCGGGTACTTATCAAACCAGGAGCGAAAATCAACAAACCAACTCTTCACAAAACAAAACAGACCCTGAGACAGACGGAACTCCTTCCAAGCATAAGAAGCTGTTCTCCGAAGATGAAGGGGAATATGTGGATTATGAGGAGATAAAGGACTGACATACCAAAGATTACTTATATATAAATCACTATGAAAACATTACTAGCAACTCTATTCGCATTGTCAGCCATGACATATGCCAATGCAGCGGACGATCCAAAGACCATCCGCATCTCTACTGACAATACGGACCTGGTGCTCCAGATTGGAGAAAACGGACGTTTGTATCAAACTTATTTAGGAGAGAAATTCCTCCATCCCGAAGATGTACAAAGTTTCAGTTGGAACAGATATGCCGGTTCGGACGGCAGCGTGAGTACACGTGGCTGGGAAGTCTACAGCGGTTCGGGCAATGAAGATTACTTCGAGCCCGCCATCGTCATCACCCACAGCGACGGCAATCCTTCCACCATTTTATATTATGTGTCTTCATCGAGCAAGGCAGTAGAAGGAGGTACGGAAACCGTCATTCAGCTTCGTGACGACAAATATCCGGTAGACGTGACGCTACACTATGTGGCCTATCCCAAGGAGAACGTCATCAAGACTTGGAGTGAAATCAAGCACCAAGAGAAGAAGCCGATTACCCTGTCTACTTACGCATCTACCATGCTCTACTTTGAAGACTCCCACTATTATCTTACTGAGTTCAGCAGTGACTGGGCAAAGGAAGCACAAATGAGCAGCCAGCAGTTGCAGTTCGGCAAGAAGGTTATCGACACCAAACTCGGCAGCCGCGCCGCCATGCTCACCCATCCGTTCTTTGAAGTGGGACTGGGTCAACCGGTAGACGAACATCAAGGCAACGTGCTGATGGGTACACTGGGCTGGACGGGCAACTTCCGCTTCACTTTCGAGGTAGATAATGTAGGCAATCTGCGCGTCATTCCCGCCATCAACCCCTATGCATCCATCTACGAACTGAAACCCAACGAAGTATTCACCACTCCGGAGTTCATCTTTACCTTGAGCTATAACGGAGCAGGCGAAGGCAGCCGCAACCTCCACGCATGGGCGCTGAACCACAGCCTGAAAGATGGCAAAGGCAGTCGCATGACTTTGCTGAACAACTGGGAGAATACCGGCTTCAACTTCAACCAGGAGATACTGGCCGAACTGATGAAAGAAGCCAAGCATCTGGGCGTGGATATGTTCCTGCTAGACGATGGTTGGTTTGGCAACAAATATCCTCGCAAGAACGACCATGCCGGTTGGGCGATTTGGAAGTGACTCACGACAAGCTGCCCGGCGGCATCCCCGCTCTGGTGGAGGCAGCCAAGGAGGCCGGTGTCAAGTTCGGCATTTGGATTGAACCGGAAATGGTGAACCCCAAGAGCGAACTGTTCGAGCAACATCCCGACTGGGCCATCACGTTGCCCAACCGCGATACTTATTACTACCGCAATCAGTTGGTACTGGACCTCAGCAATCCGAAGGTGCAGGACTATGTGTACAATGTCGTAGCCGACATCATGAAGGAAAATCCCGATGTGACTTTCTTTAAATGGGATTGCAACAGTCCTATCACCAACATCTATTCCCCGTATCTGAAGAACAAGCAGGGACAACTCTATATCGACCACGTGCGTGGCATCTACAATGTGCTGAAGCGTGTAAAGGAGAACTATCCCAATGTGCCTATGATGCTTTGCTCCGGCGGCGGCGCCCGTTGCGACTACGAGGCACTGAAGTACTTCACCGAATTCTGGTGCAGCGACAATACCGACCCGATAGAGCGTATCTATATCCAGTGGGGTTTCTCACAATTCTTCCCTGCCAAAGCAATGTGTGCGCACGCAACCAGTTGGAACCGGGCAACCTCCGTAAAGTTCCGCACCGATGTAGCCTCCATGTGCAAACTGGGCTTCGACCTCGGGTTGAAAGAACTTAGCGCCGATGAACTGACGTATTGTCAGACTGCCGTTGCCAACTGGAAGCGTTTGCAAAATGCCATCATGGATGGTGTTCAGTATCGCCTGGTTTCTCCCTACGAAGGCAATCACATGGCTTTGAACTACGTAAGCAAGGACACCGATAAGGCTGTATTGTTTGCTTACGATATCCATCCCCGTTATCAGGAGAAGCTGATGGCGGTGAAGTTACAAGGATTCGACCCGAATAAGCAATACAAGGTTGAAGAAATCAATCTGATGCCGTCGGCCAAATCCCGGTTGGCAGCCAATGGAAAGATTTATTCCGGTGATTATCTGATGAAAGTAGGTTTGAATGCGCTTACGAATTCACCTACTCGAAGCCATGTTATCGAGCCGACGGCTCAACGACCCTTTCAGCACAGATTAATCAGTGCACTATAAGAAATTTCAAAGTCTGAAGTGGAATATGTCACTTTAGAAACGCAGATTAACGCAGATTAACGCAGAGCAAATTTTATCTTTGCGTAAATCTGCGTTAATCTGCGTTTTATGATGGGCTGTTTTACTTTTGCCCCCTCCTACTGTTTCACTCCGATTGCTGAGTATAGCAGCCAGGCCTATCGTCTTTTGCTTGCAAAGAATTGTTTCATCAACACTGCGCACTCCTCGGCAAGTACGCCCTTCACCACCACCGTCTTGGGGTGAAGTGCTTGCGGAGCATACCGCTGATACCCCCTCTTCTCATCTTCGACACCAAACACCAGGCGTCCCATTTGCGCCCAGGCAATGGCCCCGGCACACATCACGCAAGGTTCTACGGTGACATAAAGAGTACATTCATTGAGATATTTTCCGCCGATAGTAGCGGCAGCAGCAGTGATGGCCTGCATTTCGGCATGGGCGGTGACATCGGTCAGCGTCTCCGTCAGGTTATGGGCACGGGCCACGATGCGGTCTTTGCACACCACCACCGCGCCTACGGAAACCTCTCCCCGTTCGCCTGCCTTCTGCGCTTCCATGAGCGCTTGCTTCATATAGTCAGCATCCGTCATCTTCGTTTGCCCCGCCTCTTTTTATTTTTAGTCCTTAATTCTTCATGGAAGATTTATCTTCTCATATCGTGCTCTCCGAACAGCGTCGGATAGTCCTCCTCCATATTCTTATGGATAAACATGAGAATAGTATCCCTCAGCCAACGCGACTTATTCGTTATCTTATACTTCTCCAGATAACGGTCCACAATCCGCTATTCTTCCTCACTCATCAGGCACACCATGCGCTGTTCGCGTTTCGGTTCTTCGGGTGATGCTTTTGCACACGTTTTATCTCTCTTTCTCATATTTCCTGCAAAATTAGCTTTACTTCTGTAAAAACAAAGCAGAAAAAACGTATTTTTGTAACGAGACAACTAAAAAACAGGACGAAAGAAGCAATGGCAGCCCATAACACACTGGGGAAAGCGGGAGAAGATGCCGCAGCGGAGTATCTGGAGCGCAACGGCTACACGATACGCGACCGCAACTGGCGAAAGAACCATCTGGAGCTGGACATCGTTGCCACCAAGGACGGGGAGTTGGTAGTTGTGGAAGTGAAAACCCGTACAAATACAGATTACATCGAGCCTCAGGATGCCGTCAATTGGCAGAAAATACGCCGTATTGTCGTGGCGGCCGATGCCTACATCAAGCATTTCAGCCTCGATGCGCCCGTCCGTTTCGATATTGTCACGGCGACCGGTAATGCAGGTTTTTTCCGGATAGAGCATCTTAAGGAGGCGTTTTATCCGCCGATGTTCTGAGCGAAACGCAGATTAACGCAGATTTTCGCAAAGGATATTGCTTCTAAAGATAGGGCGCAGCCTCATAATCTGTGAACATCTGCGTTCACCTGCGTTTCAATACTGAATAATTAATTATATATATAATGGACATAGAAGCAGTAAGAGAGTATTGCCTCGGCAAGAAAGGCGTGACGGAATGTCTGCCGTTCGACGAGTATTCGCTCGTGATGAAGGTCATGGACAAGATGTTCGTCCTCATCGACCTGGAGAGTGCCAACAAAATCTGTATGAAGTGCGACCCTGAATATGCGCTTGAATTGCGCGAGCGCTATTCTTCCATCGAGGCTGCCTATCATTTCAACAAGAAATACTGGAACCAGATATTCTTGGACGGCGATGCCGATGACAGGCTGATACGACAACTGATAGACCATTCTATCGAAGAAGTAGTAAAGAAGTTCACAAAGAAAATGCGTAATGAATATGATGCCCTGCCCTGAAACATTCCCCTATCCGCTGGTTGCCCTGCAAGAGACGGACTCTACCAGCCGTTACCTCAACCAGCTATGCAGCGACCTGCAAGAAGGTGTTACCGAATTTACCACCGTCACCGCCGAGTTTCAACACGCCGGCAAAGGTCAGCGTGGCAACACGTGGGAAGCCGAAGAAGGAAAAAACCTTCTTTTCAGCTTCGTCCTCTACCCCACCTTTCTGGAGGCACGCCGCCAGTTCATCCTTTCGCAAATCGTCTCCCTCTCCATCAAGGAAGAGTTGAGCAGATGGTCGGACGAGTTCACCATCAAATGGCCCAACGACATCTACTGGCGCGACAAGAAAATCTGCGGCATACTGATAGAAAATGACCTCACGGGGCACTCCATCGGCCGCTGCATTTCCGGCATCGGGGTGAATATCAACCAGGAAGAGTTCCGCAGCGATGCCCCCAACCCGGTATCCCTGAAGCAAATCGCCGGGAAGGAGCACGACCGTTACGAAATCCTGGCCCACATCCTGAAACGGATGGATATCTACTACCACAGCCTGCAGGCAGAAGGGGTCGATGCTTTTTCCGAGATTATCGCCGCGCGCTATGCCCGCGCCCTCTTCCGTCGACGCGGATTTCATCCGTATCAGGATGCCGGCGGACGTTTCTCCGCCCGCCTGCTGCGCGTGGAGCAGGACGGACGCTTCGTGCTGGAAGATGAAAGCGGAAAAGAACGGGAATACTTGTTCAAAGAAGTACAGTATGTGATTTAATAGGACCGTCTCAACGACACAGCCTTACCCACCATGTGCATCATTTAGCATTAAAAGGCTTTTAAGTTAGCATTAAAAGGCTTTTAAGTTAGCATTAAAAGGCTTTTAATTCAGTATTATAAGGCTTTTAATCATCTATTAAAAGCCTTATAATTACATCTTGCTTATACTCCCGGCCAGGATTATGCAGAGGGTCTATCAGCCTCTGCCGTCCAATCAGCATGTTCCGGGAATACTTCTGCGAAGATACTCTTCATTGAAGGCCGCCATTTCGTCTGCACTCTTGCCGGCAAGGGCGGCACAGTCGTCAGCATTTCCGGTGGCCACATGGGGCAGCAGGCGGGTGAGGTAGGCGCATACTGCGTGCAGTTGGTTGCTCTCCCTCAGATAGGTCGTCTGGACATTCCGCTTGTCATCGACCAGAAACAGCACATATTCACGCCGTTTGCTGCGCACCATCGACAGGGAGAAAACACCCCGGATGCGGTCTATGCGCATGGCGCCTTCGCCCAGCACCCACTCCTTGCCCACCCAGACTGTGCCGAGCCGCTTGCCGTTCTGCATGATATCCTTATCAATCAGGGCGAACATGGAGCGCACGTCGGTGTGGATGGTGCCGTCCATATAAGGTCTTACGGATTTCCCCAGTTTCCCGCGCGCAGGCGAGAATATCAGCAGCAGGCTCCTGACAAATAGCACGAGAGAGGCAATGCCTATGGCGGGGATGACAAAGGCGGGCCATGAAAGGGTTCCTCGTCCAGCACGGAAATCGTTGCCAGAGAGCAGGCTATGGTCATCAGAAGACCGACGAGTGTCCAGCGTGCGTAGTACATGCGGCTGCGGTGGCAGCACAAATTAAAGGTCTTATTCATTTCATTCTTATATTTACGTTGTGTCGTGTTGGCATGAAGATGTTGCAAAGATAAAATTCCATGATGAGATAGGGCACGACATTCTTGATTTTCTCGCAAACAAACATTATCTTTGTAATTCTGTTTATAGGAAAAACATTATTATTATGAAAGCAAAGCAGCTGTTTCCCATCCTTCTTGCCGCCTTAGTATTGCTCTTCGGTTGCGAAGATTCTAAAGAGAGTTCGTCACTCGAAGTTTCCCAGTCATCATTCAATGCCGTCGGCAGTGCAGGAGAAACGTTGAAAGTGGACATTACGTGCGATGACACCTGGACGGCGTCCAGCAACGAGGAGTCGTGGTGCACGGTCGCTCCGCAGTCGGGGAAGGAAAGCCAGACAATTACCATACAGGTCATGCCCAATTATGAAGAAACGGCACGGACAGCCATCGTAACCGTCGGTTCGAACGGAATAAAGAAAGAAATCAATATAACCCAGGAGGCTTCCGAAACGTCCGTCGACCCGGCCTCCTATCATTATAATCTGCCGGTCATCTTCCATGTTCTATACAAGAATAAAAGCGATAATCTGCAATATGTCAGCGCAGACCGCTTGTCCGAGATACTTGCCATAGTCAACAAGCTCTATCAGGATAAGAGTAAAAGTGTGGATATGAACCTGACCTTCACGCTTGCAACGACCAATCCGGAGGGAGAAAAGTTGAGCACTCCGGGAGTGGAATACACCTTGTGGCCGGACAGCTATCCCATTAATTGCGATGAGTTTATGAATGATAATTCGCAGGGAGGCGGGAAAGGATATGTGAAATACATATGGGATCCCAACCGATATATCAACGTCATGATGTACAACTTCGAACCGGACGCGGACAGCGATGGCTCCGTCACACTGGGAATATCTCATCTGCCATTCTCCACCACGGGCAGCAATTACCTGCCGGGACTCAATGAAACGAAGCAATCTTATATGACGGTTGAGAATTTGGCATTCCCGTATTGTGCCTCCATCAACAGCGATTTTATTGAACACCAATCTAACTCCACGGAGTACGACCCAGCTGACGTAACCGTCACCTTGGCACACGAGTTAGGCCATTACCTGGGACTGCACCACGTTTTCACGGAAGCGAAGGACGGAAGCATATCGGATAGCTGCGAGGATACCGACTATTGCAAGGATACCCCCAGCTACAACAAGGTGCTGTATGATAATGATTATCAATATATTCGTCAAAATGAGCCGGAGAACTATACGTTTGCTTACTTAGTAAAGCGTACCAATTGCGCAGACATAAGCTTCACTTCCCGCAACATCATGGATTATTCAATCAGCTACTCCGACCAGTTTTCTGAAGACCAACTCGCCCGTGTGCGCCACGTACTGATGTACAGCCCGCTTATTCCGGGACCGAAGGCAGGACAAGCAAGCACCCGTGCCGCATACAACAGACCGTTGGATTTGCCTATCCGAGTAGTAAGATAAGAACTCAGTTCTGATGCCTCTTTAGCCATTTTTGTAGAAAACTTAGGCTATAAACGAAAAGGAAGTGAACGTTCTTCAACTTCTTTACCGTATCTTTGTTCTTATAAATAAGTAACAAAGAAGTTGATTATGACAGATAAGAATACCGTTCAAGAAACATTCCCCGTACTGGGCATGAGCTGCGCCTCCTGTGCCGCACGGATAGATAAGACACTAAACCACCAGCCGGGCGTCGCGAAAGCGGCTGTGAACTATGCATCAGGAATGGCAACCGTGGAGTACGACCGTTCCCAATGCTCTCCCGAAGCGCTGCAACAAGCCGTGCAGTCTGCCGGATATGACCTGCTGATAAGCAAAGACGAAAACACGCTTGAAGAGGCGGAGCAGGCGCATGACAAGAAGTTCCATGTCTTGAAGTTCCGCACCACATGGGCCATTATCCTATCCATACCGATTGTTATCATCGGGATGTTCTTTATGAATATGCCGCACGCCAATCTGATTATGTGGATACTCTCCACCCCCGTCGTCTTCTGGCTGGGACGCAGCTTCTTCGTCAGTGCGTGGAAGCAGTTGAAGCACGGCAGTGCCAATATGGATACGCTGGTAGCAAACAGCACCGGCATCGCCTATCTGTTCAGCTTGTCCAATATGCTTTTCCCCGACTTCTGGCTGTCGAGGGGCATTCATCCGCATGTCTATTTTGAAGCGGCAAGCGTCATTATCGCCTTTATCCTGCTAGGACGTCTGCTCGAAGAGAAGGCGAAAGGAAATACTTCCTCCGCCATCAAGAAACTGATGGGGCTGCAACCCAAGACTGTCACCATCGTCACCACGTCGGGCGAACAGAAGGAAATCCCCATCGAAGCAATCCGCCCGAACGACATCCTCCTGGTGAAACCGGGCGAACGGATTGCCGTAGACGGCATCGTGACGGAAGGAAGTTCGTATGTGGACGAAAGTATGTTGGGCGGTGAGCCGGTGGCGGTAGCCAAACAAAAAGAAGCCAAAGTATTCGCCGGGACAATCAACCAGAAAGGCAGTTTCCGCTTCCGGGCAGAGAAAGTAGGAACGGATACATTGCTGGCCAAGATTATCCACATGGTGCAAGATGCACAAGGAAGCAAAGCTCCGGTGCAACAGTTGGTCGATAAGATTGCGGGGATATTTGTGCCTGTCATTATCGGAATTGCTGTTCTATCTTTTATTGTATGGATGTTGCTGGACGGACAGAACGGATTTACGCACGGGTTATTGGCGCTGGTGACGGTGCTTATTATCGCCTGCCCGTGTGCACTGGGACTCGCCACCCCTACCGCCATCATGGTGGGCATCGGCAAAGGTGCCGAGCGGGGCATTCTGATAAAAGATGCCGAAAGCCTGGAGATTGTCAAGAAGATTGACACGGTGGTACTGGATAAGACCGGAACTGTGACGGAAGGCAAACCGGTAGTCAGCGATTTAATCCGGACGACACAGGCGGAGGATATGCAAAACATCTTCTACAACTTGGAGAAACTCTCCGAACACCCGCTTGCCGAAGCGGTGGTACGCTATTTTCCAGATGCACAAAGCGTAAACATAGACCACTTTGAAAGCATCACTGGCAAAGGCGTGAAAGGAGAGTGGAACGGAAAGACTTACTATGCCGGTAACCGCAAGCTACTGGAAGAGAACCACATTGACATCCCGCAGACGCTATCCGACGAAGCCGCCCGCCTGACGGCAGACGCGCAAACCGTCATCTGGTTTGCCGACGAAGAAAGGGCACTGGCAATAGCCGGTATCACCGACCAAATCAAGAAGACTTCCCTACAAGCCGTCAGCGAATTGCAAGCTGCCGGCATCCAAGTCTATATGCTGACCGGAGACAATGAAGCAACCGCCCGGGAGATTGCCCGCAAAGCAGGCATCGCCCACTACAAGGCGGGCGTACTGCCGCAAGATAAAGCAGCCTTCATCAGCCGGTTACAGCAAGAAGGCAAAAAGGTAGCCATGGTTGGCGACGGCATCAACGACAGTGCCGCCCTTGCCCAAGCCGATTTGAGCATCGCCATGGGTGGCGGCAGCGACATCGCCATGGACGTAGCCAAGATGACCATTATCTCCTCCGACCTGACGAAGATACCGGAAGCATTCAAGCTGTCCCGGCTGACCGTGCACACTATCCGCCAAAACCTGTTCTGGGCATTTATCTATAATATAATAGGTGTGCCCATTGCCGCCGGTGTGCTCTACCCTATCAACGGCTTCCTGCTGAACCCGATGATAGCAGGTGCCGCCATGGCTTTCAGCAGTGTGAGTGTAGTGACTAACAGTCTGTTGCTGAAAAGGAAAAAGATACAAGTAACGGAAATACCGGCTGAAGAGCCGACTGCCTCCGATAATCAAGAAGAAGTAAAACCATTAACAGAAAAAATCATGAAGAAGGAATTTAAAGTAGAAGGCATGACGTGCAACCATTGTCGCATGCACGTAGAGAAAGCGTTGAACAGCATGGATGGCGTACATGCCACCGTAACCCTCGACCCGCCGGTAGCCACCGTAGAGTTCTCCAACGGAGAAAAAACATTGAAAGAATTGCAGGCCGTAGTAACGGAAGAAGCAGGCGATTATACGCTGAAAGAATAATCGGAAACCGTCTCCGATAGTCATACAATCTCAAGTAAAGTTAATTGTA
Organism: Bacteroides sp.; assembly: GCA_021203515.1. GTDB lineage: Bacteria > Bacteroidota > Bacteroidia > Bacteroidales > Bacteroidaceae > Bacteroides. The sequence continues at coordinate 9,946 of JAJQAY010000012.1, read as the reverse complement.
TTGCGCCCCAATTCCATTATCTTTAGATAAGATAAGCTGCACCTCAGCATAAAAAATAAGCAAGCTTATTTTTTTCTACATTCGGTTTGCATTATCTTTGCTCCATCAAGAGAACAAACTTTAGAATTATGGCAACATACAAAAGGATTTTATTGAAACTCAGCGGCGAGAGCCTCATGGGAGAGAAGCAATACGGCATCGACAAAAAACGCCTGGCCGAATATGCTGCACAGATTAAAGAAATTCATGAACTGGGCGTACAGATAGGTATCGTCATCGGTGGCGGCAACATCTTCCGCGGACTGAGCAGTGCTAACAAAGGCTTCGACCGCGTGAAGGGCGACCAGATGGGAATGTTGGCTACGGTCATCAACAGCCTCGCACTGAGTTCGGCTTTAGTGGCTGCCGGTGTGAAAGCACGCGTGCTGACTGCCGTGCGCATGGAGCCTATCGGCGAATTCTACAACAAGTGGAAAGCCATCGAATGCATGGAAGCCGGCGAGGTAGTCATCATGTCCGCCGGAACGGGTAACCCGTTCTTCACCACCGACACCGGTTCCAGCCTGCGCGGCATCGAGATAGAAGCCAACGTCATGCTGAAAGGAACGCGCGTGGACGGCATCTACACCGCCGACCCGGAGAAGGACCCCACTGCCACCAAGTTCCACGACATCACCTACGATGAAGTATTGAAACGCGGACTGAAAGTGATGGACCTCACCGCCACCTGCATGTGCAAGGAAAACAACCTCCCTATCATTGTTTTTGACATGGATACGGTGGGCAATCTGAAGAAAGTGATGCAAGGAGAAGAAATCGGCACACTGGTGCACAACTGATACAACACCACAGATTACACAGATTTACACAGATTACCCCAGAAAATAATCTGTGTAAATCTGTGTAATCTGTGGTGAAACAACTATATTTGCAACATTCAAAGCAATCCTAAAACAAAACATATGAAAGACGTAAAAGACATCTTAGACGAAGCGCAAGAGGCTATGGATATGGCCGTGATGTATCTGGAAGAAGCATTGGCCCACATCCGTGCCGGAAAAGCAGACATCCGTTTGTTGGACGGTATCCGCGTGGACTCTTACGGAAGTATGGTTCCCATCAATAATGTAGCTGCCGTTACTACCCCGGATGCCCGTAGCATTGCCATCAAGCCGTGGGACAAGAGCATGTTCCGCGTGATTGAGAAAGCTATCATCGACTCCAGCCTCGGCATTATGCCTGAGAATAACGGTGAGATTATCCGCATCGGTATTCCGCCGCTGACGGAGGAACGCCGTAAACAACTGGCCAAGCGGTGCAAAGGTGAAGGTGAAACGGCAAAGGTGAGTGTACGCAACGCACGCCGTGATGCCATCGACGCTCTGAAGAAATCCGTAAAAGACGGTCTGGCAGAAGATGCACAGAAGGGCGGAGAAGAGAAATTGCAGAAAATCCACGATAAGTACATCAAGCAAATTGATGACATGCTGGCTGCAAAGGACAAAGAAATCATGACGGTATAAATTTAGTTGAAAGTTGAAAGTTGAGAGTTGAAAGTTGTCGTCATAACGCCAAACTCTCACAACTCTCTTAACTTTCAACTTTCAACTCTCAACTTTTAACTATTTTGAGGGGACTCGTAATTAAAAATACAGGGAGTTGGTACTTGGTACGGACTGACGATGGAAGGGACATTGAGTGTAAAATCAAAGGTAACTTCCGTTTGAAAGGCATACGAAGTACCAACCCGGTAGCCGTAGGCGATTACGTGCAAATCATACTAAACCAGGAAGGCACGGCTTTCATCAGCGAGATTGAAGACCGCAGAAACTATATCATCCGCCGTTCGTCCAACTTATCCAAGCAATCTCATATCCTTGCCGCCAATCTCGACCAGTGCATGTTGGTTGTTACTATCAACTATCCCGAGACGTCCACTATTTTCATCGACCGCTTCCTCGCATCGGCAGAGGCATATCGCGTGCCGGTCAACATCATCTTCAACAAGGTGGACACCTACGATGAAGATGAACTCCGCTATCTGGACGGGCTTATTAATCTCTACACCTCTATCGGCTATCCCTGTTTCAAAATATCAGCCAAAACAGGGGAAGGTGTCGATACCATCAAAGAAGAACTGAAAGAAAAGGTTACTCTTTTCTCCGGACATTCGGGCGTGGGCAAGTCTACGCTTATCAATGCCATCTTGCCGGAACAGAACATTAAAACCGGTGAAATGTCTACTTACCATAACAAAGGTATGCACACCACTACCTTCTCCGAAATGTTTCCCGTAGCGGGAAATGGCTATATCATCGACACGCCGGGCATCAAAGGTTTCGGCACGTTCGATATGGAGGAAGAAGAAATCGGACACTACTTCCCGGAGATATTCAAGGCATCCGCCCGTTGCCGCTACAACAATTGCACCCACCGCCATGAACCGGGATGTGCCGTTCGTGAGGCGGTAGAGCAACATTTCATCAGCGAGTCACGCTATACTTCGTATCTGAATATGCTGGAGGATAAGGAAGAGGGGAAATATAGGGCGGCGTACTGATACTTTTCACCACAGATTACACGGATTAACACAGATTGAAATACAGATTATTCTTTTTGAACGCAGATTAACGCAGATTTTCTCTTCTGCAATCATTAGCAGCACTATCTGTCATTCAGAGCGTAGTGTTTACAAATCCCCTTGAACGAGCTTGAACAACACACCATCACAGCGCAGCCAAATTGTACATTGTAGATGGTAAATTGTAAATGAAATAAGTTATCACCTTTTTTAACGCTTCCCTTTTTAAACTTTTTCGTACCTTTTCAGTCTAAATCAATGGACTGTTACATACTACTAATACTACAACATGAGTAAGAGAGTGGAATGGGGCATCATCATATTCGTTGGTGCCGGGCTGATAGGCTGGGGAATTTATTCCCAACTTCCCAAAGAGAATGAAGAACTGGCGGCTGCCGATAAGGTAATGACCGGCCAGCGTGGTGGAAAAAGAGTGCTGAATGTTAACGCTAAAATCATAAAGCCGCAACTGCTGCGAGACGAGATACAAATCAGCGGTAGCCTGCTGCCCGATGAAGAGGTAGACCTCTCCTTCGAAACATCGGGCAAGATTGTCGAGATAAACTTTGAAGAAGGCAGCTTCGTCAAGAAGGGCCAGTTGCTCGCCAAGGTGAACGGCCGGCCGCTGCAAGCCCAATTATAAAGACTCGTTACCCAGTTGAAACTGGCGGAAGACCGCGTGTTCCGTCAGAACGCCCTGCTGGAAAGGGATGCTGTCAGTAAGGAAGCCTACGAACAGGTGAAGACGGAACTGGCTACCCTGAATGCCGATATAGACCTGATAGAATCCAACATCGCCCAAACCGAGCTACGTGCCCCATTCGATGGTGTCATCGGTCTGCGCCAAGTCAGCGTGGGAAGCTATGCCTCTCCTACCACCATCGTAGCCAAGCTGACAAAGATTTCTCCGCTAAAGGTGGAGTTTGCTGTTCCCGAACGATATGCCAATGACGTAAAGGCGGGCGCCGGACTGGACTTCAGCCTCGAAGGAAAGCTGATTACCTTCCACGCCACCGTCTATGCACGCGAATCAAAGATAGACCCTACTACCCATACCCTTACCATCCGCGCCCTCTATCCCAATGCCAACAGTGCAGTGCTGCCGGGACGTTACGCCAGCATCAAGCTGAATAAGGATGAAATCAAAGATGCCATTGCCGTACCTTCCGAAGCGATTGTGCCGGAGATGGGAAAAGACAAGATTTTCCTCTATAAATCGGGAAAGGCAGAACCTGTAACTATTACTACCGGCATCCGCACGGAAGCCGAGGTACAAGTGTTGCAAGGACTGAGTGCGGGAGATACAATCATTACTTCGGGAACGCTGCAACTCCGCACAGGATTGCCGGTGACGTTGGACGTAGTGAATTGAGAATTGAAATAAAAATGAAATAAATGATAATTTGGCGAGTTATAATTGAAACGCAGATTAACGCAGATTTTCGCAAAGAATTTTATATCTAAGATAGCGCAGCCTTATAATCTGCGAAAATCTGCGTTAATCTGCGTTTCAATAAATTCCCATTTAACTCAAAACTAATTAATATGAACATTTCCGAATTAAGCATACGGCGCCCGGTACTCTCCACGGTATTAATGCTCATTATCCTACTCTTCGGTTTCATCGGATACAGTTACCTCGGTGTCCGCGAGTATCCGTCGGTGGATAATCCCATCATATCCGTGTCTTGCTCCTACCACGGTGCAAACGCCGATGTCATCGAAAACCAGATTACCGAACCGCTGGAACAGAACATCAACGGTATCCCGGGCATCCGCTCCCTTTCCAGTGTCAGCCAGCAAGGCTCCTCACGCATTACGGTAGAGTTCGAACTCTCCGTCGACCTCGAAACGGCCGCCAACGATGTGCGCGATAAAGTGTCGCGCGCCCAACGTTATCTTCCCCGCGACTGTGACCCTCCCACCGTGTCCAAGGCCGATGCGGACGCTACGCCTATCCTGATGGTCGCCCTGCAAAGCGATAAGCGTTCCCTGCTGGAGCTGAGCGAGATAGCCGACCTCACCGTCAAAGAACAGCTCCAAACGATTGCCGATGTCAGCAGCGTAAGCATCTGGGGAGAGAAGCGCTACTCCATGCGTCTGTGGCTAGACCCCATCAAGATGTCCGGCTACGGCATCACTCCCATCGACATGAAGAACGCCGTGGACAAGGAGAACGTGGAACTTCCTTCGGGCAGTATCGAAGGTAACACCACCGAGCTAACCATCCGCACCCTCGGCCTGATGCACACCGCAGAAGAGTTCAACAACCTGATATTGAAGGAAGACGGCAACCGCATCGTCCGCTTCAGCGACATCGGACGTGCCGAACTGGGTCCGGCGGACATCAAGAGTTACATGAAGATGAACGGCGTGCCGATGGTAGGTATCGTAGTCGTTCCGCAACCGGGTGCCAACCACATCCAGATAGCCGACGCCGTGTACGAACGTATGGAGAAGATGCAGAAAGACCTGCCGGACGACGTGCACTACAACTATGGTTTCGACAATACCAAGTTCATCCGTTCCTCCATCAACGAGGTGAAGCAGACGGTGTACGAGGCATTCGTCCTCGTCATCATCATCATCTTCCTGTTCCTTCGCGACTGGCGCGTCACACTGGTGCCCTGCATCGTAATTCCCGTTTCGCTCATCGGTGCGTTCTTCGTGATGTACCTGGCGGGCTTCTCCATCAACGTACTCTCCATGCTTGCCGTCATCTTGGCGGTGGGGCTTGTGGTGGACGACGCCATCGTAATGACGGAGAACATCTACGTCCGCATCGAGAAAGGAATGCCACCGAAGGAAGCCGGCATCGAAGGAGCCAAAGAAATCTTCTTCGCCGTCATCTCCACCACCATCACGCTGGTAGCGGTGTTCTTCCACATCGTGTTCATGGACGGTATGACGGGACGCTTGTTCCGCGAGTTCAGCATCGTAGTCTCCGGCTCGGTGATTATTTCATCGTTTGCCGCACTGACTTTCACGCCGATGCTGGCAACCAAACTGCTGGTGAAACGAGAAAAGCAAAGTTGGTTCTATCGCAAGACCGAGCCATTCTTTGAGGGGTTGAACCACCTATACAGCCGCTCCCTTGCCGCGCTGCTGCGCAAGCGTTGGATTGCATTGCCTTTCGTACTGCTGACTGTTATCATCATCGGTTACCTTTGGAACCATATCCCTGCCGAAATGGCGCCTCTGGAAGACCGTTCGCAAATCAGCATCAACACGCGCGGCGCCGAGGGCATCACCTACGAATATATCCGCGACTACACGGAAGACATCAACCAACTGGTAGACTCCATCGTGCCGGATGCCGAAGCCGTAACCGCCCGCGTATCCAGTGGTAGCGGTAACGTGCGCATCACCCTGAAGGACATGCAAGACCGTGACTATACACAGATGGAAGTTGCCGAAAAGCTATCGCTGGCGGTACAGAAGAAGACGATGGCACGCTCCTTCGTGCAACAGTCATCCTCGTTCGGCGGACGACGCGGCGGTATGCCGGTGCAGTATGTATTACAAGCCACGAACATCGAGAAGCTGCAAGAGATACTCCCCAAGTTCATGGCAAAGGTCTACGAGAACCCGGTATTCCAGATGGCGGACGTCAACCTAAAGTTCAGCAAGCCGGAGGCGCGTATCAACATCAACCGCGACAAGGCAAGCATCATGGGCGTCAGCACCCGCAACATTGCGCAGACCTTGCAATACGGACTAAGCGGCCAGCGCATGGGCTACTTCTATATGAACGGAAAACAGTATGAGATATTAGGCGAAATCAACCGCCAACAACGCAACAAGCCCGCCGACCTGAAAGGCATCTACATCCGCAGCGACAAGGGCGACATGGTGCAGTTCGACAACCTCATCGAACTGACGGGCGGCATCGCCCCACCCCAACTATACCGCTACAACCGCTTCGTGGCCGCCACTATCTCTGCCGGACTTGCCGACGGCAAGACCATCGGACAGGGCCTGGACGAGATGGACAAGATAGCCCGGGAGACGCTGGACGACACCTTCCGCACCGCCCTCACCGGCGACTACAAGGAGTATCGCGAGAGTTCTTCGAGCCTGATGTTCGCCTTCATCCTGGCCATCCTGCTGATTTACCTCATCCTCGCCGCGCAGTTCGAGAGTTTCAAAGACCCGCTGATTATCATGTTGACGGTGCCCCTCGCCATTGCCGGCGCACTGGTATTCATGTATTTCGGCAACATCACGATGAACATATTCAGCCAAATCGGTATCATTATGTTGATTGGTATGGTGGCGAAGAACGGTATCCTGATTGTGGAGTTCGCCAACCAGAAGCAGGAAGCGGGTGAGGACAAGATGCAGGCCATCAAAGACGCCGCCCTGCAACGTCTGCGCCCCATCCTGATGACAAGCGCCTCCACCATATTGGGCCTGATACCGCTGGCCTTCGCCACGGGCGAAGGTTACAACCAGCGTATCGCCATGGGTACGACAGTTGTGGGCGGCATGCTCGTATCCACGCTGCTGACGATGTACATCGTTCCCACCATTTACAGTTATATATCTACCAATCGAAGAAAACCGGAAGAAGTATGAAACGTACCATCTTATCTTTCATCACCATTGCATGTATAGGGGGCGCCCTCCAGGCGCAGCCCCTGCCCACTTATACCTTGAAGTCGTGTCTCGAACTCGGCCTCCAGAACAACTACTCCCTGCGCATAACCCGCAACGAACAGCAGGTGAGCAAGAACAATGCCACCGTGGCCAATGCAGGCTATCTGCCCACACTCGACCTTTCGGCCGGCTACAAGGGGACACTGGACAACACCGACACCAAAGTGCGCGCCACCGGTGAAACCATCTCCGAGAACGGTGTCTTCAACCAGACCCTCAACGCGGGCATCAACCTGAATTGGACCATCTTCGACGGCTTCAACATCACCGCTAACTATCAGAAGCTGAAAGAACTGGAACGGCAGGGTGAAACCAATACCCGCATCACCATCGAAGACCTGATAGCCAATATCGCCGCCGAATATTACAACTACGTGCAGCAGAAAATCCGCCTGATGAACTTCCGCTACGCCGTGTCCCTCTCCAAAGAGCGCATGCGCATCGTGGAAGAGCGTTTCCACATCGGTAGCTTCTCGCGGCTAGACTACCAGCAGGCAAAGGTGGACTTCAACGCCGACAGTGCGCAATACATGAAACAACAGGAATTGCTGCACACCTCCCGCATCCAGTTGAACGAACTTATGGCAAACGAAGACGTAGACCATCCCTTCATCATTCAGGACAGCCTCATCAACGTGAGCGCCCAACTGGACTTTGAAGAACTGTGGAACGCCACCCTGCAAACCAATGCTTCCTTGTTGAGGGCGGAACAGAACAATATCCTCGCACAATTGGACTACAAGAAGGTGACCTCCCGCGACTATCCCTATCTGAAGATGAACGGAGGCTACGGTTACACGCTGAACAAATATGATATTTCCGCCAACAGCCGCCGTAGCAACCTTGGGCTGAACATCGGTGTCACCGTGGGCTTCAACCTCTTCGACGGCAACCGGAAGCGCGAACGTCGCAACTCCCGCATTGCCGTCCAGAACGCGCGCCTCCAACGGGAACAGTTGGAACAAGCCCTGCGCGCTGACCTCAGCAACTTGTGGCAAGCCTATCAGAACAACCTGCAAATGCTGAACCTCGAACGGCAGAACCTCGTTGCCGCCAAGGAGAACCATGAAATCGCGATGGAACGCTATATGCTCGGCAACCTCTCGGGTATCGAGATGCGCGAAGCACAAAAGAGCCTGCTGGATGCGGAAGAGCGCATCCTCTCGGCGGAGTACGACACGAAACTGTGCGAAATATCTCTGCTGCAAATCAGCGGAAAGGTGGATAAGTATCTGGAATAAGGCACACTTATCCCAGTACCCACTTCGTCTTCCTGCCGAAGCAACGGTAGGCCGTAGATACGAGCAACCACGAAACACCGAACGCAACCACTGCCGCGCAAGGTATCTGCAACGGGATGGGTACATGGATGGCACGCATCAGCACCACGCTCGGCCCGGTAAAGAAGTGGTGTATCATATAGATGCCGAAACCGCATAAGGTCAGGTTAGCCAGCGCTTTCCTGACCTTTTCCGATTGAACGTTCGCCCGCTTGCACAGCATGAATACGTGGATAGTCATCATCACCACGTTCAGCGAGCAGTAGGTGAAGAACAGTTCCAGCATTTCGTCCGTATATTCGGGCAAGGCCGTGATGTGGCGGAAGCCGAAGAACGTCACCGCATACCCTGCAAGGAACATCGGAATGCCCGCTACGGCAAATTGCCGTCCACTCCAATCGTGATTTCTCAGATAATGCCCGGCAGCAGGTAGCCGTCGAACCCGGCAAAGTAGTACAACATGCCGAACGCATTCCACGAGCAACTGCCCCAAAGGTATTGCGACACATATTCATTATAATAAGGTAATAGCAACGTCACTCCCCATGCCGCCAAAAAACCACAACTTGGCACGCTCCGATGCCTTCTCCACCCATGCCGAGAATATCGGCAGATAGAGATAAAGCCCTATCAACAGGTAGATGTACCACATGTGGACAGCCAGCAGAGAGAAGTTGAAAGGTATCTCCCCGATATATCCCAGACTCACCGCCAAGGACTGCCTCATCACTTCTTCGCCCGAATAGGGGAAGAAATCGAGGATGATGCGCGGGTCCAAGCCCAGTACGCCCGTCAGCCACGGAAAGAGATTGTAGACCACCGACCAGATGATGAACGGGAAGAACACGCGCGGGATACGTTTCTTGTAGAACACGGATGCATCGCCACGCACGGGCAGCAGCAGCGCACCGGAAATCATGACGAACAGCGGCACGCAGGGGCGAAGTATCGACCCGTAGGCGGCTCCCCAAAACTTGATGTCGGCAATGTCGGGCGACGTGCCCGGATAGAAATTAAAAGGGTCTGCACTGTGGCAGCAAACTACCGTAAACATGGCTACCAAGCGGGCTACGTCCAGCCAGACGATGTGTTGCGCAGCTCGGGTTTGGGAGAGTGTCTGTTCCATACTATGAGATATTTATCAGTTAGCCTACATTATTCATGGTAGGAGTTATTCAGGTTAGAAGGCGTAAAGATAGAGAAATGTACTTGAATACACAGGATTTCCCACCGTTTATTTTTCAGGTGAACTGAGGAACTGGCTTGAACACACGGGGAACTGAAATTCATCTCATTCTCTATAAATCAGCGCCTTGCATTTACCGGACACTTACCTCCCTTAGATTTGCAGATTCATATAAAGTACGGTTGAATGCTTATTTTTGTTGTATGAAAGAAGCGGATCAGCCAACTGTGCAGGTAAACC
>JAJQAY010000111.1 GCA_021203515.1 Bacteroides sp. | reverse complement strand
CATTTATCTATTAACCTACCACCCCCGCCCTTTGGGCACCCCTCCTCCCAAGAGGAGGGGAATTAAGTTACTCTTGCAAATGTAAAACATCTTTTAGTTTCTCGCAACCTGTTTCACCCCCTTCACCGTTCTCAGCTTCTTGATAAGCGCCTCTAGCCTTCCCGTATCGCCCACCATCACCGTCAGCGTACCTGAGAATAATCCGTCATGCGAATCTATGCCGATACTTCGCAGCGTGATGCCCGTCTCTTTCGAGATAATAGACGTGATATTGGTAACGATACCTATATCATCGTGTCCCACCACACGCAGCATAATAGGATACTGCGTTCCCTGTGACTTCCCTGCCCAACGCGCCTTTACGATACGATAACCGAAACGTTCCCGCAAGTCGCTTGCATTCGGGCAGTCCTGGCGGTGTATCTTGATGCCGCCGCTCACGGTGACAAAGCCGAATACCTCATCCCCGTAGATGGGATTACAGCAACGCGCCAGCTTGAAGTCCAGTCCTTTCAGGTTCTGGTCGATGACGAGCACATCCTCTTTGGTGCTTGTTTCTTCCGGCAGGGTGGGTTGCAGGTTGTAGCCCTCCGCACTGCGGTAGGTAATATCATCGTGCGTGTCGTTCTCACGCCTCTGTTGTTCGAGGTACTTGTCTATGATGTCGTTCACATCGAGTTGCTCGTTGGCAATGCTCTGATAGAAGTCCGTCACCACCTTGAAGCCGAGCCGCTTGATGAGGCGCATCATCGTACCCTCATCATACTCTATCTTCCGGTTCTTGAACTTGCGTTCCAGTGTTTCCTTGGCAAATGCGTGCTGGCGCGAAGCCATTTCCTTCAATGCCTGCCGTATCTTGGTGCGGGCTTTCGAAGTAGTGACGATATTCAGCCAGTTCTGTTTCGGCGTTTGCGTGTTCGACGTCATGATTTCCACCTGGTCGCCGCTTTGCAATACCTGCTTCAACTGCGCATTCTTTCCGTTCACTTTGGCGCCGATGCACTTGCATCCCAGCTTGCTGTGAATATGAAATGCGAAGTCGAGTACCGTAGAACCTTTGCCCAACTTGAACAAGTCCCCTTTAGGCGTGAAGACGAATACCTCGTCCTCGTATAAGTCCAGTTTGAACTGGTCCATAGCTTCCAACCCGTTGCTGTCCGAGTTCTCCAGAGCTTCGCGCACGGATGTCAGCCATTCGTCCAGTCCGCTTTCACCCTTCACGCCTTTGTAGCGCCAGTGGGCGGCAAGACCGCGCTCGGCAATGTCGTCCATGCGTTCGGTACGTATCTGCACCTCCACCAATTTTCCTTCGGGGCCCATCACGGTGATGTGCAGCGACTCATATCCGTTGCTCTTGGGCACGGACAGCCAGTCGCGCAAGCGTTTGGGGTTCGGCTGGTACATATCCGTCACGATGGAATAAGCCTGCCAGCACTCCAACTTCTCTTTCTCATAGTCAGAGTTCAGTATCACGCGGATGGCAAACAAGTCGTACACACCTTCAAAGGGGCACTTCTGCTTCTTCATCTTCTGGTAGATGGAATGAATGGACTTGGTGCGTCCCTTGATGTGGAAATTCAGTCCGGCGTCTTCCAGTTTCTTCTGTATCGGGGCGATGAAGGCAGCGATGTACTTGTCGCGTGAAGCCTTCGTTTCGTTCAGCTTCTCCTTGATATGGTAATATACATCCTTCTCGGTGTGCTTCAGCGAAAGGTCTTCCAACTCCGACTTCAGCTTGTACAAGCCTAGCTTGTGGGCGAGGGGGGCATACAGATAGGCGGCTTCGTTGGCAACCTGCTTGCGGGCTTCGTCGTTCTTGCAGTCCTTTATCTGCCGCATGATGTTCACGCGGTCGGCAATCATTATAAGAATGACGCGCATATCCTCGGCAAAGGACAGCAACAGGTTGCGAAAGTTCTCCGACTCGATGGTCGGGCTTTTGGAGTGAAGCTCGTTGACACGGATAAGGCCGCGTATAATGCCTGCCACATCCTCACCGTAATTTCGCTCCACCTCTTCGGTGGTGCAAGTGCCGCAACGTACAGAGTCGTGAAGCATCAGCCCCAGGATGGAGGCGCGCTTCATGCCTATTTCTTCTGCCACGATGGTAGCGGTCTGCATGTCCTTGATGACCGGGTTCAGACCGAAGATACCCCGCTGTATGTGGTTATTTTGTATAGAGTTGACTAGATGTGTTTTCAGTTTCTTGCAATCACCTTTCAGGAGCGTTTCTCCGGAAAGTTGCAGTAATTTTCTGTACAGGGAGAAGAGTAACCGCTTCTCCTCAGTAGTGAAAAATTCATCTGTTTCCATAATTGTCCGTATTTTGTGCTGTAAAGGTAGTTTTTTCTTCTTTTTCTTGACAGCGCTTGTGGTTTTTTTTTGTATTTTTGGGCATCAATTAATAAATTTAGATAGTATGATAACACTCCAAGACAAAGAGTTGCTGGCTAAGAAGGGTATATCTGAAGAACAGATAGCCGAACAGTTGGCATGTTTCGAGAAAGGTTTCCCGTATTTGAAGTTGTTTGCCGCCGCATCAGTGGAACAGGGTATATTGGCTCCGGATACCGATGAGCAAAAGAAATATTTGGACGCGTGGGAAGCATATACACAGACGGGCAAGGTAGTGGTGAAGTTTGTTCCGGCTTCGGGTGCTGCAAGCCGAATGTTCAAGAATTTATTCGAATTTCTTGGAGCCGACTATGATGCGCCTCAGACGGGATTTGAGAAAACATTCTTCGAGAAGATAGAGAAGTTTGCTTTCTACAACGACCTGAACGACGTTTGCCGGAAGAACGAGGGAAAGGATATTCCCGCCCTGCTGGCTGCCGGAAACTACAAAGCGGTGGTTGCTGCATTGCTCGAAGCTGCCGGACTGAACTACGGAGCGCTCCCCAAAGGTCTGTTGAAATTCCATAAATACGAGGACGGAAGCCGCACGCCGCTCGAAGAACATCTGGTGGAAGGTGCGCTGTATGCCGCCAACAAGAACGGTAAGGTAAATGTTCATTTCACGGTATCGCCCGAACATCGTGCGCTGTTCAAAGCACTGGTCGATGAAAAGGCTGCCGCTTATGCCAAGAAGTACGGAGTGGATTATAATATAACTTTTTCCGAGCAAAAGCCCAGCACGGATACGGTTGCTGCCGATATGGAGAACCATCCGTTCCGCGACAATGGTAAGTTGCTGTTCCGTCCCGGCGGTCATGGTGCGTTGATTGAGAACCTGAACGACCTCGATGCCGATATGATTTTTATCAAGAACATCGACAATGTAGTGCCCGACAAGTTGAAAGGCGACACCGTATTATATAAGAAGTTGATTGTCGGTGTGCTCATTGTCTTGCAACAGCAGGCATTCGCTTATCTGCAACTGCTGGATAGCGGCAAATATACGCACGAACAAATTCTTGATATCCTGCATTTCTTGCAGAAGAAGTTGTATTGCAAGAACCCGGAGACGAAGAATCTGGAAGATGCCGAACTGGTGATTTACCTGAAAGAGAAACTCAATCGTCCGATGCGTGTCTGCGGTATGGTGAAGAACGTGGGCGAGCCGGGTGGCGGTCCGTTCCTTGCTTATAACAGTGACGGCACTATTTCCCTGCAAATCCTCGAAAGTTCGCAGATTGACATGAACGACCCCGAGAAAAAGGAAATGTTCGAAAAAGGCACGCATTTCAATCCGGTGGATTTGGTTTGCGCCGTGCGCGACTATAAGGGATATAAGTTCGACCTCGTGAAGTTTGTGGACAAGGCTACGGGCTTCATTTCCTATAAGTCGAAGAACGGCAAAGACCTCAAAGCGCTGGAACTTCCTGGACTTTGGAACGGTGCTATGAGCGACTGGAATACGGTATTTGTAGAAGTACCTCTGACAACTTTCAATCCGGTGAAGACGGTGAATGACTTGTTGAGAGAACAACATCAATAAAAGAAAGGAGTTAAAGGGAGCTAGAAGGAGTTATTGCCCGCCAAAGCGGGCTAAGGAGTTAGAGGCCGATAGTGCTGCTAATGACTATAAGACTATTGGCCTTTAACTCCTCAACGGAGCGGAGCAGAGTGATAACTCCCTTTAACTCCTTCTAACTCCTCAGAAAATATTTCAAAACAAGATATTAATGAAAAAGATTTTACTATTAGGTTCAGGAGAATTAGGTAAGGAGTTTGTGATTTCCGCCCAACGCAAAGGTCAATATATCATCGCCTGCGACTCGTATGCCGGAGCACCGGCCATGCAGGTGGCGGATGAATGTGAAGTGTTCAGCATGCTGGACGGTGACGCCTTGGAGCGCGTGGTGCGTAAACATCAGCCGGACATCATTGTTCCGGAGATTGAAGCCATCCGTACGGAACGCCTGTACGACTTCGAGAAAGAAGGCATTCAGGTGGTGCCCAGTGCGCGTGCGGTGAACTTCACCATGAACCGCAAGGCTATCCGCGACCTCGCTGCTCGGGAACTGGGCTTGAAGACTGCCAAGTATTTCTATGCCAAGTCATTGGAAGAGTTGAAAGCTGCTGCCGAAAAGATTGGCTTCCCTTGTGTGGTGAAGCCGTTGATGTCTTCCTCGGGCAAAGGACAGTCGCTCGTGAAGAGTGCCGACGAACTGGAACATGCGTGGGAATATGGTTACAACGGCAGCCGTGGTGATATTAAAGAACTTATCATTGAAGAGTTTATTAAATTTGACAGTGAAATAACGCTGCTCGCCGTTACCCAGAAGAACGGACCTACCTTGTTCTGCCCGCCCATCGGACACGTACAAAAAGGTGGTGACTATCGCGAGAGTTTCCAGCCTGCACATATCGACCCCGCTCACTTGAAGGAGGCGCAGGATATGGCGGAGAAGGTGACCCGTGCATTGACCGGTGCCGGCTTGTGGGGTGTAGAGTTCTTTCTCAGTCACGAAAACGGAGTTTATTTCTCCGAACTGTCTCCGCGTCCTCATGATACGGGCATGGTGACTCTGGCAGGAACACAGAACCTCAACGAGTTCGAACTTCACTTGCGTGCCGTACTGGGTCTGTCTATCCCGGGCATCAAGCAGGAGAGGATAGGAGCGAGTGCCGTTATCCTTTCGCCCATCGCCAGCCAGGAACGCCCCAACTATCGGGGACTTGAGGAAGTGACGGCAGAAGAGGATACCTACCTGCGCATCTTCGGCAAGCCCACCACCCGCGTCAACCGCCGTATGGGTGTTGTACTATGCTATGCACCGTTGGGCAGCGACCTCGACGCGCTGCGTGACAAGACGAAACGTATTGCTGCGAAAGTGGAGGTGTATTGAGTTGTGAGTTATAAGTTATGAGTGATTCGTTGATGTTGTTATGCAATTGACAAGATATGTAGCGCAAATATCAACAGATCACTCATAACTTATAACTCATAACTATTAAAACAGTCCTGGATAAATTTCTCCTCCCAGTCCGCTCACATCCAGTGCTTTTTGCAGTTTCCCGTCCGGTGCATAGAATAATTGGAATTCTTCGTCGGAGTTATACTCTTCCACTTCGATAACAATCACCGTGGGATGCTGGGGAAGGTGATAATCCTTACGTCTTTCAGCCTCATGGCTGCCATAGTGCTGCCCATAAATGCTTCCGCCACCGGAGCCGGAACTTTCTCCAGCGACTCCACATCCGTTTCCGTCATCACCCAACGGGCGTTCTCGTCCAGCCACACGTCTATTTCCTGATTGTCCTGAATGAATTCCGCAACGTAGCAACCCGCCATTTGCTCCCATTCCACATCGGTGGCATGTGGATACATCTTCTGAAAAGCACTCTGTATCTTTGCAGGAAGCCCTACGGCAAAGGAAGAAGTGGAGAATAGCAATAGCAACCCTGCCACTAAATAAAATCCGATTTTTCTCATAATCAAAGTTGTCTTTATTTCTTGCGGTTAGAACAACCTTGAGGTCTTTTGTTTAGCGGAGACGGGCCGACACCCTAAACGGTCAATACTCCTTTGTACACGAATGCCTTTTCTCCGAAATCAACCTCCGGCAGCACGACGTCCGCTTTGAATAGTCCGTAGACCGATGAACCCGAACCGCTCATCGATGCATAAACCGCCCCTTGCCGATACATTTCCTCCTTTATCTCTCCGATGGCGGGAAATTGCGGAAATATGCTTTCTTCAAAGTCATTCACCATGCACTCCTTCCATTCTTCCACGGGCAGTTGCACAATCTCTTTCAGCGATTTTGCCGGACGATGCGGCTTGATTTGTGAGAATGCATCCCGTGTTGATACGAATATATCCGGCTTCACCAACCAAAGCTGATAATTCTTCAGTGACAAGGAGATAGGAGAGAGGAGGTTGCCGATGCCTTCCGCATAAGTCGGTGCGTTCCGGATAAAGAAAGCGCAGTCGGCTCCCAGCCGGGCGGCGTACTCTCCCAGTGCTTCGTCAGACAGTCCGAGTTCGAACTTCCCGTTCAGCACCTTCAGCATGAAGGCGGCATCTACCGAACCTCCGCCCAGTCCCGCGCCCGAGGGGATATGCTTGAACAGATGAATATCCACCGGTGGCAAACCGAAGGCTTCATTCAGCAACTTGTAGGCTTTCACCACCAGATTGCTTTCCGCCTCTCCGGCAATCTCCAAGCCCGCCTGGTGCAGCCGGTATTTTCCATTCTCTTCGTTCAGCACATTAATCTCCAGTGCATCTTCTACCGGGATAGGGTAAAATATCATCTCCAGATTATGGTATCCGTCCGGGCGTTTCTCTGTGATATTCAGCCCTAAGTTTATCTTGGCGTTGGGGAAGGTGAGCATTTCTTGAGTTATAAGTTATGAGTTATAAGTTATACGTTGTTGGGTGCAAAGTTAATAATTAATCGGAATTGCCTGTTTTAATCTTGCATAATTCAAATAAAGGTTGTATCTTTAT
>JAJQAY010000116.1 GCA_021203515.1 Bacteroides sp. | reverse complement strand
TATATACGCCTTGTAGTTCTGCGAAGACTTTGCTAGTCTCTTTTGTTGGAATGCAGTCACAAGAAGTGGCGATAAAACCGACAGTAAGAGTGATTTTGAAGTCTGATTCACAAGTACTTGATGAGGTTATGGTTGTAGCTTTTGGTACAGCTAAGAAATCAGCATTTACCGGCTCGGCTTCGGTAGTTGGTACCGAGGAGTTATCCAAGCGTATTACTACAAACGTTGCAGACGCTTTGGTTGGTTCAGTTGCCGGTCTGCAAATGCGTGGTGGTTCGGGTGCTCCCGGTTCAAGCGGCGGTTCTATTAATATCCGTGGTATTGCTTCTATGTACGCTAACACTGATCCGTTGGTTATCGTGGATGGTGCTCCTTATACAGCTAGTCTTTCCAACATACCTCAAAGTGATATTGAATCTATCTCCGTATTGAAGGATGCTGCATCTGCTGCTCTTTATGGTGCTCGTGGTACTGCCGGTGTCATTATCATTACTACAAAGAAAGGTAAGTCTCAGTCTGCTATGATAAATGTAGATATGAAATGGGGCGTGAATACGCGTGGAGTACAAGACTATGATGCAATTACCGACCCGGGTGAATATTATGAGGCGTATTACTCACAGATTTACAATTACTATACTGCTCAGGGACAAAATCCAGCAAGTGCTAATCTGAATGCCAATAACTTGATGCTTAAAGAACTGGCATACAATGCATATGCAGTTCCTCAGGGGCAGCAATTAATCGGTACGAATGGTAAACTGAATCCGGCAGCTACGCTTGGACGTAGATATACCAGCAATGGTACCGAATACTATATGACGGCTGACGACTGGACAGACTTGGCCTATAAGAGTGCTTTGCGTCAGGAATACAATATTAGTGTGACCAGCGGCACTGACCGTTCCTCATTCTATGCCAGTTTGGGCTATCTGAATGAAGACGGTGTTATCGAG
Source organism: Bacteroides sp. (assembly GCA_021203515.1). Lineage (GTDB taxonomy): Bacteria > Bacteroidota > Bacteroidia > Bacteroidales > Bacteroidaceae > Bacteroides. Next base: position 5,961 of record JAJQAY010000116.1, on the reverse strand, counting down.
TACTCCAGTTTCGACCGTTTGAGTGCACGTATTAAGGCCGATCATCAGCTAAATAAGTGGTCTAAGGTTGGTGCTAACGTGGCCTATATCCACTCTAATACAGAATCAAACCCGAACCTTGACACTAGCTTAGGTGCCGGTAACTTGATGTACTTCACCAGTATGATGGCTCCTATCTATCCGGCATTTGTGCGTGTGGTAGACGGGAATGGCAATGTTATGATAAAGAAGAGCGGGAATGGCAATGACATGTATGATTATGGTATCGCCTCTACCGGTTACGGTGTAACCCGTCCTTTCCTGGCAACAGGTAACCCGTTGGGTGCTAACCGCTATAATCAATTGAAGAATACTGGTGACCAATTGAACGGGACCTTTCTGGCAGATGTCAATATCACCAGTTTCTTGAAGACCAATGTAACAAGCACTGTTATCTTCGGACAGACCAATGAGTCTGATTATCAGAATCAATTGGAAGGCCCTTCGGCTTCGGCGGGCGGCAAACTCACTAAGGCTTCTACTACTAATATGCGTACCAACAATGTACAGTCGCTTACCTACTTCCAAGACTTCGGTAAGAATAGCGCAAATGTTATGTTGGGACATGAGTATTACAAGATAAAAACAAAATACCTGGGTGCTCAGAAACTCGGTGGCTTCTCGCCTGATATCACTGAACTCAATGCTTTTGCAACTATGAATGATATTAAGTCATATACCACCGAATACAATGTAGAAGGATATTTTGGTAGTGCACAATACAATTATAGCGAAAAGTATTATGCTTCGGCATCCTATCATCGCGATGCTTCTTCACGTTTTGCAAAAGACCATCGTTGGGGTAACTTCTGGTCGGTAGGTGCTGCATGGCCTCTTTCAAAGGAAAGTTTCCTTGAAAACTATACGTGGATTGACATGTTGAAGTTGAAGTTCTCTGTCGGTCAACAAGGTAATGATAACATTGGTAACTACGCCTATGCAGGCCTTTATACGTTGACAAAGGTGAATGACTCCACCATGTCTCCTTCTTTCTACCAGATTGGTAATCCCGATATTACGTGGGAAACCACTACCGACATCAATGCCGGTGTTGAATTTAGCTTCTGGAAAGGTCGTTTAACCGGTGGTATCGATTTCTATACCAAGAAGACTACCGATTTGCTTTTCTGGTTATCCGTACCGGAATCTGCAGGTTCTCGTGGTTACTATGGCAACATTGGTGACATCCGCAACACAGGTGTGGAACTGGCTTTGACGGGAGCAATTGTGCGTAATCGCTTGGTAGATTGGAGCCTTTCTGCCAATTTCTCACATAATAAGACTAAAATCCTCAGCTTGCCTGAATCAAAGATTGTCGATAACGGAGGTTTTATTTCTTCCAATGACGCACGTACTTATCAGAACTGGTTTGAAGTGGGTGGTGAACTTTACACTCCTTTCATGGCAGAATACGCAGGTCTGAACGAAAAGGGTGAAGCTCTCTATTGGGTGGATGAAGACTTTGTTGGAGCAGATGGCAAAGCTATCCTGAACAGCAAGCCGGGTAAGAACCACTCATTTACAACAACTGACTTCAGTCAGGCTACACGCTATAAGCAAAAACCGTGCTTCCTAAATTGTTTGGTGGATTTAGTACTTCAATCCGTGTGGGTGATTTCGATGCATCGGCCAGCTTCGACTACCAACTTGGCGGTAAGGTATATGACATACGCTACAAATCATTGATGACTCCCAGTTCCCTTGGCGGTAACGGTGGTAACAATTTCCACAAAGATTACGTGAAATCATGGAGTCTTGAAAATACATCCAGCAATATTCCTCGCTGGCAATATGGTGATCTTTATACTAGTGCTGCTTCCGACCGTTGGATGGAGAGTGCCAGTTACCTCAACTTCCAGTCTTTCACCGTTGGCTACACATTGCCCAAGAAGCTCTTGAAGAGTGTTGCTAAGATTCGGGTGTATGCTGCCGGAGAGAACCTGGGCTTCTGGTCGGCTCGCAAGGGATTGGATCCCCGTTACTCTTTCGAAGGTAATGAAAATAGTGTAAACGTTTATTCTCCGATACGTAATATATCGGGCGGTGTTCAGGTTACATTCTAAAATCATCAAAATAAAAAGAAATATGAAGAAATTAATAATATCATTAGCAGCTATTGCCGGAATATTAACTCTGGCAACGAGTTGTATCGAAGAAACATTCCCGCAGAACTAGACCATTACCGGCGACCAGGCGGGCAATGCCCCGGGAGCATTTGATAACTTTGTGGGCTCATTGACTTCCACACTTGCCGGACAATTTACTTATAGTGGTAGTGATTATGATGCGAATGACTTTGGTTACCCCACTTTCTTCTTGATGCGGGATATGATGGGGCAAGATATAGCCTTAGCCACTACTTCGAATGCCGAGTGGTTTAATTCCTGGTATAGCTATGATGTAAGTCTTGGCCCGGGTTATGCGCATAGCCAGATGTCATGGACTTATTACTATGGTTGGATTAAGAACTGTAACACTGTGATTACGTTGGCCGGCGAAGAGCCTGTTGAAGAGCATAAGAGTGGAGTGGGTATTGCCTATACCATGCGTGCTATGTTCTACCTGGATTTAACCCGTATGTATGCCAATAAGAATTATGCGGCAGACAAGGCGGCAGAGACCGTACCTTATGTAACAGAGAAAACTTCGTTAGCTGATTTAGCCAATAATCCGCGGGCTACGAATGAGGAAATGTTCGGATATATTCTATCCGACCTCGACAAGGCAGAGACTTTCCTGGCTAGCTACAAGCGTTCGGACAAGTATACGCCCGACCTTTCGGTAGTATACGGATTGAAAGCCCGTGCTTATCAGGCTATGGAAGACTGGGCCAATGCTGAGAAGTATGCCAAATTAGCCATGAACGGATATACAGTGCTTACTCCTGCTGAATACATTGACCGCGAGACCGGTTTCAATACTCCCAATAATGCTTGGATGTTCGCACTGCAATACAAATCAGACGACCCCAATATTAAGTTTAATGATGGAGACTCTTCTTGGGCATCTTGGATGGTACTTGAAGTAAAAGGTGCAGGCTATGCCTCCAATTACGGTTCTCCTAAACAGATTGACCGTCACCTTTACGAAACTATTGGTGCAACAGACTGCCGTAAGCAATGCTTTGTGGATTTCAGTATCAATAGCCTGAAGGGTGATGATGCAATAGCTGCCCTATCGGCTTATTCAGATTATCCAGAACGTGTATTGGCTGCCGGTGCAGCTAGTGAGGCTAAGACCGTAGGAGGACTTTCATTGAAGTTCCGTGCTAACGGCGGTGCAGCTGGTCATGAGAACCAATATGTAGGTTTCAGTGTATCAGTTCCTTTGATGCGTGTAGAAGAAATGAAACTGATTGAAGCCGAAGCTGTAGGTATGCAGGCAGGCCGTGAAGCCGAAGGTATTGCATTGTTGACTGCTTTTGGTCAGTAACGTGATGCAAGCTATGTCTATGGAACTCATAATGAAGCTTATGGCAATACCAGTACTTCTACTTTCCAAAACGAAATATGGTGGCAACGCCGTGTTGAGTTCTGGGGGGAGGTTTGGCAATGTTCGACATCAAGCGACTCGGCAAGGAGGTTATCCGTAGCTATCCGAACACCAATCATCCTAAAGGTTATCGTTGGAATTATACTTCTATTCCTGAAGCTATGAACTGGTGTATCGGTCAGAGCGAGACTAACTTTAACAAGGCTTGTACCAATAATCCGGCACCTTCGCAACCTACTGCCGACTCGGAAGAAGTCACAACTTGGTAATATTAACTAATACATCAAAAATATATAGATTATGAAGATATTCAATAAATATTTCCTGATGATTGTAGCCTCTTGCTGCCTGTTTTCTGCATGTGGCGATGATGATGACTACAAGCCGGGCGCACCTGCCGAGTGACAAGGTTTTTTCTTCCCCAATACGGCAAGTTCTAAGATAAACCTCGATGCCAAAGCTACATCTTTTGAGGTACAGGTGGGCCGTTCCGTTACGGGTAGTGCCGCTACGGCAAACTTGACCGTGGAAGACCCTTCCGGTCTGTTCACTATTCCGACCTCTGTTGATTTTGCAGCCGATGCCGAGACAGCGACGATCGCTATCGGATATAATCCGGCTGACATTGCATATGATGATTATGCAAAAATTACTTTATCATTAGAAGGTACGGGAGAAACTACTCCTTACGGCAGTTCTGTTTATACGTTCGAGGCAGGTATTCCTGCGCCGTGGAAGTCTATTGGTAAAGCATCCTTCAGTGACTCTTACATCTTTGGAAATACTTATCAGGTAGAATTGCAGCAGAATGAAGATAATCCTTCCCAATATCGCTTGGTAGATCCGTATTCTGCAGCGTTGAAAGCGGAAGAAATAGAGTCGAAAGGCAATCAGTCTCCGTACCTGACATTCAAATTGCTGGCTCCCGGTGATAAAGTTGGTGATGTGACAATTGCCGGCGAGGGATTAGTTTATTTTAATCCTTGTTGTACAGGTCTCTATAATACTGCCAACGATTATAATAAGGATATAAACATATATCATCCTTCCGCATTTACAAAATTCGATAGTGAATCGACTTGGCAACATAGCTACATGACACATTATAAAGAAGATGAAACTCCGGGTGTTGTACAGTTGGCTCCTTATTACTATATGGAAGGTCTTGGTGGCTGGGATAATACCCAAAAGGACAATATGATAACTATTGTATTCCCGGGCTACGTAGTGGCTGATTATTCTGCAAAAGTTGTCTATAGCGGACGTTACACCGACTCAGATCATACCGATTATGCAATCGCTCACGTTACATTGGGTGAGGATGTAGCTTCTGCAAAAGTAGCAATGGTGAATGGTACAGATGTGGACGCTGCCATTGAAGGTGTTATTAACGGTACAATAGAGAGTCAGAAGATTACCGCCAGCGGCAATGTTTCATTCAAATGCACTGCAACAGATATTTATTCGTTCGTGGTAGTGACCTATGCTGGCGGTGAACCGCAAGAAACGAATGCTGCAACTTTCCGTTTCACTCCAGGTGAAACATGGAAAGCTTTGGGAATGGCTACTTATACGGAAGACTTCATAACAGCCTTCTACAATGCCGATCCTGAAACTTATCAGGTTGCAATCGAAGAAAGCGAACAGAACCCGGGCAAGTTCCGCTTAAAGAATGCTTATGGAGCAGCCTATCCTAATAATGACGAGGGAGATTGGGATGATAGCAGAGATTATTATATTGAAATCAATGCAATGGATCCGGATGGTGTTTACATCGATTTCCAGAGAACCGGTCTGGATTGGGATAATGGCGAGTTCTATGTCTATAGTTATGCTGCCTATTATTTGGATAATGGCTATCCTCTTTCAACTCCTAAATCAAAGGGACTTTGCGGTACTTATGCTAATGGCGTAATTACTTTCCCGGCCGATGCTCTGATGGCTGCCTTTGGAGCTGACGGTGATTTGAGTCTTGCCAATGGCAATGGAGCGTTTAAGATTGTGATGCCTGGAGTTAACCCGGCTATTGCAAAGAGCTTTGCCGCTAAAAGCAGTGCAACGACTCGTAGTCTTTCCAGAAAAGCAACAACGGCTTCTCCCCGTAAGTTGGTGAAAGCGTTTGGTGCATTAGATAATGCTGTCCTTGTAAAATAACAAATATTACATAAAACGAGTCGATGGGGTTGCTTCAGAAATGGAGTAACCCCATTACTTTTTAAGTAAGATTACCGAAAGATGTCTATGAAAATCCTTATATTTGCCGCACATATAAATAAGGTATACATATATAAATAAGGTATAAAGTAGAATGAAAGAATTTGTAATTTCCGAAGTGCAGGCAGAAACCGCAGTATTGGTGGGTCTTATCACGAAAACTCCCTTAGATTTGCAGATTCATATAAAGTACGGTTGAAATGCTTATTTTTGTTG
>JAJQAY010000121.1 GCA_021203515.1 Bacteroides sp. | reverse complement strand
CTTAAACGATGTAAAGAGTTCGTTAAAGAGGAAGTTCCTAATTATTGTAATAACAGATGGTATAAATGTAAATATTCATTTTTAGAACGTGTGATGTTTCGTTTATTTCAGATAGATATTAAATTATATGTACTTGTTTTCAAATTAGCTCGGAAAATAAGGCATATTATCTCATTATGATAAAGAAGAACGAATCCAATCATCGCATCATATCATGAGGAACACTCTAACGCTTTATGTTAGAATGTTCTTTGTTATAATCATAAACTTCTTTACTTCCAGAGTGATTTTGGAAGTTTTGGGGGTGGATGATTATGGTATATATAATGTTGTTGGCGGAATAGTGGTATTGTTCACTTTTTTAAATACTACGATGAGTAGTTCTACTTCTAGATTTATAACTTTTGAGTTGGGAAGAAAAGATTTAACAGAAGTAAATAAAGTTTTTAATACAGCATTAACCATTCATATTATTATAGCACTTATCATATTATTAATAGCAGAACTGTTGGGCTATGGTTCTTAGAAAACCAATTAAATATCTCTGAAAATCGAATGTTTACAGCTCGTGTAGTTTATCAATTATCAATATTTGTCTGCATGATATCTGTAATACAAGTTCCTTATCAGGCATCAGTTATTGCTAATGAAAAAATGGATGTTTATGCTATTATTAGTGTTGTAGACGTTGTATTTAAATTGCTTATCTTATATTTAGTTGATATCTGTACTGGTGATAGTTTAATCTTGTATGCTTTATTTTTGCTGATTGCTGTGTGCCTGATATTCATTTTTTACATGTTTTATTGTAGCTCTTATTTGCCGGGATGTAGATTCAATTTTTTGTATGATATTTCGAAAGCGAAGCCAATGCTTTCCTTTTCTGGTTGGGATTTATACGGTAATTCGTCAGCATTAGTAGCATCATAAGGGATAAATTTTCTTCTCAATATCTTTTTTGGTGTGGCTATTAATGCAGCTATAGGTATAGCTAATCAATTTAATTCTGGAATAAATGTATTTTCGAATAATTTTTTGTTGGCAGTTCGTCCGCAAATAGTAAAGAGGTATGCGAATGGAGAATATAGATCATTAATGGGATTAGTGTACGATTCTTCAAAATATTCATATTTCCTTTTGCTACTGATAGCTGTTCCCTTTTTTTTGAAGTAGATTTTATATTGAAAATCTGGTTAGTGAGAGTGCCAAAATACTTAAATATATTTTGTAAGATATTTATAATAAAGAGTATGTTTGCTGTTTGTTGTTCGTCTGTATTAACTATGCTTGTTCATGCTATAGGGCGGATGAAAGAGTTTAGCTTTTATCGTGGAACAATTATCTTATTGACATTACCTATATCATATTTAGTATTAAGATTTTACGCTATTCCATATTTGCCTATTATAATAAATGCGATAATGGATATTATGGCTAGTTTCTATACTATATTGTTAGTAAGGTAACTTTTTAATGAATTTAGTATTCCTTTATATATAAAGAAGGTAATATTACCCTGTTTTGTTGTAACACTAATTTCATTAGGAAGTGGTTATGCTATTAATCAAATTATTCCTCAATCGTTATTACGTTTAATTTTAGGATTTGTGTTTAATTTTAGTGTTATAGCGTTTCTCCTTTATTATTTTATTATAGATATGGATACAAAGACACTAGTGAATACAAAGATTGAACGTTTTTTCAGACTTCATTGATCATAGATAGGACTGATTTAAGATAGGTAAATATATGTTTGTTGCATTATTAATGTTTCTTTCTTCATCAGTTTGGGGCTCTGTATCTTTTATAGCTATTGCTGCTTTGTTGAAAGTTAATAGGATAAAGCACGAGAACTGGAATACACCATTATTTAGAATTATATGTTTAATATCATTTCTAAGTATAATTAATTTTTTTGTATATCTGATTATATTGGGTGGTGTACCTAATGATAACACTACTGCTTATTACCCTTATGCTATATTTATGTTCTTTTCGTATATTATAGCTAAAACGATAACAAGAAAGGAGTTGCAATTATTATTGTTGTTGTTTGTTATAGATGTTTGTGTCGGTTTAGTAGAGTATCAAAAAGGAGTTGCTTCTTTCTGGAATGTAGATCTCTCTTTTGATGAATCATCAGAACTTTTATATTTTAGAAGGATTTGTGGAATAAATAATAATTCAAGTAATTTTGCTGAAAAAATGTTGCTTGGATTTATAATTATTTATTTAATTAGTCCAAGGTTTAAGTATTTATATATTGTCGTTCTTTTTATAGGACTGATTATTTCTTTTAATAGAAGTGCTATTATAGCGTCTACTCCTTTATTATTCTATTTTATTTACCAATATATTAAAGAAGGAGGACTTTTTAGGAAAATTGTATTTTTCGCAATAATATGTATAGCTATTTATTTTTTTGATAGTCTTTCTTCTTCCATTAATTATAGAGCAATTTTTCAGAGGAAATAATGATACGACCACAGCAATGACATCGAGAGATATCATTTGGAAAGAGTTTCTTCATTTTTTTGTGATAATTCCATAACAGGGAATGGGTCTGTAAAAATGCGGTCAAGTACTGGTCAACATGCACATAATTCTTATATTTGGGTTCTAGCGTCGAATGGAATTATCATTGCTTCACTCTACTATTATTATACTATACGTTTTGTGAATAGATATAATTTTATTCCTATATTGAGTATTATGTTAACCTCTATAACACAGTCTACAATATATTGGGGACTTTCAAATGCAGATTTTTTTTATTTATTCTCATACTCCACAGTCATTCTAAAATATCGCAAGTGCAAAAGAAAAACATTTATTTTCTAATATAATTAGCTATAAAAATGACGTTATTTAAACTATTGAAGATATTAAGTAAGTTCAATAAAACTTTATTTGATATTTCTGTTGAAAAGCAAGAAAATTATTTACGGAGATTAGGAGTTCCTAAAAACGATTTTGATCGTTCATATAAACAGTATAAATGCCAAAACCTATTTATTCCAGTTTGGAAAGTTTGGATATTGAATATAATTTCGCTATGTATTTTACCTTTTTTTTATTTTTTTATTTACTTATAAAAATGAAAAACGGGTAAGTAGAACGATTGTAGATTGTATTGGTGCATATGAAGGATTTGAAGAAATAATTCCTCAAGAACTTTCTTCTAAATACAATATTGACTCTTCTGCCTGGATGAAAGGTACATATATCTCACATTTTGATATAAAGTATATAGCAAAAATAGCGGTGAACTATCCTTTATCTCCTTATTTTGTATTAAAGTTAATGATTAGGGTTGCCCAATATAGTTATATGATACGATCCTTTAATCCTGCTGCAATAGCTGTTTATCATGAATATTCATTTGCAAGTTCAATATTAACCAATTATTGTAATATCCACGGAGTTAAACACATCAATGTAATGCATGGCGAGAAATTATTCCATATTGTAGATGCTTATTTCCGTTATGATGAATGTTATGTTTGGGATAAATATTATAAGGATTTGTTCATTTCTATGAGAGCGGACGAAGCGCAATTTATTATAGCATCACCTCCTTCAATGAGAATAGATACTCAGCGTTATTTTCAACAAAAATATTATGCTGATTTTAAATATTTTTTAGAGGATGTTACCGAAAAAGAAATGATATCTATTGTTGAATCTATGAAATTTGCTGTTGATAGGGGGAGGACTGTAAAATATCGTTTGCATCCACGCTATACTAATCCTAAAATTGTAGGAAAAATTGTAGGAAAATCCAATATTGAAGATTCTTTTAAAGTTCCAATATTGAGTTCAATAAGTAGTATGGAGTATGCTGTTGGGGGTTATACTACAGTTCTAAATCAAGCATTTAGTTCAGGAAAGAAAGTGATATTAGATGATATTACTTATAAAAAGATATTCTTAAAACTTAAGGATGTAAAATATTATTTAGCTACTGTACAATGTGAAAAATTGTCTGATTGTCAGGCTAAGCAAAGGAGGGATAGGGTGAATCTTCTTTCTTTACTCGACCCAAATAGCAAAGAAACAAATCTTACTTAAAATTTATGGAACAAATAAAAATTGCTGTAATCGGTCTCGGTTACGTAGGGCTTTCTTTAGCCCGACTTTTCTCTACAAAGTATAAAGCAGTAGGCTTTGATATGAACCAACGACGTATGGATGTTCTAATGGCAGGGCATGATTCAACGTTGGAAGTAAGCGATGAATTATTGCAGGATGCTATTCATAATCATGGTTTCAAATATACAACTAATCTTGAAGAGATAAAAGATTGTAATTTCTATGTGGTGGCTGTACCTACTCCAGTGGATGTTAATAACCGTCCGGACTTGCAACCTTTGTGGAGTGCCAGCGAAACTGTGGGCAAGGTTATTTCTAAAGGGGATATTGTGGTATATGAGTCAACGGTTTATCCTGGTGTGACAGAAGAAGAATGTTTACCCATAGTAGAAAGAATAAGTGGCTTAAAGTTTAATGAGGATTTTTTTGCCGGTTATTCGCCCGAACGTATAAATCCAGGTGACAAGGAATATACAGTAGAAAAAATAAAAAAAGTTACTTCGGGTTCTACTCCTGAAATAGCTGATTTAGTGGATAAAGTATACAATTCTGTGCTTGTAAATGGTACTCATAAAGCTACTTCAATAAGAGTTGCCGAGGCGTCAAAGATTATAGAAAACTCACAGCGTGATGTCAATATTGCATTTATGAATGAACTTGCTAAAATATTCAATGCTATGGGTATTGACACGAACGACGTTATTGAGGCAGCATCTTCCAAGTGGAACTTTATTAAACTTAATCCAGGTTTGGTAGGCGGACATTGTATCAGTGTAGATCCCTATTATTTGATTCAGAAGGCGCAAGTGTATGGTGTTCTTCCACGCGTGATGTCTGCTGCTCGTCGCTTAAATGATGGTATGGGAGATTATGTAGCCAATCAGCTGATTAAATTAATGAATAAGAAAGGAGTTTTGGTAAGAGACGGCAATATCTTATTGTTGGGTATTACCTTCAAGGAAAATTGTCCTGATATTCGTAATACTAAAGTAATGGATATCTATTCAACTTTGCAAGAATACACCTCTAATATTTTTGTTTATGATCCTTGGGCAAATACAGATAGAGTAGAGCATGAATATGGTATCGAATTGAGTACTCAAGATATAGATGCATTAAAAGGGAAATTTGATGCTGTAATTCTTTGTGTAGCTCATAATGAATTTAAAAATATAAATATCCGTGATTTTCTGTCATCCCCTAATGGGGTGGTTTATGATGTGAAAGGAATATTGGATAAAACCATTATTGATGGAAGATTGTAAAATTATACTTTCGGTAATTTGCCCAGTCTATAATGAAATAAAATATATTGATGCTTGCATCCATTCTATTTTACTTCAAGATTATCCCCAAGAGAATATTGAGATACTATTTGTAGATGGCATGAGTACTGACGGGACACGTGACTTAATAAATGGGTATGCAAAATCTAATCCATTTATTAGATTAGTGGACAATCCCAGACGTATAGTTCCGATAGCTATGAACATAGGTATTAGAGCTTCAAAAGGAGATATTATTATTCGTTTAGATGCTCATGCTTTATATCCTACAAACTATTTTTCTGCATTAGTGAGGCAACTTGTGGCGTTAGATATTGATAATGTGGGAGCTGCATGTCGAACAGGTGTTTTGAATAAAAATCAGAAAACACTTGCCATAAAAGAGGTTTTGAGTAATCGATTTGGGGTAGGTAATTCTACATTCCGTTTAGGAGTCGACAAAGTGATGGAGGTGAATACTGTATCATTTGGTTGCTGGAGAAAAGATGTTTTTGGAAAATATGGTTATTATGATGAACGATTGATGCGTAATCAGGATATTGAATTGAATAAGCGTATTATTCGTGGAGGTGGGCATATCTGTCTCATTCCTGACACTTATTCTACCTATTTAGCACGTGAAACGTTTAGAGGGATTGCAAGAAATAATTATTTGAATAGTAAATGGAATATTTTGACTGTATTCTATACTAAACAATTCAGTTCATTATCTATTCGTCATTTTATTCCTTTGTTGTTTTTTGTTATCTCTTTTCTTTCCGGTGTTGTTATCTTTCTTTTATTTACCGCTTATTGCAATTACTTTTTGTCATTGATTACTTATATCTTGTTTATTTTTTAGTAAGTTTACTTTTAAGTATTAGAAAGAAACTTAGTCTTTCTTATTTACTTAAAGCATTTCCTGTATTACATTTATCCTATGGGTGGGGATCCTTTATGGGGCTCATGGGATTGTGGAGAATGGAATAATAATTTTATATGTTTCTCAAGTCTCTCTTCGACCGTACCGCTTCTCTTTTCGGTTTAATTATTTTATCTCCGGTTTTAATTATAGTCAGTATTTTAATACGTGTCAAGATGTCTGGAGGTCCTGTCATATTTAACAGAAAAGAGTTGGACAATATGGGAGATTGTTTACAATGTATAAGTTTCGCTCAATGACTGTCGCTCATTTAGGGAGTTCCGTCTCGGTAAAAGGGGAGAGTTGCATCACTCCGTTGGGTGCAGTGCTTCGGAAATATAAGTTGGATGAATTGCCGGAGTTGTGGAATGTTCTGATTGGTGATATGAGTTTCGTTGGTCCTCGTCCGGATGTTCCGGGGTATGCCGATAAATTGGAAGGTGGGGATAGAAGGATGTTGTTACTAAAGCCGGGTATTACAGGGCCTGCGAGTTTGAAATATAGAAACGAAGAAGAACTTTTGGCAGAGCAAGAGAATCCTCAAAAATATAATGATGAAGTTCTGTTTCCAGATAAAGTACGAATTAATATAGAATATTTGGATAATTGGTCTTTCGTGAATGACATTAAAATTATTATTTATACAGTATTGGGAAAGGACTTATAAGGTTCTTTCTTTTCTTTTTATCCCTTTATATATAAGGAGAATAAATCATTAAAAATAATCATATATTTTATGGATAAACGAATTTATCTTTGCCTTGCTCACATGAGTG
>JAJQAY010000078.1 GCA_021203515.1 Bacteroides sp. | reverse complement strand
AAATAGGCTGAAAGCCTATTATCTTATAGCCCAGGGCAACGCCCTGGGTATATATCATATCTCTATCTTTGCGCCCTGTAAGGGCAAAAGCCCATATGTATCTTATGCCCTTCAGGGCGTAAATAGTGGGGCGTTCTTTAACCCAGGGCATTGCCCTGGGCTGTAAGCTGAAAGCCTTTCAGGCTTAGGCTGTGACAAATTATAACTTATAATTCATTTCTAACTCGTTTTTAGTAAGAGTATCTCAAGCTCCTCCGCCTGAAAGGGGAGGTGCCCGTAGGGCGGAGGGGTTTCGCATCCGAAGGTTTTTCGCAATATACTCTTCGCTGATGTCAACCCCCCTACGGGGTACTCCCCCTTTCAGGCGGGAGAGTTTAAGATACTTATGCTTGTCGTTTACTTCATTTCTGTACGTAAAAGAGTAGAGTAGCTTCTTGCTACTCTTCACCCTAACAAAGCCTCCTTGTCACCCTAACAAAGAGGCTTTGTTAGGGTAGCAAGGAGACTTTGTCACTCCGGGGGATTGCTGACGCTTTATCCTAAAGGATTTTCTTCCTGGTCGTCATCGCCGCCACCGCCTTCCGAGCCGCCACCGCCTGTCGGGGCTTCACCTATATAGATGGTTTGTGTGGCTTGGCGCGGAGTCTTCAGCAAAGTCTTGCTGGGAGTGTATTGGGTGGTGATGGTCAGTGTGTACTCTCCGTCTTTGAGGCCGGAGGGTAGCAGAACGATGACTTTGGAAGGGTCGTTCACCACCACCATGTCCGCGGAGAGGCGGGTGATTTCACCACTTCCCACCGCGGTGAGGGTGATGCCCACTGAGGGGTCGTCGCCCGCCAGCTTGATGTTCTTGCCCAGCACGGTGAAGTTGCGGCCGGCAGTAGCCGAGAGGTCGGTGGCACGGGTGGCGACGTCCTGCGTACCGTTGATGTATATGCTGGCCTGACGGTCGCCGAGTATCTGCACAGTGGTGTCTTTTATCGCTTCGCGCAATTTCTTGCCCTGCGTCAGCGATACGTAGATAGAATTGGTTTCCGGGTCCCAGGCATTGTTCTTGGCGAGCCCTTTGAGTTGGGGTACGATGCGGCAGAAGTCGGTGTTGATGCTGTAGCCGTTCATAGCCAGTTCGGAGAGGACTTCGTGGTAGAGGTTGACACTGGCGGCCATCGTTTCGCGGTGAAGGCCGGGGTTCTTGGCAGCCATACGGTCTAGCACGAACTGCTGGTCTACGCTGCTGGTGGTTTCGAGGACGAAGATTTTGTCGGTCTTGTCGTCGGTGGTGACGGTGTTGTCCGCCATCCATACTTTGAGTAAATTCTTTGCCATATTTTTGATTTTAGTGGACGGGGAGAAGGGCGCTTCGGCGACTTTCTCCGTTCGGGTTAAGTTGCTTATAGAAATTGATAAAGGAAGCGAACGGAGACTTCAACGGTTAAATCAGAAAGCCAGTACGGGGCGGAGAAACTTCCGCCCATGTTCAGAATTGGCATTCCCGTCCCCTATCAGATCCTTATTTATTGGGGATAAGAATGTACTTCCTGCACTATTAAAGCGCATACTCCAAGCACAGTCTTTATTACCCTCCGAGCTACAGTGAAAAAAGCAAGCGGGGTGAAACTGTCGTTCGTATTTAAAGCGAAACTACCTCCGGCGCCTTTCAGTTTCTCCGCTATCTTATTGAAAGCTGTATTATCCTGCATCTTTACCCCCCCCATCCGTATCCATTTCTGGTAATTTCCGTCCAGTTCTTTTCATCAAACTCGCCCAGAACCGTCAGTATGTTATACCATTGTCCGCAGCTGGGCACATACCAAGGACTGTAGGGGGCGTTGGCGGGGCGAGGATTGTGTGCGTGATAATATAGTATCTGCTGCACCACATCATAGTTGTTGTCTCCGGCATAAGCCGCAATCAAACTTTCCGTCTCGGTATATCCTTCCATATTGGATTTGGCTTTCTCATTGTCGTTGTAGCAGTTCGTCAGGAAGGGCTCATCTTGGGCAGTGGTACTCCAGCATTTTTTCATTGTGCTGTTCGGGAAGCTTTCCTCCCGGACGGCCAGCACATAGCCATGCGTCCACCCGTGGCTTCTGTCCGTGTCGCTGGTGGTGAGGCTGAAGATAACCCCAAGGCAGTTCTTCTTTTGACTTTCTGACAAACTTCTGCTCTTAGGCACGATACTGCCGTTTGCCATGTAGTAGTCGCCGATGGCGGGGGTGTGAGTGCCTGTGCCTCCCGTGGCGATGTTGTATCGGTAGTATCTCCCTGTTGTGGGGGTGAGGGTGGTGTTATAAGAGGGGGTGGCATTTTCGGCTGTGGTATAAGTTATCGAGACATTCGCACTCGTGCCGGGAGAAACAAGGAAACGAACCATGCCGTCACCTGCTTCGTAGCCGGCTGTCACGCTGCCTGCACTTTGCGAGGTGATTGCGGTGTACGAGCTGCGGTATTCATAATCACCTGCCACATACTTGTCGCCCTCAGGACGGATAAGTATCAACGACATCTTGTGGCTTAACGAGATTTTCAGTGTCCCGTTCTCTACTGCGCCCGTGCCCGTCATCAGGTCGGAAGCTGTGTAGGCGGCTTGCGTGCTTTGGTCGGTCTGCGGGCTGAACTTGCTGATGATGTCGGCCTCGTTCGCAGCATTATCCATTGCCTCAGAATAGGGATAGTAGACAAAGTAAGTGACTCCGGCATAATGATATTGGTGAATGGTGTTGTTTGTATTTACGGGCGTCCATGCGCTGCCGTCGTATTGATAAGGCGCGTTTGCATCCAGCACTACACCATTATCAGAAATGGCGAAGATACCTATCCGGTCGCCGCTGGCAAAGGTGGTGGTATATTGCTTGTCGGTGGCGCGGGTGGCACCGTCCTCTGCCGAGGTAAATCCCCCTGCGGTGACAGTTACGGCAAGGGGCGCCGCCTGCTTTTGCGGAGTAGTGGCATCTTCGGCTGTGCAGCCCACAGCAAGGAGCAATAGGCTCAGAATGATGGATAGGTTCCTGTTTGTCATTTTGCTAAGGATTAGTTATCTTTTGTTTGAAAGGTAAGAATGGCACGGGCTTGCCAGCGTATCTCGGTTTTTGATTGGTCGGTATTCATATCCCCACCGTCAAATCCTACATAATTAGCACATGTCGAAGAATAAGGTGTGCTTGACCAATAGCGGGAGGCAAAAAGACCTGTTCCTTTCGCTTTTTCAATATTTTGGCCTAATATTTTAAGTGGTGGGTGGTTTTTCGAGTAATGCGATGAATAAACCCATCTTAGTTGAGTTACGGACGGCAGATACCATGTGCTGGCTTTTGTAGTCGGTCTTGTACCGCTATAATTTACTGCTTTATAAAAAGCGGTATAGCTGCTGTAATTAGAAAGTTTTTTCACCGTCTCGGTATTGACGAACCCGTTGAAATTTAGGTCTGTCGTGGGATTTGCATTATATATCCCCTCAATATCACCTGTGGGCCCCCAATTTGTTTTATCTTTATCACCACAATCAGTTAAAGCCACTACATATCCGTCTATCCGGTTCATTCCGAATGAAGAATAGTTTGCCACATCGTCCCCTTCACCTTGCCCAACATAGAAGACAATGCCGACGCAGGTTTTATTTTTATCGGGTGACTTAGTTTCATAATCGTATTTGTCTTTTACTAAAATACTACCTGTCTGTCCTCCTGTGTTAGCATCCTTTCCTACGCTTGCCTTTCTCAGCCCTCCGTCACTGGTTGTTCCGTCACTGTAGTAATAATCCCCCACTTTCAGGTCATTTTCCGTAAAAGTGGTGTAGCTCGTTTCGGCTGCTCCCGCTGTCCATTCATTAATGGTTTCTGTGCTGACTGTTGCCGTCTGTTCGTACAGGCTGAAGGTGTAGACTACAGTCGCTCCCGTTTTCCACAGCGGAGTAGAAGGAAGTTTCACGTCAGTAACGGACTTTGTCAGCACTTCTGTTCCGTCCTCCTTCTTCACCTTATAAGTAAGGGAATAAGTGGCGTCCACCGTCCCGGTGGACAGCATATAGAAGGTGACGACGTCTCTTTCTGTACCTGCCACGGCAAAGTTCAGGTCGGTTCCTGCCGCCGGAATATAATCTTCTCCGCCTGTTGTTATGTTCTTCCATTCGAAGCCATCGTTATTGAAGTGAAGCTCCCCTTTGTTGGAGGCGTGGATAGAGAGGACGGTGATTTCTTTGGCGTACTTGTCGCCGCTTTTCACCCGGAGGATAACCTTCGTCAACGCATGGCGCATGGTGAATTTCACTTCCTGCTTGCTACAGTCCATTAGCGGTTTTGCGGCCAGCAGGTCTGTCTGTTTGTCTGCCTCCGCAGCTACGGTGTAGGTCAGCACGGGATAGCCCTGGGCGGTGTTTCCCGAAAAGGCGGGGTTGCTGCCTCCCGTTGTCTTCTCGTCCGCATAGGGGGTGTAGGCAAAGAAACTGAGTCTGTCATTGGTGGCGGTAGGCCAGTACTTCAGAGGGGTGCAGCTCCATGTGTCCCCGTTCCGGGTGACGGGCTGGTTGTACATGAAGTTCGGGGTGGCGGCGGTAGTAAAACTGCCGTCTGTGAGGTAGGCGAATACTCCCATTGCGGGCGGCAGGGCATCCTGCGTATAGCGGGTCTGCACCTCACTCATCGGCGGTGCGAAGCCGACGGGCGATGCCACCGCTTCAGGGTCGTCTACGGAAGCGCAGGCTGCCAGAAGAACACCGCAACAAGCGAGGACGAAAAGTCTCTTTCCTTTCATGTGTCAACTCTTTAAATCATTATTATCTGTGTGTGCCCGGAGAAGGACATTCAACCTTGTCCGGGCTTTCTGTCAAGCGGTAATGCTACCGGGTGTTTCGTTGCCCCAAGCTTCTACCTCAGGAGTTGCAATCTTAACTTCGTTGATGCCGAAGCTGACGGTATATTTGTAGGCAGTGCCTTGTATCAGTGCACCGGTAGGCAGTTTCGCATCGGTGGTATGGCTGGTGATGGTGTAGCCGCCATTTACATTGGAGTCCTTGGTTACGATGTCGTAGGCGAACTGGATGGTTATATCTCCGGCTGTGTCCGTTCCCGTTCCGGTGCTTGCCGTTTCGGGGATGAGGAACAGATACTCCTTGTCTGTAAACAGGGTGACAGCATCCGCATTTGTCAATGCCACCGCTTCAGTATTATATCCGGTTACGTCATCCGAATGGCTGGCTATCGCCAGTACCTTAGTGATGTCATAGTCGTCAGTGGCAACCGTCTGGCTGTTCCAAGTCGCAGTTCCGCAGTCGAAGCTGCCACTCTTGTAGAATTTGGCGCTACCTGCACTTCCGGCAGTGCCAGGTTTCGGGATTTTAGCCGACTTCACCATGACATAAGTAGTTCCTTTCGTGGCCGTATTGGCAGCCAAGTCCACACTGGGCTTGCCCTCAAACGTCAGCCGGGAAAGTACATGGGCGAAGGTGAACTTTACTCCGTCGCTTCCGCTGGTGGTGTAGGTGCGGTCTTGCGTCGGGTTGCTCTCGGTGCTTGCCACATTCTTTGCCACGACGAAGTCTACCATCTTGGTGGCATCGCCCGTTGTTTCTATGGCGAAAGTCAGTTTCGGCGCTCCCTTGTCTGTATTTTGGGGTGCGGTTACTCCGCTTCCGCTGATGCCGCTATAAGGAGCATAGGCAAAGAATGTCACTTTCTCGTCTGCCATAGGCCAGTATTTCACCGGATTGTAAGTCCAGTTCGTTCCGTCGTTACTCTCCACTTTCTGGTTGCACATAAAGTTGGGGGTAGGTTCGGAGGCCGAAGCCCATGCGGTTGCTCTCGTGTAGTAGGCAAATACCCCGAAGCCTGCTTTCAGTCCGTCCACTTTAATCTCTGTTCCCCTGGTCTGTACTTCGCTGTACACGCTGAAACCCATGGCAGGATTAGCGTCGGGACTGATTTCCGTAATCTCGTTTTGCGAACAGCCTGCCATCAGCAGTGCCGTTGCAAGGGTCATAAAATGTCTTGTTCTCATTGTTGTTGATAAATTAATTAATAATTAGTTTGTCCTTTGAAATATGTACAGGGGCTTATGCCCCGTTTCAGGCATCAATATCTCCATGCTGCTCGTCGCCCCAGTCTTCCATGTCGACATCGAATCCGGGATTGCCTCCCGCTTCGGGCTTCACATCCGGCAGTGGCTTGTCGGATACGGCTTCCAGGTGCAGGGTAACTACATTCCTTTCATCCTTGTCCTTGCTCACGCTCAGGTTCGTAATCTGCTGCTCCACCACGGTCTTCCCGTCCACCAGCAGGGCCTTCATCGTGATGGAGTGCAGTTGTTGTTCGTCCGGTTCACCGAAGAGGTTGAGCGTTCCGGTCAGTGTTCCTTCTGTGGGCGAGTTTTCATCAACTACCGGATGACCCATTGCAAACTCTTGCGAGCCTTGTTCCCTGCCCGGACTGCCGTCGCACAGGAACACCGACAGCGGCACTCCGTCCAGCGTGCACATGGCCTGCCGCAGGTTGTTTATTCCTTTGATGTGCATCTCCACCTTTACCTTGTAGGTGAGTGGTGCGGGAACCAGTTGCACCCGGCATGACCCTTCGGGACAGGTGGCGGCAGCACCGCGGGCGCCGGGCGAGGAGGCAGAAGCGTAGTTGCCCAGCATCTCCTCCGTCACTTCAAAATCGCGTATCACGGCGGAAGCCAGTTTCTCGGGTGTGGAGGTGACGACGCGTGTTCCGGTGCGTGTATCCGCCTTCTTGCGGGCGCAGGATTCGAGAATCCCGAACGCTTCCCGCCCGCGAAACTCGATGGCGCCGAAGTCGTCGAACGACCGGTTGAAGAGCACCATGTCGTAGCGCCCCTTAGGCAGGCGGACGGTGGTTCCGTTGCGTGCGCCCATCAGCACCACACGGGGCTTGACTCCGTCCTGGGGATATATCACGAGGGTGGCGCCGTAGTCTTTCTCCTCTTCCTGGTCGGCCCGGCTCCAGTCGGCGGTCACGGTGATTTCCGACTCCAGGTAGTAGGTCAGTTCGCGGCGGTCGCAGGAGGAGAACAGTGCACCACAGATTACACAGATTAACACAGATTTTCGCAGATTATTATAATCTGTGACAGCTGTCAGTCTCT
>JAJQAY010000125.1 GCA_021203515.1 Bacteroides sp. | reverse complement strand
AAAGATACAACCTTTATTTGAATTATGCAAGATTAAAACAGGCAATTCCGAAAATAATTATGAAAGAGCAATATTATCCAATAGTTATTCCGACCTTGTGTAGAAGTGTGCATTTGAAACGTCGTATTACATCACTTTCCCAATGTACATATGCGGAACAAACAGGATTAGTAATCGGATTAGATTATCCTTTGAATGAATCACAAAGGCAGGGCTATAATGAAATTTTGGAATATCTTCCAGAAATCATGGGGTTTTATAAGGTAACTATTTTTAAGCGGGAATGAATTGTGGGTCTGCTGAGAATGAGAACCTTTTATTAGAATATGTATGGAAGCATCATGACGCTTGTATTATTGTTGAAGATGATACGGAATATTCTCCATGCTTTTTGGATTTTATGAATAAATGTTTAGTTAAATATAAAAAATGCTCTCATATTACTAGTGTTGGTGGATATTTACAGCCGGAATTCTATAATCTTACAGATAAAAAACTTATATGTGTACGTGGAGCCAATGCTTGGGGATATACACTTTGGAAAGATAAATATAATGCGATTCTAAATCGTCCTAATAATTATTTTACGAATATATTAAATTCTTTTGAATTGACCTTGAAAGTTCTTAAAACCTATCCTGCTATGGTAGGTATGCTGATGACCATGATGCAAACAAGAGGTGATTATGATGATGTGAAATATGGACTGATTAATGTAGTGGAAGATCGGTTTCAAATAAGACCCTCGATTTCTTTAGTCCGTAATTGGGGGCATGATGGCAGTGGTGAGCATTGTGTTGCTGATATGAGTTATGCCAATCAAGAGATATCCACATCTTCTACCTATGATATAGAGGATATAGAGCTTTCTGTAATAAAAGAAATTAAAAGGCGGACATATTGGTTAGGCTTTTCTAAAAATCCTTTTATGAGGTTTAAGCAATTTGTGTCTATGATAATACGTTATCTTGTGTATAGATACCAAACTTATTAATTGGTACATCTGATTGTGAATAAATTGATAAATAAAAGGGTAGCAATTGTTTCTTGGATTGGAACAGGAAATTACGGTACGAGCTTACAGTCTTACGCATTACATGAGAAGTTGAAACAGCTTGGCTATCAGGTGTGTATTCTTCGGGAAGTAAAATGTAAATTATGGATATTGCACATTATAAAATCTTGTTTGAAGATTTTAAGAAAGATATTTCTTGTTAAAAAGAAGAATTCTGCGCCAAAGAGATATTCTCATAAATTGCAACGGTTTAATAGAGAAAAATACAATGTTTTTAGGCTTTATTCATTTTTTGATTATCAGTACTTGCTAAGGCATATTAGTGTTTTTATAACAGGAAGCGATCAGGTTTGGAATACAATGCATCATTATGATCCTTTCTATTTCCTTTCTTTTGCAGGAAAATGCAAAAGAATAGCTTATGCTCCCAGTATAGGAACTACGCAAGTAAATCAAACGTTTCAAGATGCTGTTAAAAATCATCTTTTGAAATATCAGCATATTGGAGTTAGAGAGCAATCTGCCGTTCAGATTCTTTCAGAGCTGACAGATAGAAATGATATTGCACAAGTTGTAGATCCTACATTTTTATTAGATGCCAAAGATTGGCGTTCTTTGGCAGAGGATGCTGAAGTGGAATTACAACTGCCGCAGCGGTAT
This sequence comes from Bacteroides sp., assembly GCA_021203515.1. Classification (GTDB taxonomy): domain Bacteria; phylum Bacteroidota; class Bacteroidia; order Bacteroidales; family Bacteroidaceae; genus Bacteroides. The sequence goes on along the minus strand of JAJQAY010000125.1, from coordinate 5,566 downwards.
ATTCTTTGTTACCTAATCGGTAATAATGACAACTATTTATCCCAATTAGAAACTGTAAAAGATAAATTAGGAATTAATAATGTCGTAATAATACCTTCTTTAGAGAATTCATCATTCACAATGAATGGAGCAATCATTTATTCGAATGCGGGACCTAAGGAGTTTGTCTTTTTAATCGATAAAGCGGCATATATTTGTATGGATTCATTTCATGCAACAGCCCTATCAATTAATCTATGTAAAGATTTTATTGAGTTTAAGCGTTTTAAAGATAATGAACAATGTTCTCAGAACTCTCGAATTTATGACTTACTGCAACATTATGGATTGATGAATCGTATGTATGATCTTGGAAATTCAGATTTATATACTTCTATAGAATATGAAGAAATAGATAAAGAAGTAAAACACGAAAGAGAGAATTGTATAGCTTATTTGAGAAACTCTATAGAGTGTTGATGATGAACATATTAGTTTTAGGTGGAACGGGAGCTATGGGAAGTTATATTGTTAAAATACTAGCAAAACAAGGTTATGAAGTTGATGTAACTTCCCGTAAAAGACATAAAGATAGAGAAGAAAGTATACATTATATTCAAGGTAATGCTCATGAAGTTGATTTTGTAATACAACTTTTGACATCAGAACATTACATTGCAATCATTGATTTTATGTTATATACAACTCATGAGTTTGAAGAAGTTTATAAAATATATTTAGATTATACAGACCAATACTTTTTTTAAGTACATCACGAGTATATGCAGATTCTCCAATAATAAAAGAAACGTCACCACGATTGCTGGATACTGTAAAGGATGACAAATACATGAGAACTGATGAATATGCTCTTACAAAAGCAAGGCAAGAGAACATTCTAAATAATTCCGGTTATCTGAATTATACAATAATTCGTCCGTATATAACATATAGCAATAATCGCCTTCAATTAGGTGTGTTGGATAAAGATACATTCATTCAACGTGCTTTAAACGGGCAATCTATTGTTGTGCCATACGACATAATGCAACATACTACAACATTGACCTATGGTCGGGATGTCTCAATTTGTATTGCTCGGTTGATTGGAAATGCCAAAGCGTTAGGAAGCACCTTCCATATTACCACGAATAAAACAATTAAGTGGATGGATGTACTGAATATTTATGTTTCGACCTTTGAAAAAGAAATAGGTTTTCGTCCTAAGGTCGTAATGATAAAGCATTGTCCACAATTATATGTTGATGTAGCATGTTATCAGGTTACTTATGACCGTCTGTATAATCGCTGTTTTGATAATTCAAAAATAAAAGAAGTTATGGGGGAAGATTTTAAATTCACAGATCCTGAAGTTGGTTTAGAGATCTGTATGGAGTCTTTTTTGGAAAATCCTAAGTTTTCTGATATTAATTGCCGTTTGGAAGCGACGCATGATTATTATAGCCATGAATTTACTTCATTAACTCGTTTTTCAACGATTAAACAAAAGATATGTTATTTGCTTTATCGAACAGCTCCTATTGCTATGACAAAGTTGGAACAGTTTATAAGAACGAAGTACAAGAACTATTTTGAATAAAAACCTAATTTAAAGCAGGAGAAATATAATGGATACTTATTATTCAAGCGAAAAAAAACATCCAAATCCTTATAGCATTGCTCAAGGCTCATGGCATTAAGAGGATTATTACCTCTCCGGGAGGTACTAATATGATGTTGAATGCGAGTTTAATGTATGATGGTAACTTTGAAATATATTCTTCTGTTGATGAACGGTCAGCTGCCTATATAGCCTGTGGAATGGCAGAAGAAGCCGGTGAGCCGGTTGTGATAACTTGTACTGGAGCTACAGCTTCACGGAATTATATGCCGGGATTGACGGAGGCCTATTACCGGAAACTGCCTATTTTGGTAGTGACTGGTACGCAGGATATGAGACGGTTAGGAAATCTTTATGATCAAGTTATTGATCGTACTGTGTATGCAAAAGATATTTTGACCTTAGTACATATATATCGACTATCCGTGATGAGAAAGATGCGGAGAATGCAACTTTAAAAATAAATCAAGCTATTGCATCCTTGACTTTAAATGGTGGGGCCATCTCATATTAATCTTGAAACGATATATAGCAGAAACTTATCTGTAAAGAAACTTCCGGAAGTGAAAGTAATTCGTCGTTTAGATTATGATGATGAATTACCGGAACTTCCACAAGGAAAGATTGCTTTGTTTATTGGTTCACATGCTTCATTCAGTGTTGAAGAAAGCAAATATATAGATGTTTTTTTGTGAAAATCATAATGCCGTAGTTTTTTGTGATCATACCAGTAGCTACAAAGGTAGATTTCGTCAAATAGATGCATTACTGACAGTAAAAAAGGCTTCATGCTTACGGAATATCCGGTTACTTATTCATTTAGGGGAGGTGTCTGGAGATCATTTTAATATGGGATCACATGCACAAGAGGTGTGGCGTATTAGTAAAGATGGACAACTTCGTGATCGCTATGGTAAATTGTCTTATATGTTTCAAATGAGTGAATTGCATTTTTTAAGAGGTATGCAGATATGGCTCCACGAACTGAGAATTCTTTTTGGAGGGATTGTCAAAAGGAATATCAGAAATTATATGCTTCATTACCGGAATTTCCTTTTTCAAATATATGGATGGCTAAACAATTAGCTTCTTGTCTTCCAGAAAATAGTGCGATACATTTTGGTATACCAACTTCTTTACGATCATGGAATTTCTTTGAAATATCCAAAACTATTAATTCTGCCTGTAATGTGGGATGGTTCGGTACGGATGGTACTTTGTCTTCTTTATTGGGGGCTTCATTAGTGCATCCCCATAAGTTATATTTCTGTGTATTAGGTGATCTCGCTTTTTTATGATATGAATGCATTGGGTAATAGATATTTAGGTGATAACTTACGTATATTACTCGTGAATAATGGAAAAGGTTGCGAATTTACTCATTATTTGAATCCCGGACATATTTTTTGGGGAGAATGTAAACCCTTATATTGCTGCAGCAGGACATAACGGAGCCCAATCCCGTACATTGGTTCGTGATTATGTTCGCAATTTAGGAATGGATTATTTGGTGGCCGATACAAAAGATGAATTTCTCAAGAAAATGGATCGTTTTGTTGATAGTAAGATTACCAAGTCTGTCGTTTTTTGAAGTTTTCACACAGGACATAGATGAGAATGAAGCTATTAAATTGATTACAAGTTATGGAAATATAGATAATTTGAAAACAGAATTTAAAGAAGGTGTCAAGCATGCAATTGGGAAGAAAGGAACATCATTTATTAAGAAAATGTTGAAATAATGGTTTGTGTTGTTGTACCCGTATACAAGGCAAAACCGACTTTGTCAGAAATGGCTTCTTTTAGACAATGCTTAACAGTGTTGAGGAATTATGATATTTGTGTAATTACATATAAAGGGCTTGATTTGCCTGTATACGATGAATTATCGTTGGAAACCCGGAAAGAGTATAAGCTTCGTTTCTTTGCTAAAGATTATTTTGCATCTGTTGCCGGATATAATAGCCTTTGTCTTAGTGTCTCTTTTTATGAGCGTTTTCTTGATTATAAGTATATGATGATTTATCAACTGGATGCTTGGGTGTTTAGGGATGAATTAAGTTATTGGTGTAGTTTAGGTTACGATTATATCGGTGCTCCTTGGTTTTTCAGAGATAAAAAAGATATTGAATACACAAAGAAAATGGAAGGAATTGGCAATGGCGGATTTTCTCTTAGGAAAATATCTCATTGTTTGAAAGTATTAAATTTTCCTTCATTGCTTCCTTTTTGTAGCCCCTAAGGCGTTGTTTCAGGAATGTATTTCTTTGAAAGGACTGGTAAAGTGCTCTTTCAAATTATTGGGAGTGAGAAATAATTTAAATTATCTCCGTCATAATATTAATGAGGATGTAATATTTAGTCTGTTGGTGCAATGCTCTTGGATTTCTTGTAACTTACCGTCTTTTGATATTGCATTAAAGTTTGCATTTGAAGTTAATCCGAGTTGTTTATATTACATAAACAATGAAAAATTACCTTTTGGGTGTCATGCTTTTGAAAAATACGAATATGATACTTTTTGGCAAAAACACGTAAGAATCTCAGAATGAAACCTATCGCACTCATCACCGGCATCACCGGTCAAGACGGCTCCTTCCTTGCCGAATTTCTTCTTGAAAAGGGATACGAAGTACACGGCACTATCCGCCGTTCGTCAGTAGATTATTGCGAACGTATCGCACACCTGGAGGGCGCTCCCGGTTTCCACCTTCACTATGCCGACCTCGGCGACTCGATGAGCATCATGCAAATCGTACAGAAAATCCGTCCGACGGAAGTTTATAATCTGGCAGCACAAAGCCATGTGCAAGTCAGCTTCGATGCACCGGAGTTTACAGCGGATGTGGATGCTACGGGTGTGTTGCGTGTATTGGAGGCTGTCCGTCAGTGCGGACTGGTAGATACCTACAAGGTATATCAGGCTTCCACTTCCGAACTTTACGGAAAGTGGAGGAGGTGCCTCAGAATGAAAACACGCCCTTCCATCCCTACAGTCCCTACGCGGTGGCAAAACTCTACGGCTATTGGATTGTAAAAGAATACCGCGAAGCATACAATATGTTCTGCTGTTCGGGCATCCTCTTCAACCACGAGAGCGAACGCCGGGGCGAAACTTTCGTTACCCGTAAAATAACACTGGCTGCCTCCCGCATTGCATAAGGCAAGCAGGAGAAGTTTTATTTGGGCAACTTGTCATCGCTGCGCGACTGGGGATACGCCAAAGATTATGTAGAATGTATGTGGCTCATCCTGCAAAACGAAAAACCGGAAGATTTCGTGATAGCCACCGGAGAGCAACACTCTGTCCGTGAGTTCTGTTACCTGGCATTCAAATATGCAGGTATCGAACTGGAGTTTCAGGGTGAAGGCATGAATGAGAAGGGCATTGATAAGTCTACCGGACGCGTACTCGTAGAAGTGTCGGAGGATTTTTACCGTCCTACCGATGTGGTGAACCTTTGGGGAGACCCCACAAAAGCCCGTAAAGAATTGGGATGGAACCCGTAGCGGACATCTTTCGAGGAGTTGGTACGCATCATGATGGAGCATGATATGGAAAAAGTGACCGGCGAACGTGTCGCCGGTCACATCAAGACAAACCTTGCGGAATATCTGGAGAAGGGAATTGTGAAGTAACAGGCGATATATAGTGGAAAGTTTTGTTCATTCCAAAATATTTTCCGTTCTTTGTCTTAGATAACATGTCATAATTGGATGGAAAAAATTTATATAAAAGGCTATAAATCCTTTCAAGATATACAACCGGATTTGGGCCAAATCAATATATTGATTGGCTCGAATGGATCCGGTAAAAGTAATTTTTTGTCGTTTTTTTTGAATTCTTGAATAAGATATACGAACAGAAAATGACGGAATATGTGGCATTGAACGGTGGGGTTGATAAATTCTTTCGGAATTGTCTATTTTAATCTTGTGTGTACCGTAAAGACAATATTTGTCTAA
>JAJQAY010000034.1 GCA_021203515.1 Bacteroides sp. | reverse complement strand
GTATTACAATTGTTTTTTAAGCACAATAGACTATATCTTACTCTTTACTTCAATATATTAGTCTATATATCATATTTTTAATAACTTATATAAGTAAATTAACGCGGTTAAGCCTTAACTAGATACAATCGTAATATGATGATTTACGTGTGAGAATCCATGATATTACAATGGTATATTCACTCTTTTGTTCACATATGGTATGCATTACCTATGTGAAGTATACATATGTAAATATTGATATTCATCAAAGTAAATATGCGTAGTTGCAATATACAACTATTCTTTCCCTGCAACCGAATATTTATTTTAGTAAAGACACTATTTATAGGAAAAAGCAATGACAGTATAAAAGTGAAATGGAAATTTCTCTATATTCTATTATCAAACTTTTAAATCTTTACTTTATTTCCCTATAAATGCCCGATTGATTGGAAATAAGCAATTCTCAGAGGCTTATTTTTGAACTATTCACCTGTATTTCAGTTAATTATTGCATATTTTCTTATCTGGATTTATTGCTGTTATAGAAAAAAAGGGGAAAATTCCCCCTATATATGACAAAATGATATAAGATAAGCGATATTTGAAGATTTCCTTTTCTTATAGAAAAAGCTAAATAGAGAGATTAATGCAGAATTTTAAAGACTAGCTCTCGGAGAATATCAGCATCATTTAAAGAAGAGTTGCCGACTCCTTTGGATTTGGCATCAGCATATCTAATCTCCCCAATGATCTGCATGGTCTTCACCCCATTATATCGACGCATGGCGCTTAGATATTCGCGAGACTGCCAGGAACTCTTTAAACCTAGGAAGCTGGCGATGCCTTGCTCCGACTTTTCAGGCGCATAATAGGCTAGCATCAGGTTTGAGAAGAAACCGAAAAGTAAAGATAAAGTCATCTGCACAGGATTTGTTTTCGGATTTTCCTCAAAATATTTTATTATTTTATTAGCCTTCAATACATCCTTTTCAACGATTGCACTACGGAGTTCAAAGTTATTATAATCTTTGCTTATTCCGATGTTACGTTCTATTTGTTCGGGGGTGACACGTGTCTGACCTTTTGGAAGTGTAATTATCAGTTTTTCCAGTTCTCCGGTGAGACGGCTGAGGTCGGTGCCTACGAAATCGGCAAGCATGGAGGTGGCTTTGGGTTCAAGGTCTATGCCTTTGCGCTTCATATAGGAAGTGATGAATGCCGGAAGTTGGGCATCCTTCACTTTTTTAGACTCGAATAGTATACCGGACTTCTCGATTTCAGCAGCAAGCTTCTTTCTTCTATCCAATACACTATGTTTATGGCATATCACTAACAAGGTAGAAAGCAACGGTTTTTGGAGATAGAAAGACAATTCTTCCATATTACGGATGTTCTGAGCTTCCTTGACTACTACTACCTGACGTTCGGACATCATGGGATAACGCTTGGCAGCATTGATAACTGTAGCAATGTCTACGTCTGCACCATACACAACGGTAAGATTAAATTCCTTTTCCGTTTCGGTCAGTACATTGTTTGTAATATAGTCGGCGATTAAGTTGATATAATACGGTTCCTCGCCCATCAAATAATAGACAGGGCGATATTGCTTCGCTTTCAGTTCTTTCAGAATGTCGTCGCATGTGATTTCCTGCTTTGCCATGTTTGTTTTACCAGTCGAATTTCAGATGTTTTACGGTTTTCTTTTCGTCGATAATCATACGCAGGGATGCGATGCCGATTTCAACGTGCTCTGCCACATAGTTTTGAGTAACTATGTTATCACTCTTGTCCGTCTTGACTCCTTCGGGAATCATCGGTTGGTCGGAAACCAGTAAAGGGGCGCCGGTTGGGATATGGTTGGCGAATCCGCAGCTGAACAAAGTTGCAGTTTCCATATCGACTGCCATAGCACGAGTTTTCTTGAGATATTCCTTGAATTCTTCGTCATGTTCCCAAATGCGGCGGTTGGTGGTGTACACGGTACCGGTCCAGTAGTCGCGCCCTTTATCACGGATGGAAGAAGAAACAGCACGCTGCAACATAAACGCAGGGAGCGACGGAACTTCAGGCGGGAAATAGTCGTTGGAAGTACCTTCTCCACGGATAGCGGCAATGGGAAGGATCAGGTCCCCTATTCTATTTTTCTTATCAATACCGCCACACTTACCCAGGAACAAACATGCTTTGGGTTGGATGGCACTCAGTAAGTCCATGATAATCGCAGCATTAGGGCTTCCCATGCCAAAATTGATGATGGTCATTCCTTCTGCACTGGCAGATATCATATTAGTATCCTTGCCAAAAATAGGAACATTAAACTTCTCTGCGAAAATCTCTACATATTTGTTGAAGTTGGTCAACAGAATATACTCTCCAAAATCCTCCAGGTTACGCTTTGTGTAACGGGGCAGCCAATTAGCTACGATTTCTTCTTTTGTTTTCATAAGATTTCATTAAATTTGCCCCCTAATGATTGAGGGAGCGATTATTTGACTCACAAAAATACAATAAAAAAGTAGAAACAAGAAATTAAAGGCGAATGTTCTCATTAAACTTACCGGCGTTTGATGCCAAGATTGTTACCAAAGATGGAAAGCGGACTATTTTCGATGTGATACGTCGTCGATATGTTGCATTGACGCCCGAAGAATGGGTGCGGCAGCACTTTGTGCATTTCCTTCTGGTTCATAAAGGTTATCAGCAAGCGCTCATGGCAAACGAGGTGCAGGTGCAGTTGAATGGCACTAAGAAACGTTGTGATACTGTACTCTACCGTCGTGACCTCACGGCACGTATGATTGTGGAATACAAAGCTCCCGATATAGAAATCATGCAAGCTGTTTTCAATCAGATAACCCGCTATAATATGGTATTGAAAGTTGATTATTTAGTTGTAAGCAACGGAATTCAGCATTATTGTTGCCGCATGGACTACGAAAACAATAGTTATACTTTTTTACCGGACATTCCTGATTACCAATTATTATAGCATTATGTTGTATTAGTTGCGATTTTTTCTCTTCTTTCATAATATTTTATTATATTTGTTTCCTATAGATTTAGGGGATGATTGTTTAGTGCCCATAAACTAAAAGATAAGAAGTGGAATTATGCAAGCAAAACGAAGATGAAACAACATATATTACTATTGTTGATGTGTTTATTTTGTAATGTTTCCCATGCACAGGAGCAAACTTTGAAAAGGGATAGTGACAGTGTGCGTTGGGCGGTTGCTGCCCGGGAGATGCAAGTAGGCCATTATGAGAAAGCATGTAGTTTATACTTGGATTTGAGTAATCATACTATTGCCACCTACCAAGACATCAATTCACGCAAAGTGGAAGATTTGCGCAGTAAATTCTCTATAGACGAAGTTCAACTACAAAGAAATCTTCAGCAGAACCGATTGTCGCGATTGATATGGATTGCCGGTATTGTCCTTGTAACAGTATTCGTGGGCTGTTTCTTCTACATAAGGAAATAGAACAGGTGGCTGACACATTCCCGTGAGGAACTGAACCGTGCGAAAGCCCTGGCTGAGGAGTCCATCCGTAATAAAAGTCTGTTCCTGTCCAATATGAGCCACGAGATAAAGACACCGCTGAATGCCCTCTCCGGTTTTGCGGAAGTGCTGACCATGCCCGGGATTGACGAAGCGACACGCGAGCAATGCAACGATATTACCCAACTGAACTCCGAGTTACTGCTGAAGCTGATAAACGATGTGATAGACATTTCTTGTCTGGACGTTGCCAATATGAAATTCAATATCAAGCCCTGTGATGCCGTATCCCTTTGCCGGAACGTGGTGAAGACCTTGAGTGCCATTAAGCAGACCGATGCTGAAATGATATTCGAGACAGACCTCGACGCATTGGAACTGGACACTGACGTGGAGCGTTTGCAGCAGTTGCTGATTAATTTGCAGGTGAATGCCACGAAATTCACAAAACAAGGCAGCATCATCTTGAAACTGGAGAAGACTGACGATGGCATGGCGCGATTTTCCGTGACCGATACCGGTTGTGGCATCCCGTTGGAGAAGCAGGCCCGTATCTTCGAACGCTTCGAAAAGCTGAATGAGAAAGCGCAAGGAACCGGTCTGGGCTTGTCCATTTGTCAACTGATTATCAAGCGTCTGAACGGAGATATCTGGATAGATTCCGAATACACTGAGGGTTGTCGCTTTGTATTCATCCACCCCTTAAAGCAGGAGATACGCTCATGAAAAAGACAGGATTTATCATACTTTGCCTACTGTTGCTACCGGCTATTTTGTTGAGAGCGGAGTCTGCTTCTTCCCGGCAGAGCTTAAAGACGGAACATCCCCTCTCCGTTCAGGAAAAGTCGTTACGTGACAGTATTTTCCATATATACCATTCTTTGTCGACGGATACGGCCAAACGTATAGAGTTCATGCGCAATATGTTGCAGAAGAATATCAGCAAACAATGGTCGGTGGAACTACTCGACTCGGCCCTGACATTAGCAGTTGACAGCCAGTACAGAAAAGAAGAAATAGGCATCCGCTATGATTACTACCGCCACTATAAGTATCAGGCAGATACGTTACAAATGAACAAAGCTTTCAGAACATTGGAAGCTGTCAGCCGGAAATATAAAATGTATGACCTCTATTTTACGGCATGGGGAGATATACTTCAATTCAGTACGGTGCGCGGAGATACGGAATACGTATTATTGGAAGCCCGGCGTATGCAAGAAGAAGCACAAAGACTGGACAATGAGACGGGTCTCTACAACTCCATGTTGACTACGGCCAGAGCTTTGCGCGCTTCCAAGCATGAAGATGAAGCCATTGAGAAATATAGGGAAACGTTAGAACTTCCCCTGTTGCCGAAGGCATACAAGGCAACGGTTTATAATGAGATTTATACCATTTACAATTTGAAGGGAGAATATGCGATGACCCTCTCCGAGTTGAACATGCAGCGCAGCATGATGGAGCAGGCTTTGGCCGAAGCACCGGAGAAGGCAGATAGCTATAGGGATAAGATGCTGGATATGGAGTTATCCTATAGTGCAATTTATTTGGATACATCCGACCTTGACAACTTGCTGAAACACTTGAAGCAGGCTGAAAAGTATTATTCATCAAACAGTCTCTTCTCCTACCGCATCAAGTACCACATCATGTGGGGCGGCTATTATTGTCTGAACGGAAAATGGGACAGAAGTTTCCGCGAGTATGACGCAGCCCTGGCATCGTTTGACGATACGCAGCCTTTGTTCAAGATGACGGTGCGTATGATTAAAGGAAATGCACTTGTATATGCTGGCCGATATAAGGAAGCTGCCGAGAACTACCGCCGTGGTGTGCAGGAGATGGACTCTCTGAATAGAGATGTATTTCACCTGCACGAAGAAGCACATCAGGCAAACTATATCATCCGCCAGGCTTTGCTAGACCGGACAACGGCAGAGAAACGTTATAATCTGCTATGTGCGGGTTTGATTGTGCTGGCGATAATCCTCCTGCTGATAGTGCTATGGCGTGCATTGCATGTACGGCGCATTCTGCGCAGTTCGGAGCAAGAAACACGTGAGGCTTTGCAGACAGTGGAAGCAGTCAACAAGATGAAAGAAGTCTTCCTCCGCAATATCACGTCTCAAATCCGGGTATCGCTGAACCTGGTAGTAGGCTTTTCGGAAATACTGTCTATAGATAAGGACCTTACGCAGGAGGAAATGTAGGAGTATGCCGCGTTGGTGAAGAAGAATGCCAGGAAACTGTCGGGGTTGATATTCGATATACTCGACCTTTCGCGTTTGGAGTCGGGGATGATGAAGTTCAATGTGACGGAGTGCGATGTAGTACAGTTGTGTCGCGATGGCAAGATGATGGTAGAGATGCAGGACGGCAATTTGATACATATACAATTCGACACAGTGCTGGATGCACAACTAATCCAGGCAGACAGCGGGCGCTTTATGAGACTGCTCTCATCGGTGCTTCCGCTTCCGGGGAGTATAAGGAGATGGCATGGGTGAATTATGTGCTGAGTCGTGAAGCAGATGCGATAAAGATTGTCGTGCAGGGAAGTCCGTTGCTGAAGACGGTGGAGGGAGAAGAACAATACCTCCAGATACAGCATGACATTAATCGCCTATATCTGGAGACATTTAAAGGAAGCTATCGGATAGTGGAAGAGGATGGCAAGAAAGCGATTGTGATTACTTATCCTATAAAGTAGAGTGTCCTGTGGGCGGGGCATCCCCCCCCTATTCTACCCTGTCATCATATACTATTCTTGAGACCCCGGCTATGATAGCTGCATTGTCTTCATCCGTTTCACGGGAATCCATCACGAAGACGGCAATGTAGTATTTCCGTCCGTCGGGCAGGATGACGAGTCCGGCATTATTGTCGGCAATCTTCACGCCATCGGGCGTGCGGTCGGAAGAGCCGGTCTTATGTCCTACTGCTACATCCGGTGGCAGCAAACCTTTCAGTTTATTGTTTCCGGTACTGGTTTCCATCATGGTTTGCCATAAGAAATCCTTGTATTGAGGGCGGAACAAAGTTCTTTCATCCGCTATTTTCAGTAGACGTACCATTTCTTCAGGAGTGCTCCAATTCAGATAGGGTGATTCTTGAGGGGCCAGATGCATGGATACTTCGGTCTCTGACAAGTTAAAATCATTGACGCCCAGGCTTTTGATGTAATCATTGACCTGCTTTATTCCTCCCGCCTGCTCTATCAGAATATCACATACATTGTTGTCGCTCAAGGAAATGCTGTATTGCAGAAGTTCTTTTAATGAAATATCCACGTCCTGGTTGGGATATTTCTGTCGCAACGGGCTGTAAGTGTCCGGATGCAGTTGCGATACCTTTACGTGGACGATGCTGTCCAAAGCAATATTTCCTCTGTCCATCTTGTCCAGTACGGCCAATGCAACGTGGAACTTAAACACGCTGAGAAGAGGATAATGCACCGAATTGCCATGCAGGACAACTTCGTTCTTGTCCGTCAAAACGGCTACTCCCACTGCGGCTTTCTTATCTTTCAGGAAATCGGCCAGGCGGCTCTCCAGTGTTTGCCCTTGAGCTTGTACGCAGGCAAAGGTATAGCAGCATACGATAGATGCTAAGAAATATCTGATTTTCATATCACTATTGTTTATTGTACAAAGATATGAAACTAGAAGCACTTTTACTCTATATCAATACGCATAATTAAATGGGAATTTAGGGGCATACCGCCCCGGCAAGGTTCCCATTCGGATGATGCAAGACTATCTCAACTCCCCTCCTCCTGGGAGGAGTGGTGCCCAAAGGGCGGGGTGGTAGGTGAGAACAGAAATCCTTTTATAAGAAATGTTCTGTAATTTTTCCTACCACCTCCCCCTTCGGGTAGGGACTGTCTAACAAGTTTAGTCAGTCCTTTTTTGCAGGCAAAAAGAAGA
>JAJQAY010000128.1 GCA_021203515.1 Bacteroides sp. | reverse complement strand
GACAACCAAGTTAGGAATAGAAAATAAAACTATCAACTTTATTCAGTACACTACACCGCCTTATTGAAAACATCATTATACTTCATTCTTTTCTTCGTCCCGCAGTTGCGGGCCCGACGGTTTGCGGTTGGGGGTTGCGTGGTTTCCATCTGTCCCCCGTGCAGCCCGCAGTTGGAAAACGAGGTTTTGCATGTAGCCGCGCGGCATTTTGCCTATAGTAAAAGTGAAAAACCAATCGGGCTAATCAAGGTTTATCTCCTGCATATTCTGTATTATTCCAGGTAAAGCGGCTCAACTTCCGTCGCGTTGTCGCGGAACCACTCGTCCAGCTTGGCTTCTACCTTATCCTTAATCTGGGGAGTAATGTATTTCCTCACCTTCTTATAAGCATAAACGGCGGCGGCACCTTTTCCCACTAGGAGGATTTGTCCTAAGAGGTCTTCTATGCCGGTGGGGAACACGATGGCTACCAAGGCGAGCATGATATTGGTACGCTCGCTCTCGGGAGTAGAGTCGGCAGTCATCACATAATAGGCGGTAAGCACTGGGCGACCTGTAGCACGGCCGGCTTTCTTTATGTACTCTTCTACTTTAATGCGAAGTTCATCCATTGATAAGTTCAGTTTCATAATTCTTCCTTTTTTATGTATTAGACGTAGGAAGATGCGGTTTGGTTGCAAAGAAGTTATTGTAAGACGAAAAAAATGTCTTTTGTTTGGCAGGTAATAACCTTTTTATGCTTTTGTACATGAAGTTCAGCGCTAAAAGAATAAAAACTTAAAATCAAACAAGATGCACACACACAAATTCAGTTACATGGCAGGCGGTAAAGTCTTCGAAATCATCATGGTAATTTTGACTATTGTCTTAATAGTTCTATTTTTTATGTTTCTTTTCGCCAATTCACTTGATATTGTATCTCTGCTTGTTTTGCTGGCGTCGGTTATAAGCGTGGCGTGGTTCACCTACAAGCTTTATAAACCGGCATTTACCAATGTTATATTTCGGACGAGGGCATTATAAGCAAAACTCATTTTGAGCAGGAAGAGTTACCGGTAGATATTATAAAAGGAATTTGGTATTATAAAAACGGATATGAAACAGAAATTAAACCCTATTCCGACAAAGATAATCTGAAAAATTGCATCGTTATCATAGGAGACATTGACTGTTTCACAGATGTTGAACATATAGGTTTGAACGGGAGCACTATGTTGCGCGATTCATTTAAGAAAGGATATACCACTTTGGTATATAGAAAAAGATTGGATGGAGTGTTGAAAGATTTAGACTATAAGATACGCCATAACGCATTGTATAATAGTGCTATTGGTGCACACTAAAAGCAAAAATCAGATAGAAATCTTGCGATAACTATCTGATATGCAAAACAAGATAAGTTATTCAATAAATTAATAATCTCTATTTAGATAAGAATACCTGTTTTTGCAATGTCGCAATAAAGAGGATTATTCATATCTTCTGTAAGTAGTATTGGTTCTATTAGGTTACTTATCTTACGTCTAAGTTTCCATAACAGAGGGGTATCCTCAAAATAATTGTCATTTAAATGCTCTACTACTACAGCAATGCCTATATCACTGTCTTCTCTATAATTTCCTTTGCTATACGAGCCATAGAGGTAGAGAGCCTTTAATGGTAACTTTTCTGCTACCATTTCTTTGTATCGCTTGGCGAGGGCTATAGCTTGTTCTTTATCCATGACTGTAATTCTTTAGTTTGGCTTAAAAGTTCTGTACAATATTCCTTAGTCAGACTTTTCATCAATCTTTCTTTGTAAGAGGGATAACGAGCTTCAATGTTGAGAGGCTCAAGTCTACCAATGAAATCCAACTGTTCTTCTGATAGTTCTTTACCTAGTCCTGTTTTCGGACTGCCCCGTTACTTTGCTATCCATGCTTAATATGTTTAATACAAAGATAATTATTCCCTTTTAAATCACAATGATTTTGCGGTTTATATAAAAACAAAAATCAGATAGAAATCTTACGATAACTATCTGATTTTCTTGAGAGCGGAAGACGGGGCTCAAACCCGCGACCCTCAGCTTGGAAGGCTAATGCTCTATCAACTGAGCTACTTCCGCAATTTTTGTGGGCAAAGATGGATTCGAACCACCGAAGGCGTAAGCCAGCAGATTTACAGTCTGCCCCATTTGGCCACTCTGGTATTTGCCCTTTTGCTTTTGAAGGAAACTTGGTGAAGCACCTTGTTTTCCCAATTGCGGTGCAAAGATACGACTATTTTTGTAAACTCCAAGCGAAATCTATCATTTTTATTGCAGTAATTGCACATTCATCGCCTTTGTTACCGAGCTTTCCGCCTGCGCGGTCTTCGGCTTGCTCCATTGTATTGGTAGTAATTAATCCGTAAATTACTGGAACATCGCCACTTGCGTTCAATTGGGCAATGCCTTGCGTGGCGCCCATGCAAACGTAGTCAAAATGGGGCGTATCTCCACGAACTACGCAACCGATAGCGATGACTGCATCCACTTCGCTGTATTCAATGAGTTGGTTGGCACCGAAAATCAGTTCGAAACTGCCGGAAACGGTCTTCACCAGGATATTCTCGTCTTTTGCTCCGTGCTTCTTCAGGGTATCAATTGCACCTTTCAGGAGGGCACCGGTGATAGTATAGTTCCATTCGGATACTACGATACCGAATTTCATGCTTTCCGCATTGGGAACGGAGTTGAAATCATAATCCGAAAGGTTGTGATAAGCTGTTGCCATAGTTAATTAAGAATTAAAAATTAAAAATTAAAAATTAAAAATTAAAAGAGAGGCACGGATTACACGAAGTTCACGGTTTGCATGAGTCCGTGTCTTGTCCGTGTAATCCGTGCCTGAAATATCCTGTTAAGGTATAAATTACTTCTTCATCAGTTTGGCCTGCTCGATGTATTTGTCGATGTCCATGGCCTGATAAGAACGGAAGTATTTATCCTTAATGGTGGCGTATGCTTTGATAGCGTCGTCATATTTACCTTGTTTTACCAGGATTTCTCCGGCTTGCAACAGGTAGATAGGGCTGAGGGTGTTGTTGTCGGCCTCGTCGGCAGCTTTCAGCAACAGGGAAGAGGCTTTGTCGAGCTGGCCCAGTTGAGCGTAGCAGTTACCCATAGCGCCTTTCATGGCAGGAGCCACCATCTGGTCTTTTCCGCTGAAGCCGTCCAATGCTTTCGCTGCTTCTTCATACTTGCCGAGGTGTGCATAGCACAGTCCTGCGTATGCCTTGGCAAGGTTGGCTGCATCCGTGCCGCTGTATTCGTCGGCAATCTTGAGGAAGCCTGCATAGCCGATGCTGTCACCGTTCAAAGCTTCTGCATAAGCGTCGGCTTCAAAATATTGTTGTCCTTTAAACAAAGCGGCCTGTGCTTTTTCTTCACGAGGAGCTGCATAAAGGTTTTTGTACATTACGATACCGGCTGCGATGATTATCACAGCTAAAACTGCGCCGATGATTGCTTTTTTGTTCTTGATGAGAAATGCCTCCGATTGTGTCAGTGCTTCTTTCACGTTCAGGGCTTCATTCGTCTTTTTTTGTTCTGCCATTTTTATATATTCTTTTTATTATTATTCATTAATAGCTAATTCGACCCGCAAAAGTAAGTTTTTTATAGCTATCAACGAAATTTAGCGGCATCTTTTTTGGTTTACGCCGGAAAACCCCGAAATTCTTTCTACTTTTGTATCCGAACTTATCACCGCTATATGATACTGAAACGTATATCCATACTCAATTATAAGAATTTGGAGCAGGTGGAACTCTCATTTTCGTCGAAGATGAATTGCTTTTTCGGGCAGAACGGAATGGGGAAAACGAACCTGCTGGATGCTGTTTATTTTCTTTCTTTCTGCAAGAGTGCGGGCAATCCGATCGATTCGCAGAACATCCGTCACGATGCCGACTTCTTTGTCATTCAGGGATTTTATGAAGCTGCCGACGGTACGCCGGAGGAGATTTACTGCGGCATGAAGCGCCGGCAGAAGAAGCAATTCAAGCGGAATAAGAAGGAGTACACGCGCCTGTCGGACCACATCGGCTTCTTGCCGTTGGTGATGGTGTCGCCTGCCGACTCTGCATTGATAAGCGGGGGGAGTGACGAACGCCGCCGCTTTATGGACGTCGTGATTTCACAGTACGACAAGAAGTATCTGGATGCGCTGATACGTTATAATAAGGCGTTGGCGCAACGGAATACCTTGCTTAAAAGCGAGACGCCTGTAGAGGAGGAGCTTTTCCTGGTGTGGGAGGAGATGATGGCGCAGGCGGGCGAAGTGGTGTTCCGCAAGCGGGAGGAGTTCATACAGGAGTTCATTCCTATCTTCCAGTCGTTCTATTCGTTCATTTCGCAGGATAAGGAGCAGGTAGGGCTGGTGTATGAGTCGCATGCCCGCGATGCCTCTTTGCTGGAGGTGCTGAAAGAGAGCCGCGTGCGCGACCGGATAATGGGCTTTTCTTTGCGTGGTGTGCACAAGGATGAACTGAATATGCTGTTGGGCGACTTCCCTATCAAGCGGGAAGGTTCGCAAGGGCAGAATAAGACGTATCTTGTGGCGCTGAAACTGGCTCAATTCGATTTCTTGAAACGGACGGGAAGCACCGTGCCGTTGCTGTTGCTGGACGACATCTTTGATAAGCTGGATGCTTCGCGGGTGGAGCAGCTTATAAAGTTGGTGGCGGGCGACAGCTTCGGTCAGATATTTATTACGAATACGAACCGGGAGCATTTGGATCGTATTCTGCATAAGGTAGGCAGTGACTATAAGATGTTCCGTGTGGAGCAGGGAGAGATATCCGAGATACACGAAAATGCAGTGTCAAAAGGGGAGGTTGAAGTATGAAAAGGAATGATGCCGAACAGATCGGTAAGTTGATACAGAATTTCCTTCGACAGGAGAGTCTGGAGTCGCCGCTCAACGAACGGCGGCTTATCAGTGCATGGGGGGAAGTGCTTGGCCCGACCATTGCTTCTTATACCCGTGAGCTTTATATAAAAAATCAAGTGCTTTATGTGCATCTTACTTCAGCGGCCCTTCGTCAGGAACTGATGATGGGGAGGGAGTTGCTGGTGCGCAACTTGAATAGACATGTGGGTGCGCAGGTTATTACTAATATTATATTTAGATAAAGGTCTGTTTAGGTATTAGGTTTTAAGTATTAGGTATTAACTATGCAGCATCATTACGCAGCTTAATACCTAATACTTAAAACCTAATACCTAAATTTAAAGTCTCCGTCGTCTTAATCTTCAACTCCTTCAACTCCTGCACGGCGCGTTCATAATAGACCGGCGTTTCCAAATCTTTATTATCGTGTGCATCCATGCCGATAATGGCGGTGCATCCTTCGTTGGCGGCAATGTGCCAGAACTCCGGGCGGGGATAAGTCGTCAGTCCGTGCGCCTCGTTGTAGGCCACATAGCCGATGTTATACTCCAAGTGGATGTTGAGGCGGGCGGCTGCACGGCAGATATGCCGGCTGATGGTGGTACAATGGTGGTCCCACTTCGGATAAGAGCGCATGAAGAGGTCGGGATGGGCGAGACAAGAAAACAATCCGCTTTCCATTCCTTCTACGGCACTTTCCTCATAAAGGTCGAGCATGTCGCGGCTGTCGGTATGATGCCCGAAGTACGGAAACTTCTCGTCGGTGTGATAATGATGGTTGCCGAAGATGACATAGTCCAACCGATACTCTTCGATTTGCCCCTTCAGCCAAGGGATATAATCAGGAAAATACTCACATTCCAATCCTATCTTAATCGTGATTTGGTCGCTATACTTCTCCCTGAGAGCCCGCAGACTTTCTACATATCCGGGAAGTTCGGCAGGCAGCATCCGCATATCCGCTACGTAATCCGTGCGATACTTCCACGGAGTATGGTCGGAAAAGCCGAGAACCTGAAAACCGCCCTTGATGGCGCTGCGCACATAGTCTTCGTCGCTACCCGTGGCGTGCATGCAACGGGTAGCATGAGTGTGATAATTAGTCTTCATTGTTGTGTTATGATTGTATCCATGCGGATGTCGAACGGTTCCGACGGAACTTCTTCTACCAATTGAAAAGGATAACAGATACCTGCCTTGAAAGCCGAGGGAATGCGGGGCAACAACCTGTCGTAATACCCTTTGCCGCGTCCCAACCGGTTGCCGTTGCGGTCGAAAGCCACACCCGGAACAACGACCAAGTCGATGGCGGCATAGTCGGTAAACAACTCCCCGGTAGGTTCCTCGATGCCGTATGCACCGACAGCAAGGTCTTCGGGGCCTGTATATACACGCACTTCGAGGTCATCGCCCACCACGACCGGTAGCAGAATTTGCTTTCTGCCGCTCCACTTCCGGATAAAATCATGCGTATCCACTTCGTCCGGCAGGGAGTGATAGAGCAGTACGGTATATGCCGCCCCGAAAGCGGGATGCGCTTCGAGGGCGGCAAGTATCTCAGCAGACTGTGACCGATGCGTAGTGGTAACCTCGTGAAGGGTCTTCAACGAGGCCATACGCTTGCGCAGTTCTTTTTTCTTTTCCATCATTGCTTTTCTCTTCTTCTTCCTGAACGAGTTGCGGAGCTTTCGGGAAAGCCTCGCCGCGTTCCAATAGTTCCAATGCCTTCCTTACGGTAGGGTCGGTTTCGTTGGCGTACCGGATATAAGCCTCCTTGCCCAACATGTTGTAGATGATATTGCCGTAGAGGTTACGTTCCATCAACTTGTAGGAACGATGTATCAGCAAGTTGCGTCTCTTCACGCCCTTGGAATCGGCAAAACGCACGAACTGTTCCACGATGCCCTGATTGCGCAGATACTTCAACAACTCCTGCTCGCTCTTGAACTCGCTCAGCTTGGCGCGGTTGTGGTCGGTATATTGGAAACTGAACTGTATAATCAGTCCCTTGTTGCTCACTTCTATCAGATAAGAAGAAATGCCCGTAGTGTCTTGCGGCACGAATACATCCGGCATGATGCCGCCACCACCATACACGGGACGTCCCAGTCCGGTAGAGTAGCGCAAACTCTCGTCGAGCTTGATGCTATCCTTAGAGAAGAACTCGCCATGTTCGTAGCGCGTCAGCCAGTCCATTTCATATTTGGCATCTTTTCCGTTCTCGTACGGGCGCTGAATGCAACGTCCCGACGGTGTGTAATAGCGGGCGATGGTCAGGCGGATGGCAGAACCGTCGCTAAAGTCGATGGGCTGCTGCACCAATCCCTTACCGAACGAGCGGCGTCCTACGATAGCACCGCGGTCGTTGTCCTGAATGGCACCGGCAAAGATTTCACTGGCCGAGGCGGAACCCTCATCCACCAGTACGATGAGTGGTATCTTCTGGCAACTGCCTGTTCCGTTGGCATACTCTTCCATTCGCGGGTACTTGCGTCCTTGAGTATACACTATCAGCTTGCCCTCGGGCAAGAACTCGTTCACCATGTGCGTAGCAGCTTCCATGTAACCGCCCGTGTTGCCGCGTAGGTCGATGATGAGACCTTTACACTTCTGATGGCTCAGTTGGGCAATGGAGTTCAGCAACTCCACGTGCGAGGTGCGGCCGAACTTGCTGACTTGTATGTAGCCGAAATCATCGTTAACCATATAAGCGGCGTCGATGGTATTCTGCGGAATATCTCCACGGGTGATGGTAAACTCAAGCAAATCTTTCTCCGTAAGACGCTTCACGCCCAGCTTGACCTGCGAGCCTTTCGGGCCTTTCAGGTTGCGCATGGCCTTCTCGTTCGTCAGTCCCACGCCTGCAAACAGACTGTCGTTCACCGTGACAATGCGGTCGCCCGCCATCAGGCCTACTTTCTCCGAAGGTCCTCCCTGTATCACGCTGTTCACGTGTATCGTATCCTCCTGTATGGTAAACTGGATGCCGATACCGCTGAAACTACCCTCCAGCTCGGAGTTCACTTCTTCCAGCTTCTGCGCAGGAATGTAGGTGGAGTGGGGGTCTAGCTCCGCCAATATCTGCGGCATCGCCTTTTCCACCAAGTCCGTCATATTGACGCTGTCCACATACTGGTCGTCTACCACCCGCAACAAAGCATTCAGCTTGTTGGACGAGCCGTTGATGATGCCCAGACGGTTTCCTGCGAAATGCCTGGCATAAAACGTTCCGATAAGAATACCCGCAACTACGCTGATAGCGATGATGAGCGGCATAAAGCGGGAAGAGTTCTTTGTACTCATGATATTAATTACAAATTACGAATTACAAATTACAAAACATTAATCACTAACCACTAATCACCAATATACAGCACCTCAATCCCTGCGCGTTTCAGCAGTTCAATGCCGTCTTCGAGGCGATACTTCTCGGAGTAGACCACGCGCTTGATGCCTGCCTGAATGATGAGCTTGGCACATTCGATGCAGGGAGAGGCGGTAACATACATCGTGGCGCCGTTACTGCTGTTGTTGGAACGGGCTATCTTGGTGATGGCATTGGCTTCGGCATGGAGCACATAGGGCTTGGTGACGTTGTTCTCGTCTTCGCATACGTTTTCGAAGCCGGAAGGAGTTCCGTTGTAGCCGTCGGAGATAACCATCTTGTCCTTCACGATCAGCACACCTACCTGTCGGCGTTGGCAATAGGAGTTTTCGGCCCAGATGCTTGCCATGCGTATATAACGCTTGTCCAGCGCTTCCTGTTTTTCTTTGGCAGAGTTGTCCATGCTTCCTGTCGATTTTATTGTTTGGGGGTAAATCCCATGAATTTTGTGGTCTGTCCGTCCTTATAATAGATGAACAGGTTTCTGCTGTCTCCGCCATATTGGAAGGCATTCATCAGTCCTTCGCGGAAGGCTTTGGCAAGCACGTCGCTTTCTCCCGGCCATACGCCGTCGGGGTTGAGGCTCAGTGTGTGGTTTTTCCCATCCGCTTTCCAAGTGCCGTCGAAGCCGGCGGGATCAACAATCTTTCCTTCAAAAGTTCCTCCGGGAGTATTGTTCACAAGGGTACTTCCGTTGAAAGTAATCGTGAAGTTATTGGCTTGTTTCAGCAAATCCATACTGTTCGTGTAGGCGGGATTATTGGGGCTCATGCCCTTTTCCCCCCAGAAGTTGTATTGCTGATAAGAACCTTCCAGCCCGATATAACTGAGCTTCCATGTTTTTCCCGTGAAGATTTTGATAACGTCGTCTTCATCATTACATCCGCCCAAGAAGGGCAGTATGGCAATTGCCAGCAGCAGATAGCCAATGTTTCTTATTGTTTGCTTCATTTCTTTATTCCGTTTCTGATTAATAATGCGTCGATGGTCGGCTCCTGTCCGCGGAAGCGCTTGTAAAGAGTCGTCGGGTGCTCGGTGCCGCCCTTGGACAGGATGTTCTTGCGGAACGACTCCGCCACTTCCGGATTGAAGATGCCCTTCTGCTTGAACAGCGAGAAAGCATCCGCATCCAGTACTTCCGCCCATTTGTAACTATAGTACCCGGCCGAATATCCTCCGGCAAAGATATGTGAGAACTGGGTGCTCATGCACGTCTCCTCCACGGTGGACAGGATTTGTGTCTTCTCCCATGCCTTTTTCTCGTATGCCTTCACGTCGCCCTCGAACGGGGTGTTGCGGGTGTACCACGCCATATCCAACAGTCCGAAACTGACTTGGCGCAGGCAGGCATAGGCAACATTGAAGTTGGAAGAGTCCACGATGCGCTGCATCAGTTCGTCGGGAATGAGTTCCCCCGTCTGATAATGGCGGGCAAAGGTGTGCAGAAACTCTTTTTCAATGGCGAAGTTCTCCATGAGCTGCGAGGGCAGTTCCACGAAATCCCAATATACGTTTGTGCCGCTCAGGCTTTCGTAGGTGGTGTTGGCAAATATCTCGTGCAGGCTGTGGCCGAACTCGTGCAGGAAAGTCTCTACCTCGCCGAATGTCAGCAACGCCGGTTTGCTCTTCGTCGGCTTGGTGAAGTTCATGACGATGGATACGTGCGGGCGGCTGTTCTCTCCCGTTTCCGGCTCTATCCATTGACCTTTGTAGCTCGTCATCCATGCACCCGAGCGCTTTCCGGCCCTGGGGTGGAAGTCGGTATAGAGCACGGCAAGGTAGGTGCCGTCTTTGTCGAATACCTCGTAAGCCTTCACGTCCTTGTGATAGACGGGAATATCCGCGTTCTCCTTGAACGTGATGCCGTAAAGGCGGGTTGCCAGACCGAAAACACCCTCTTTTACTTTGCCCAACTCGAAGTAGGGGCGCAGCATTTCGTCGTTGATATTGAACTTCCGGTCTTTCAGTCGTTGCGAATAATATCCCCAGTCCCACGGCATCAGCACGAAATCTTCTCCCTGCTCTTCGCGTGCAAGGGCCTGCACCTCGGCCACTTCCTGTCGGGCAGCAGGCATATAGGCTTCGAGCAATTGGTTCAACAGCTTATAAACAGCCTCGCTGTTTTGTGCCATACGCTCTTGCAGGTTATATTCGGCAAAGTTGTCGTAACCCATAAGGTGAGCAATCTCCATGTGGGTATTGACAATCTTCTTCACGATTTCCAGATTGTTGCAGGCATTGTCATGCGTACACTTCGTGTTATACGCCATGTAAAGCTCGCGACGCAGTTCGCGATTTTCGGCATGTATCATAAAGGGGTCGAAACTGGGAGCTTGCAGGGTAAATACCCAGCCTTCCACGCCTTTTTCCTTGGCAGTTTCGGCGGCGGCATCTACGGCGCTCTCGGGCAGTCCGGTCAGTTGTGCCTGGTCGGTCAGCACAAGTTGGTAGTCGTTCGTCTCCTTCAGGCTGTTTTCGCTGAACTGCAAGGTCAGCAGGCTCAGCTCCCTGCACAGTTCGCGATATTTCTCTTTGGCTTCACCTTCCAGGTTGGCGCCATTGCGCACGAAGCCGGTGTATATATCTTCCAGCAGTTTGCTCTGCTCTGGGTCTAGATTTTCTTTTTCCCTCTGTTCGTAGACGCCTTTGATGCGTGCAAACAGTTCTTCGTTCAGGCTGATATTGTTTTGATGCTCGCTCATTAGCGGCATGATTTCTTTGGCAAGCTCCTGGAGTTCGTCACTGGTTTCGGCACTCAGCAGATTGCCGAACACCGTGTTGGCACGATGAAGCAACTCGCCCGACTTTTCATAAGGAACGATGGTATTGTCAAAGGTCGGTGTCTCCGGATTGCAGATGATGGCATCTATCTCTTCATTCTGGCGGCGGATGCCTTCGCGTATGGCGGGTTCGTAATGTTCGGTCTTTATCCGGTCGAAAGGAACGGCGCCGTGTGGCGTAGCATAATTTTCAAAGAAAGGGTTTGAGGCCTGTATTTTGTTCATCATTGATAAAACGTTAGTGTTAGTTAGATTATAGTTACCCCCAATTTATCAGGTAAAGAATTATCTAACTGCAAAAATGCAAAAAAAATGGGCGACTTCTACAGAAGCCGCCCATTTTTTATTATTTTCTAACTGTATATTAGCAGTTAACTGATGCCATGTGAGCGATCAGGTCAAGAATCTTGTTAGAATAACCGATTTCGTTATCATACCAAGATACAATCTTAACGAAAGTATCAGTCAAAGCGATACCAGCTTTAGCGTCGAAGATAGAAGTGCGAGTGTCACCCAAGAAGTCAGAAGAAACAACTGCATCTTCAGTGTAACCCAGAACACCCTTCAATTCGCCGTTAGCAGCTTCCTTCATGGCAGCGCAGATTTCAGCGTAAGTAGCAGGCTTAGCCAAGTTAACAGTCAAGTCAACTACAGAAACGTCCAAAGTCGGAACACGCATAGACATACCAGTCAGTTTACCGTTCAAAGCCGGAATAACTTTGCCTACAGCCTTAGCAGCACCGGTAGAAGACGGGATAATGTTGCCAGAAGCAGCACGACCACCTCTCCAGTCTTTCATAGAAGGACCGTCAACTGTTTTCTGAGTAGCAGTTGTAGAGTGAACGGTAGTCATCAAACCGTCAGTGATACCCCATTTGTCGTTCAATACTTTAGCGATAGGAGCCAAGCAGTTAGTAGTACAAGAAGCGTTAGATACGAATTGAGTGCCCTTAACGTAAGTCTTCTCGTTAACACCGCAAACGAACATCGGAGTGTCGTCCTTAGAAGGAGCAGACATAACAACGTATTTTGCGCCAGCTTCGATGTGAGCCTGAGCTTTGTCTTTGCCCAAGAACAAACCGGTAGATTCAACTACGTATTCAGCACCTACAGCATCCCATTTCAGGTCAGCCGGATTTCTTTCTGCTGTGATACGGATAGATTGACCATTAACGATCAGTTTGCTGTTTTCAACGTCTGCTTCGATAGTACCGTCGAATTGACCGTGCATTGTGTCGTACTTTAGCATGTAAGCCAAGTAATCTACCGGGCAAAGGTCGTTGATACCTACGATTTGAATATCGTTTCTCTTCATTGCAGCGCGGAAAACGAAACGTCCGATACGTCCGAATCCATTAATACCTACTTTAATCATTTTGTTTAAACTTTTAAGGGTTCTATAAATATTTGTTCAAATATCTCTCAGCTTAAAACTGCATTTATTTCCTAAATGCGGTGCAAAGGTACGAAATTGTTTTTATATTCGCACTTAAAATCATAATTAATTAATTGAAAAGATGGGAAAAAGTTCATTTTTACAGGAATTTAAGGCCTTTGCGATGAAAGGCAATGTGATAGACATGGCTGTCGGTGTGATTATCGGCGGCGCGTTTGGTAAGATCGTATCTTCGATTGTGGCGGATGTAATTATGCCTCCTATCGGTTTGCTGGTGGGCGGTGTGAATTTTACTGACTTGAAATGGGTGTTGAAACCGGCCGATGTTGTTGATGGAAAAGAGATTGCTGCCGTTACCTTGAATTATGGTAATTTTCTGCAAGCTACTTTCGACTTCCTCATCATCGCTTTCTCCATCTTTATGTTCATCAAATTGCTTACAAAACTGACGGAGAAGAAGAAACAGGAAGCACCCGCGGCTCCTCCCGTACCTCCTGCACCGAGCAAGGAAGAAGTATTATTGACGGAAATCCGCGATATACTGAAAGAGAAGTAATATTGCATTATAGCCCAGGGCAGTGCCCTGGGCTATATTTTCTAATTCTCATTATTCAGATTGTATTTGAGCCTTTGATACTTACGTATTGTTTCGCGTTGCAGATTTTCCAATATACTTACCTCTATGGATAGTTGGTTCAGCTTCGGATTAGAGTCTAAAATCATCCTTTGAACGCCGTAATCTATAATATTCGTCGGCATCAATTCCTGCTTGCTTTTGCATTCGTTCAGCATATAGCGCACGGCCGCTATATAATGCTCCTTCAGTACCTTCTGCTCCTTGTCCCGCAACGGGCGGTAATCTTTGTTTTCCTCAGAGAGGCGGGTATAGAAATAGTTGCGGGCTGCTCCGATGCTTTTGCGGGTGGCTTCATCGGCTGTGGTCTTGTATAGAGAATCCAATGAAACATATTCAGGATATGCTCTGAGCAGCTTCTGCACTTCATCCTTCGCCTTTTCAAAGGCTTCTCTTTGCGGTTCGATTTCTTTGGGCTTTGTGACGAATGCGAGCTGACTTAGTCGCGGCTCCTTGTTGATACTGATAATCCGGTTGTTCTTTTCGCAGAAGTCCAGATACTTATCCATCAGTGCATAGTTGTACTGAAGCTTTTTTTTCTTGCAAGTCCTTGCGGATGTCATTGATTGACTTTTCCATTTGTGCCAAAGTCTCTTGCTGTCCGGGCTTTGCATCGGCCTCGTTCTGGGCGGATATGAGCAGGACATTACACACCATGCATAGCAGGAATACGGCGACCTTCTTCATAGTATTATCTATTTTTCTGTAATTGTTACAGGCAAATATAGATTTTCTACCTCGTTATTCCAATTATTCCCCTACTTTTTCTACTTTTGCAAATCATTTATTAAAATCCATACAGATTAATATGCAAGAAAAGATTATCATTCTTGATTTTGGTTCGCAGACCACACAGCTTATCGGCCGTCGTGTCCGCGAGTTGAATGTGTATTGCGAGATTGTGCCCTACAACAAATTCCCGCAAGGGGATGAGAGTGTAAAAGGAGTTATCCTTTCGGGTAGTCCGTTCTCCGTATATGATGAAAGCGCGTTCAAGATCGATTTGAACGAAATTCGTGGCAAGTATCCCATTCTGGGCATTTGCTATGGTGCACAGTTCATCGCCTATACCAATGGCGGAAAGGTGGAGCCGGCAGGCAGCCGCGAATACGGACGCGCACATCTGAGTACTTTCGACAAGGACAACGTACTCTTCAAGGGAGTGAAGGCTAACACCCAGGTGTGGATGAGCCACGGAGATACCATCACGGCTATTCCTTCCAATTTCAAGACTATAGCTTCTACGGATAAAGTGAAGATTGCCGCCTATCAGGTGGAGGGCGAGAAGATGTGGGGCGTACAGTTCCATCCCGAAGTGTTCCACAGCGAAGACGGCACGCAGATGCTGAAAAACTTTGTGGCGGACGTTTGCGGTTGCAAGCAGGATTGGAGCACGGCTTCATTCATCGAAACCGCCGTAGCCCAGTTGAAGGAGCAGGTAGGCGACGACAAGGTGGTGCTCGGCTTGAGCGGCGGTGTCGACTCTTCCGTGGCTGCCGTGTTGCTGAACCGTGCCATCGGCAAGAACCTGACTTGTATCTTCGCAGACCACGGTATGTTGCGCAAGAATGAGTTCAAGAATGTGATGCACGACTATGAATGTCTCGGTCTGAATGTGATCGGCGTAGATGCCAGCGCCAAGTTCTTTGCCGAACTGGCAGGCGTCACCGAGCCCGAAAAGAAACGTAAGATAATAGGTAAAGGCTTTATCGACGTGTTCGATGAAGAGGCCCACAAGATTAAGGATGTGAAATGGCTGGCACAGGGTACCATCTATCCGGACTGCATCGAGTCGCTTTCCATCACCGGCACGGTCATCAAGAGCCACCACAACGTAGGCGGTCTGCCCGAGAAGATGAACCTGAAGCTGTGCGAACCGCTTCGTCTACTGTTCAAGGATGAAGTTCGCCGTGTGGGACGCGAGTTGGGTATGCCCGAACATCTGATTACCCGCCATCCTTTCCCCGGACCGGGTCTGGCTGTCCGCATTCTGGGCGACATCACTCCGGAAAAGGTATACATCCTGCAAGAGGCCGACGACATCTTCATTCAGGGCTTGCGCGACTGGATGGTGAAGGATGCCGAAGGCAACGAAACGGCTCTCTATCATCAAGTTTGGCAGGCAGGTGTCATTCTGCTTCCCGTGCAGTCGGTCGGCGTAATGGGAGACGAGCGTACCTACGAGCGTGCCGTTGCCCTGCGTGCCGTTACTTCTACAGATGCTATGACTGCCGACTGGGCACATCTGCCTTACGAATTCCTGGGAAAAGTTTCCAATGACATCATTAATAAGGTGAAAGGTGTAAACCGCGTCACTTATGATATATCCTCAAAACCGCCTTCCGCAATCGAGTGGGAATAATAGGTAAGACTTTTTTATATAAAACTCATAGCCCCGACTTCGTGTGAAGCCGGGGCTATTTTTATTTATCTTTCCTTTTATTTAGAAAGAATTTCATATTTCTTTCTAAATAAAAGGAAAGGTAAAAGGAATGTTTATAACTTTTCCGCTTCCGGCACCACAATCTCCCCCCCCGGTGCAACTCCACCAAACCTTTTTCCTGCATTTCATTCAGCGCTTTCGACACACTGATGCGCGTCTCGTTGAGAATTTGCGCCAAGTCCTCCATCTTTATTTTCAGTTCTTTCCGTCCGGAGGGCCGTTCGGCATGGCTGAGCAGGAAGCAGGAGATACGCGCTTCGAGGCTGTCGGGCGAAACACTCCACAGCCGGCTGTGCAGCATTTGTGCACGGTTGCTGATGATATTCATATAGTTCAGGCGGGATATATCATAGCTGAACAACTCCTTCAGGGCAAAAGTCTTGCCGATGCTGACGGTGTACACTTCCGTATTCGCCAGATAGGTGGAGGCGTACGATGTCTTCATGCCGAACAAAGGTTGCGGTTCTATCAGGAGGGGGGCGGGAAGGTATTCGGTGAGGGTGTAAGAGTCGTCGGCTGCCGATGTGGTAGCTGTTACCTCTCCTTTCAATACAAATATGAGTTCGTGACAGGGAGTGTTCTTCTTCAAGAGCACCTCGCCTGCTTTATGCTTCGTGAAGTGTAATTTCACCTTCTCCAGGATGCAAGTAAAATCCTCGTGGGCAAGTCCCTGAAAAAGGGGCAGTTGAAGTAAGGTATCAAACATTGTCTCCATATCGTTCTCAATCTTCTGGTTTAGAAACAAAAGTAGGTATAATCAAGGTCGACCGTAAACACTTGCCCCCTCTTTTTGTTTTTTTTATTATTTCTTAAGCGTGCTATTCATTCGCCGTTATGAAATCTTGCGAAATGCATAAAAATAGGTTATATTTGCAGGAAAAAAGGAGGGACATATGTTTTCAGCATTTAATTGGCAACAAATGACCAGCACTTTCATTGTGCTGTTCGCCGCGATAGACATTATAGGCTCTATTCCTATCATCATCAGCCTGAAAGAGAAAGGGAAGGGCGTCAATGCATTGAAAGCGACGCTCATATCGTTTGCGTTGCTGATAGGCTTTTTCTATGCGGGCGACATGATGCTGAAACTGTTTCATGTAGACATCGAGTCGTTTGCCGTGGCGGGCGCGTTCATCATCTTCCTGATGTCGCTCGAAATGATCCTCGACATTGAAATCTTCAAGAACCAGGGGCCGATAAAAGAGGCGACGCTCGTGCCGCTGGTATTCCCGTTGCTGGCTGGGCGGGAGCTTTCACCACGTTGCTCTCCCTGCGGGCGGAATATGCCAGTATCAATATCATCATTGCGTTGGTGCTCAATATGATTTGGGTGTATTTCGTTGTCAGCATGACCGGGCGCGTGGAGCGCTTTCTCGGCAAAGGAGGCATCTACCTCATCCGCAAGTTCTTCGGTATTATCCTGCTGGCTATCTCCGTAAGGCTGTTTACGGCAAACATCACGTTGCTGCTGGAGACATTGCAGAAACATTGATCATCTGTTTCGCCAAAACCCCGGATAGAATAGCAATAATACACAAAACATTTCCAGACGACCTATCAGTATAAGGAAGGAAAGTGTCCATTTGGCTGTATCGGGCAGCCCGTTCCAGGAGTTGGCAGGTTCAAAATTACCAAGTCCCGGCCCCACGTTGCCTATACTTGAAACGACCGTACCGAAAGCTTCGGAAAAACCTACTCCGAAAAATAGAAGTAACGTCCAGCCTAGTAATACGAAGAATAAATAGAAGCCGATGAAGATGGCTACAGTCATGACAATGCCAGGAGCAATGGCTTGTCGGTTAACCCTTATCGGTAGTACAGCGTTGGGGTGGAGTATCTTTTTGAAATTATTCCGGATGCCTTTTGCCATCATCAATAACCGCATGTTTTTGATACCGCCGCTTGTGGAACCGGTACATCCGCCGGCTAACATGGCAAATATCAATAGTAGCCATGTGAAAGGCGGCCATAGTGTATAGTCGTCTGTTCCGAAGCCGCAGGAAGTATGTGCAGTAGCTACTTGAAACAGTGCTTTGCGGAAGGCTGTTTCCGTGTCATAATGATTTTGGAATATGAGCGCCAAAGTAATGATAATCGTTAGAATGCCTACTGAATAAAGAAACCAACGCAGTTCTTCGTCACGTAGGATTTTTTCTCCTTTTCCTTTAAGGCACAGAAAGTAGAGGGAAAAGTTTATGCCTGACAGTATCATAAAAATAGCGATGACATACTCAATGAAGGAAGAATTCCAATAGGCTACACTGGCTTGTTTGGTAGAATATCCGCCGGTTGCGGTGGTAGAGAAAGAGTGGCAAATGGCATCGAACAAGTTCATTCCTCCGTAGCACAGCAATATGGTTTCACTAGCCGTCAGTATCACATAGACTGCCCATATCCATTTAGTTATGATGCTGATTTTAGGATGAATCTTGTCGTGGGTGACACCAACCGATTCTGCAGAGAAAAGTTGCATATTTCCTTCGCTGAAAATAGGCAGAACGGCGATGGCAAAACATACAATTCCCAGTCCGCCAATCCATTGCGTCAGACTACGCCAGAACAGGATGCCGTGTGATTGAGCGTCTATGTTGTCCATAATGGCGGCTCCTGTGGTGGTAAAGCCCGACATCGTTTCAAAGAATGCATTCGTAATGCTTTCTACACTTCCGCTTAAATAGAAAGGCAACATTCCAAACAGACTGAAAAGTATTCATGTTAGAGTGGCAATGCAGTAACCGTCCCGTTTACTAAGTCGGTTTTCGGCTTCGCGACTGAATAGTAATAATAATCCACCGGCGAGGGTATTGATACCGGCTGTCTGTAGAAAAGTGAGTGCCTCTTTTTCCCCGTATCCCAATGATATGGCAGCGCAAAGAAGAAACATGCCCATCTCTATGAGCAATAGTACTCCTAATACTCGGAAAATCATTTTCCTGTTT
This sequence comes from Bacteroides sp., assembly GCA_021203515.1. Lineage (GTDB taxonomy): Bacteria > Bacteroidota > Bacteroidia > Bacteroidales > Bacteroidaceae > Bacteroides. The sequence goes on along the minus strand of JAJQAY010000128.1, from coordinate 94,333 downwards.
ATGAGACTGTTGTTTTGGTTGCTGTTGTTGGTGTATAAGCTATCAGATATAAATCCTTCCATTTTGGTATACCATGTTTGCTTTTTCTCTAGCGAATAGTATGCCAAAATGGGAGGGTGAAAGATATATTACTATGTAATAGTGTCTTATAAATAGATAGAACTGTGAGAGATGGGTGGATACCTTTTCAAAATGAAAAGGTGCTTTCTAGAATGAAAGGTTTCGAGCTTAGTCAAAAAAAATAATTTAGATTATAAAGAGTTTGGAGTGGTTTCCCGAATTAAGGGTTATCTTTGTCCGCAAAAGAAAACACACACGGTTATGATAAAGAATATTGTTTTTGATTTCGGTGGTGTAATAGCCGATATAAGCCGCGATAAGGCGGTGCGGGCGTTTCAGGAACTGGGCTTGCAGGATGCGGATACGCGCCTGGATAAATATCACCAGACGGGTATTTTTCAGGAACTGGAATAGGGAAAGCTGAGTGCGGATGCTTTTCGGGAGGAGCTTGGAAAGTTGTGCGGGCACGTGCTTACGGTGGCCGAAACGAGGCAGGCGTGGCTAGGCTTCTTTACAGACGTAGATGTGCGTAAACTGGATTACTTGCTGGAACTACGGAAGACGTATCATGTTCATATATTGAGCAATACCAATCCTTTTGTGATGTCGTGGGCGCGCAGTCCGGAGTTTTCACCTGCCGGAAAACCGTTGGATGATTACGTCGAACAGTTGTACCTTTCTTATCAGATAGGCTACACGAAACCCGCCCGGGAAATCTTCGACTTTATGCTGAAAGATAGCGGCATGATTCCTGCCGAAACTTTGTTTGTGGACGACGGAGCGTCGAACGTCCGCATAGGCCGGGAGTTGGGCTTCCTGACGTTTCAACCGGAGAATGCAACGGATTGGCGGGAGGAACTTGCGGCGGCAATCGTTTATTATTCATCCCGGAACGGAAATGAAGTAAATGATAATTTAGCGGGTTATAATTGAAACGCAGATTAACGCAGATTTTCGCAGATTATAATAAGGCTGCGCTATCTTAGATATAAAATTCTTTGCGAAAATCTGCGTTAATCTGCGTTTCAATAAATTCCTATTTTGTCTTTTTGTCACTTTGTATTTTCTATTCCCAAATCCCTGCGTTCTTTGCGGCTCGGTGGCCGCTTCCTCCGGAAAAACGAAACATTTTTCTATATGTTGCACTTTATGAGTGCGTTATCGAAATGCTTACAATCGTAATAGATGAAGATAGCCTCCTGAAAAGGTGTGATGAGCGATCATCTACGAGAAAGAAACCGTTCCTCTACGATGAACCGAGCGTTCCTCTACGATGAACTTAACTTATTACCTATAGGAAGTTAACTAACTACTACCGGGAAGTTAACTAACTACTTATAGGTAGTTGACATATCACGGGAGAAAGGTTAATATATCTTGTTGGAGTCTGCATATTTGCTGTATATTATGCAATAATCGTGCATGGATATTCTCTGTTTATGCGCGTTTGGTCTATTTTGCTCTTTGGGGAGAAATGGTAATGTCGGAGAATGTGGATATTCTCTTTCTTTTTGTTAGGGAAATTGCGTTTCCTCTTCCGTATCCTCTTCTTCTTCCTCATCGGCAAACGGGTCTTGGCGTTGAGGCCCGTGCTTCATGAAAGCGATGGCGCAGAGTGTGCCGCTGATGGCCCCGCCCAGATGACCCTCCCAAGAAGTGCTTGTCTTGGCAAACTGCGGAAGCATGTTCCACGCCAACCCGCCATAGAGGAAGGTGACCAACAGCGAGATAGCGATGAGCGGCACATGCTTGCGCAGCAGTCCGCTGAAGAAAAGAAAGAACGCCAGGCCGTAGATGATGCCGCTGGCACCGATGTGCCACCCCGGCTTACCTATAAGAAAGGTAAGTACACCGCAGCCAATCCATATAGTAAAGAATATGTAAGGGGCAATGTCGCGGTAAAAATAGAACAGGCACCAGGATAAAAAGAACAGCGGTAGCGTGTTAGCCAGCAGATGCTTCATGCTGCTATGCACCAGCGGGTGTGCAAAGATGCCGAAAACACCGCGCCTCTCCATCGGGTAAACCCCCAGCCGGGTGAAGTCCCAATCCATTCCGATTTCCACGAACTTGAGGATATAGAGTATGAACAGCAGAAAAAGCGGAATAACCGCCGCCAGAGCTATTCGTCGTACGTCATGCTTCATATATTGTACAAGGATTCTTTATTTTCATACAATGCTACGAATTATTTCTCTGAAAAACGAAAAAAAAACGAACTTTTTGTTTTGCGTGTATGCATTAATTTGTATTTTTGGAAATCGCTACGGGGCTTGTAGCGCATGTAACCTGAATAATTAACCTTTAAATAATGCACAACTATGAGTTATTTACGATTTGACAAGACACTGATGGTCAATCTCGAAGAATCTTTGCCAAGGGAGATACTTCGGACGAATAAATCGGGTGCCTATCATTGTACGACGATTGTAGATTGTAACACACGAAAATATCACGGTTTGCTGGTGATACCTGTCCCAAACCTGGATGATGAAAACCATGTGCTGCTCTCTTCTTTGGATGAAACGGTAATTCAACACGGTGCGGAGTTCAACCTGGGGTTGCACAAATATCAAGGAAATAACTTTAGTCCCAACGGACACAAGTATATCCGAGAATTTGACTGCGAACATATCCCGGCAACGACTTATCGTGTGGGAGGCGTCATTCTTCGTAAAGAAAAAATCTTTGTACACCACGAAAACCGCATCCTGATACGTTATACCTTGGTCGATGCCCATTCGGCAACAACGCTCCGTTTCCGCCCGTTCCTCGCATTCCGCAGCGTGCGCGAGTATACACACGAAAACGCCCTTGCCAACCGCGACTACCAACCGGTGGAGAACGGTATCAAGACCTGCATGTATCCCGGCTATCCGGAGCTTTTCATGCAGTTGAACAAGAAGAATGAGTTCCATTATCAGCCGGACTGGTATCGAGGTATCGAATATCCGAAGGAGCAGGAACGCGGGTATGATTTCAATGAAGACCTGTATGTTCCCGGTTATTTTGAAGTGGATATAAAGAAAGGGGAAAGCATTGTTTTCTCCGCCGGTATTTCCGAAATCTCTCCGCGCAAGCTGAAGCAGACTTTTGAGTCGGAAGCGGAAGACCGCACGCCGCGCGATAGCTTCTATCACTGCCTGAAAAACTCGGCACACCAGTTCCACAACAAGCAAGAGGGCGAGCACTATGTGTTGGCCGGTTATCCCTGGTTCAAGTGCCGTGCGCGCGACTTATTTATCTCTTTACCGGGTTTAACGCTGGCTGTGGATGAACCAGATGAGTTTGAAGACGTTATGAAGACAGCGGAAAAGGCTATTCGCGACTTCATAGAGGATAGGCCGGTAGGCTATAAGATATACGAAATGGAACATCCCGACGTATTGCTGTGGGCTATATGGACGTTGCAACAATACGCCAAAGACAGTTCACGCGAGCAGTGCCGGGGAAAATACGGTAAGTTGTTGGAAGATATTATGGGATATATCCGGGAGCGTAAGCATGACAATCTTTTCTTGCACGAAAACGGTTTGCTTTACACCAACGGTACGGAAAAGGCTGTCACGTGGATGAATTCTACGGTGAACGGGCGTCCGGTGATACCTCGCACTGGCTATGTAGTAGAGATAAACGCCCTGTGGTATAATGCGTTGCGTTTCACTGCAGACATGGTGCGCGAAGGCGGAAACACCGTTCTTGCGGACGAGCTGGATGCACAGGCCGAGGTGACCGGAAAATCGTTTGTGGAGGTCTTCCGCAACGAGTACGGTTATCTGTTCGACTATGTGGACGGCTATATGATGGACTGGAGCGTTCGCCCCAACATGATATTCGCCGTTGCCTTCGACTACTCTCCGCTGGACCGTGCACAGAAGAAGCAGGTGCTCGACATCGTGACGAAAGAACTGCTGACCCCGAATGGCTTGCGTACGCTGAGTCCTAAGAGTGGCGGCTACAATCCGAATTATGTCGGTGCGCAGATGCAGAGAGATTACGCCTATCATCAGGGAACGGCCTGGCCGTGGCTGATGGGTTTCTATATGGAAGCCTATCTGCGCATTTATAAGATGAGTGGTATCTCGTTTGTGGAACGCTACCTGATAGGTCTTGAAGATGAAATGACAAGCCATTGCATCAGCTCACTCTCTGAGTTATTCGACGGAAATCCTCCTTTCAAGGGACGTGGAGCTGTGTCGTTTGCGATGAATATCGCGGAAATTCTGCGTATTCTGAAGTTATTGTCTAAGTATTATAATTCATAAAAGAGGAGGGAACGAAGATGAAAGTATTAATGTTTGGTTGGGAATTTCCTCCCAAAATATATGGTGGTCTTGCAGTTGCTTCCTACGGAATTACTAAGGGCCTGAGTATGCAGGGTGATATGGAAACCATTTTCTGTATGCCCAAGCCTTGCGGAGATGAAGAAGGTTTTTTGAAGATTATCGGCATGAACCAGGTGCCGGTGGTGTGGCGCGATGCGAACTATGACTATCTGAAGTCGCGCCTCTACGGCAATACGAGTCCGGAAGAGTACTACTCTTACCGCGACCATATTTATTCCGATTTCTCCTATCTGCACGTCAACGACATCGGCTGTATGGAGTTTGCCGGCGGCTATCCGGGCAATCTGCACGAAGAGATAAACAACTTCTCTATTATTGCCGGCGTAGTGGCCCGCAAGCATGAATTCGGCATTATCCATGCCCATGACTGGCTGACGTATCCTGCCGGGGTACATGCCAAGATGGTGAGTGGCAAACCGCTTTGTATCCATGTTCATGCCACGGACTTCGACCGTTCGCGCGGAAAAGTCAATCCTACCGTCTACTCCATCGAGAAGAACGGTATGGACTATGCCGACTGCATCATGTGCGTGTCCGAGCTGACCCGCCGCACGGTTATCAATGAGTATCACCAAGACCCGCGCAAGGTATTTGCCATGCACAATGCCGTCTATCCGCTGTCGCAGGAGTATCAGGATATTCCCCGTCCGGAGCATTCCAAAGAGAAAGTGGTGTCCTTCCTGGGACGCATCACGATGCAGAAAGGGCCGGAATACTTTGTGGAGGCTGCCGCGCTCGTATTGAGACGTACCCGCAATATCCGCTTCGTGATGGCAGGTTCGGGCGATATGCTGAACGACATGATAAACCTGGTGGCCGAACGGGGCATTGCCGACCGTTTCCACTTTCCGGGCTTCATGAAGGGCAAGCAGGTGTATGAGGTATATAAGAACAGCGACGTGTTCGTGATGCCTTCCGTCTCCGAGCCGTTCGGCATCGCTCCGCTTGAGGCGATGCAATGCGGCACTCCGTCCATCATCTCCAAGCAGTCGGGGTGTGGCGAAATTCTCGATAAGGTGATTAAGACCGATTACTGGGATATTCACGCGATGGCAGATGCCATTCACTCCATCTGTACCAATCCGTCTCTCTTCAATTACCTTCAGGAAGAAGGCAAGAACGAGGTGGACGGGATTACCTGGGAGAAAGTCGGCTTGAAAATCCGTGCCCTCTACGAGGATGTGTTAAGAAACTATGGTAAATAACAAAACAACAATAGAAAATGAGAACGATTTGTCTTTATTTTGAAATACATCAAATTATTCATTTGAAACGTTATCGTTTCTTTGATATAGGTACTGATCATTATTACTACAATGATTATGCCAATGAGACCAGTATCAATGAAGTTGCCGAACGGTCGTACATCCCTGCGCTGAATACGCTGATCGACATGGTGAAAACCTCGGAAGGAGCATTTAAGGTGGCTTTGTCCGTCTCGGGCGTGGCGCTGGAACAGTTGGAAATCCATGCACCTGCCGTCATCGACTTGTTGCATCAGTTGAATGATACGGGTTGCTGCGAGTTCCTTGCCGAACCCTATTCACACGGCCTTTCTTCGCTGGCTAACGAGGATTGCTTCAAGGAAGAGGTGAAACGCCAGAGCGCGAAGGTGAAACAGATGTTCGGAAAAGCTCCGAAGGTGTTCCGCAATTCGAGCTTGATTTATAACGATGAGATTGGTGCGATGGTGGCGGCATTGGGCTTCAATGGTATGCTGACCGAGGGTGCCAAGCATGTGCTGGGCTGGAAGAGTCCGCACTATGTGTACCATTGCAATATGAACCCGAACTTGAAGTTGCTTTTGCGCGACTTTAAGCTGTCCGATGATATTAGCTTGCGTTTCTCCAATTCGGAATGGAGCGAATATCCTTTGTTTGCGGATAAGTATATCAGTTGGATCGACGCATTGCCGCAAGAGGAGCAGGTCATCAATATCTTTATGGAACTTTGTGCGCTGGGCATGTCGCAGCCGCTGTCTTCCAATATCCTGGAGTTCCTGAAAGCATTGCCGGCCTGTGCCCGCGAGAAGGGGATTACGTTCTCTACTCCGACCGAGATCGTGACGAAACTGAAATCCGTGTCGCAACTGGATGTTCCGTATCCGATGTCTTGGATGGACGAGGAGAGAGATACGAGTTGCTGGCTGGGTAACGGAATGCAGCGCGAGGCTTTCAACAAGCTGTATAGCGTGGCGGAACGTGTGCATCTTTGCGATGACCGCCGCATCAAGCAAGACTGGGATTACTTGCAGGCCAGCAACAATTTCCGTTTCATGACGACGAAGAATAGCGGTGTCGGACTGAACCGTGGTATCTATGAGTCTCCTTATGATGCTTTCACCAACTATATGAATATCCTGGGCGACTTCATCAAACGTGTCGACTCTCTCTATCCGATAGATATTGATAATGAAGAACTGAATGCGTTGCTGACTACGATTAAAAACCAAGGCGACGAGATAGAAGAACTGCACAAGGAATTGGAGAAGGCGCAACTCAAACTGGAAAAGGAAAAAGCTGCCGAAAAGAAAACGAAGGCTGCTGCTCCGAAAGCTGCTGCAAAGGCTACTACAAAGGCTGCTGCCAAACCTGCGAAAGCTGCCGCCGCCAAGAAGCCTGCCGCCAAGAAGGAAGCTAAATAAAAGCTTCGGTTGATACCATAAAAAAAGTCTCCCGTTCACTTAGAACGGGAGACTTTTTTTATGATGTATATAAGACTTTATTCATTGGTGAATTTTGTATAAGTAACTTCTATTTCCAGATTACTTTCTCCTTCCTTGGGGTCTCCACCTTTCAGCTTGGTGTAAGCCGGACGTAAGTCATGCTGAATTCCTGTCAGCGTAGGATTGGAAGAATTATTGTCATAGGTTACCGTAATCGGGATGAGCATTGCTTTATCCCAATCGAGATTTTCCTGTTTCCACTGGTCTTCATTCCAGGATGCACCGGCTTTTGCTTTCGCTGCTTTCTTTTCGTTGATGCAAGTAGAAACCAGTCGGGCAATGTTCTTGAACGTATATTGGTTGGTAGCTACGGCATTGTGAGTAGCAATGTAGGAGGTTACGTTATCGGTAAGCTCATTATTCTCAAAGAACGAGTTCATATCCTTTTTGCGTACCAGTAAAACCGTTTGAGGTGCGCCTACACTGAATTTGTTTTGACTGTCGTCTTGATTATAATTAGTGAAAGTCAGTTTTACGGCATTCAATGTGTCGTTGGTAAGCTCATTGTATATAGCATCGTATGGCATGGTTGCCTCTGTGAATATACCGGCAGGAGACTTGAGGTAAGTATGTTATTTCTCTTTTGCAAGTTCTTCCAGTGAATCGGAATTTTTAAATTGGTTGGCTTGGATAACCTCTTTGGTGGAGGCAAATACCGTTGCCATACTATAATATAATGAGTCCGAACCGGCTTCACCGTATTTATCGGTAACCTTTTTCGTCAATTTCACTCCCAAGCTGTCTACGTAGTGGAAACGGAATTGCATCTGCAAATCTACACGGTCAACGTATAGGATGGTTCCGTCACCGTAGTCGGTCTTGATATAAACACCTTTAAGTACATTCTCAATAAATTTGGTGCTATTTTGAAAGAAGTCATTTTCACCTCTTTGGTATGCCCAGTTCAAATGCAAGAGCTCATTTCCGTATTCTTTGCTCAAAGGAAGAGCTACATTGGGATAATAGAGGGGATTACTATTAGAGTCTGTTGCATTTCTTACAGAGTCGGGAACGGAAGTATCATAAGCTGTATATGCTTTATGAAGTGCGAAGTAATTCGTTGTAAAGTTCGGTTTTGATGTGCTGTGACCATAATACTCAGTCGGATCAATGTTTGTATTACGGTCTTTTTTATCCAACTTCTTATCCAACTCGTACACTGCCATTCTACAAGGGTTTAGGGAGTCGCCAAACCATGAAGAATAATAAACTACCAATTGAATTAAGGCAACGGTATCACCTGCCATCGTTCCTTTGTGCGTATCTTCATTATACTGTGTGGAAGTCTGAAGTCGTTGGTACAGTTTAACTCAGTCAGGAAACCGGCTTCATAGTCACCAAGTCCTCCTGCTATTGTCGGGTCTGTAAACTTACCGACATAGCCGGTACTGGTTTTCGCATAAACTCCGTCTTTTGCAAAAAGGGAGTTGGTCGTAACGTCAAAAGTCGTTGTATTAGTGAAAATACCGTCTGAGCCGGGCAACATACCTACGCCCAGCGTTCCGGTGTTATCATCGCATCCATAAAAAGCAAGGAGTGCTAAAAGCAACATTCCTACATATTTTACTTTCATAATTTATTGTCTTGAAATCAACTTTATTCTTGTTCTACTTCCCAGACCTTGTCGTAGAAGTCATTGCAGGCATTTGCAAAATCCTCAGGAGCTTGGTACTCTAAAATCGGCTTTCCGGTTTTGCGGGCATAATCCAAAACTTCTTCGTTGACATGTTCGCTTTGCTGGATGATACCGTCGGAATAGTCTATAGCCAGTTTGCAGAGAGTGGCATAATCAATGGGGTCTTTTAGGTCGGCGACATCTTTCTTGGTAATGCCCTTCAGCATGAGTTTGCTGGCAAAATCGGGATGGAAAGGTTGCTTGAAGTCATTGTCATAGAGTGAAAAGACTACTTTGGTGTCTCTGAACGAAGGTTCTTCCTTATAGGCTTTCTTGATGTACAAAGGCGCTAAGGCCGTCATCCAACCGTGGCAGTGGATAATCTCCGGACACCAACGCAACTTTTTCACCGTTTCCAATACGCCGCGTGCATAGAAAATGGCACGGGTATCATTGTCTTCATATTCCACACCATTCTCGTCAGTCTCCTGCATACGGTTCTGGAAGTAATCATCGTTGTCGATGAAGTATACTTGCATACGTGTAGACCGGATGGATGCTACCTTAATGATAAGCGGATGATCTGTATCGTCAATGATGAGGTTCATACCGGAGAGACGTATCACTTCGTGCAATTGATTTCTGCGCTCGTTGATATTCCCCCATTTCGGCATAAACGTTCTGATTTCTCTGCCTTTTTCTTGGATTGCCTGAGGCAGGTTTCTGCCTACAAGTGACATTTCGGATTCTGCAACGTAAGGGGTAATCTCTTGTGTTATGTATAAAACCTTGTTTGCCTTTGTCATAATAACAATGTTCTCAATTATTCTGCAAAGATACGAAAAAATCGCGCAATAACGCAAACTGTGCTGGTCTATAATTCCTTATGAATTGTTAACTGCTTGTTTCTCAGTGGTGCATGTGGTCGATTGCTCGCCGGGAGACAAGTTAACTTTTGCATTAATTTACGATATTTCTTCTTTATATGGTAAATAATGGTTTACTTTGCACCGTTTTTACAAACAGCTAAGTTATTTTATAACTATAAAAATGGAAATAGTACATACAATCAAGGACTTGCAGGCCGCACTATCGGTTTTGAGAGCCCAGAAAAAAGAGGTAGGACTGGTGCCTACGATGGGAGCTTTGCATGCTGGTCATGCTTCATTGGTGAAAAGATGCGTGGCAGAGAATGATGTTGCCGTTGTGAGCGTTTTTGTGAATCCTACGCAGTTTAATGATAAGAACGACCTGGTGAAATATCCGCGTACGCTGGAGGCAGACTGCCGTCTGTTGGAGGAATGTGGCGCTGCGTTTGTATTTGCTCCTTCGGTAGAGGAAATGTATCCCGAGCCGGATACCCGCCAATTCAGTTATGCACCGCTGGATACGGTGATGGAAGGTGCTTTCCGTCCAGGACATTTCAATGGTGTTTGCCAGATTGTGAGCAAGCTGTTTGATGCCGTTCAGCCGGACCGCGCTTATTTCGGAGAGAAAGATTTTCAGCAACTGGCCATCATCCGTGAGATGGTTCGCCAGATGAAATATCCGTTGCAGATTGTGGGTTGTCCCATCGTTCGCGAGGAAGACGGATTGGCGTTGAGCAGCCGCAATGCCCGTTTATCTGCCGGGGAACGTAAAAATGCTTTGAAAATTTCGCAAACTTTGTTTGAAAGTCGTACCTTTGCAGCTGCGCATACGGTGGCCGAGATACAGAAGTTCGTAGAAGATGTCATTGCAGCCGAGCCCGGTCTGCGTCTGGAATATTTCGAACTGGTGGACGGCAACACGTTGCAGAAGATTGCCAATTTGGAGGATACTTCGTATGCCGTTGGTTGCATCACGGTGTTCTGCGGAGAGGCTCGCTTGATTGACAACATCAAATACAAGGAGTAATAAACTAAAAAAAAGCCAATCTTATGATGATTGAAGTGTTGAAGTCGAAGATTCATTGTGCCCGTGTCACGGAAGCCAATCTCAACTACATTGGGAGCATTACGATTGACGAGGATTTGATGGATGCCGCCAACATGATTGCCGGCGAAAAGGTGTACATTGCCGACAACAATAACGGTGAACGTTTTGAAACTTATATCATTAAGGGCGAACGCGGCTCGGGTAAGATTTGCCTGAACGGCGCGGCTGCCCGTAAGGTTCAACCGGATGACATCGTTATTATCATGTCGTATGCATTGATGGATTTTGAAGAAGCCAAGCAGTTCAAGCCGACGGTGATTTTCCCCGATCCGGCAACGAACAAGGTAGTGAAGTGATTTTTCATAAAATAGAGAGGAAGCCCTGCTTACAGATGTGTAGGCAGGGCTTCTTTTTATTGTTTATCGCTTTTATATTATTTGGCAGATAAGTCTTCCGATGACAAATAAACAATTATAATCGGAAATATCCCCTTGTAATAGACTGTAGTATCACTGAAAGTCTTTTGCAGTGCTGCTACAGATCACATATACACATGATTTTTATAGTGTTGCTGCATTTTGTAGAGGATAATTATAACTCACAGATCCCTTCTCCATTACATTTAAAGCAAACTCCTCCCAAATAGTAAGAATATTGGGGTAAGTATCCAGTTCCTTGGCATCGTGGGCATATAGGTAAGTATGATTTGATTCGTAACCTATTGGTATCGTAATATATTGGCATATTTGTTTTTTTGATGTCTTTTCTGATGACATTCTGAACACAGTGTTATCAAAGCACTATCATCATATTCCCATGGCTTTTTCCGTATATATAATAAGTATGGCGTATATTTAGTGGTGTAAAACAGAATAGAGGTGTCTCGTTGTAGTTTGAGCGAAAGTATAAATTGAAGTATTTATTGTTATAAATGATACTAATCTCTATTATTTCAAGTCGGTTATCTTTCTCATGATGGTAACTTATAGAAGCATAATTATTTTCTCCTAAGTTCTCCTCAAATGAGAATGCCGTGAAACGACCATCTATTGGTATGTTTTTATAGGATAAACATACTATATCTCGGCTTTCTTTAAAATGGAGGTCTTTAATTTGTATGCTTGCCGCAAAAAAAGTATGGTGGGTTCCTTATTATATTTTTATAAATCCTATAGAGATATAAATTGTCATTTATTCTTTGGGTATCAAGAAGGAATGGAGTTTTCGTAGATTTTCCATCCCATTGTATGTCATTACAAAAGTCCTGTATAGTCTTACCATTGAATAAACTATTGGGAAATAACTTATTTAAGTCATTAATTTGAGTAATAGGGAAGAATGTCTCATTTTGGATACCAATACGATGGCAATCTTGACAGATATAGTTATCTCTAAATAATATGTGGTAACATTTGGCTTTCCAGTCAAATTCATTCAATAAGTTTTTATATTCTGTATTCATGATTGTATGCGGTTTGGAGGAATTCAAGGTATATACAGAAAGTGAAAGTTAAGTTGATATTTTTTGTTATAAAATTATCAACTTAACTTTTTAATATTGGGAATGTTTATTTCTTCAGTTGCTCATTCATCGCCGCCGCTGCTTTTCTTCCGTCGCCCATAGCGAGGATTACCGTAGCGCCGCCGCGAATGATGTCGCCACCGGCATAAATGGTCGGAATGGAGGATTGCATGTTGTCGTTGACGGCAATCGTACCTTTTCGTCCCAGTTCCAGGCCTTTGATGGAGCTTGGAACAATCGGGTTGGGAGATACGCCGACGCTGACGATGGCAAGGTCGATGTCAATCGTTTCGGTTGCTCCCGGGATAGGTACGGGCCTGCGGCGTCCGGATGCATCCGGTTCTCCGAGTTCCATCTTTTGCAGGATAACTTGTTTTACTTTTCCCTGTTCGTCGGCAATATACTCGATCGGGTTGTGGAGTGTCATAAATTCCACACCCTCTTCTTTGGCATGTTTCACCTCTTCGATGCGGGCCGGCATTTCTTCTTCCGAACGGCGGTAGATAATCATGGCGCGTTCGGCACCCAGGCGACGGGCTGTGCGTACGGAGTCCATTGCCGTATTTCCGCCACCGATAACCGCTACGTGCTTGCCGAAAGGTACCGGGGTGTCGGAGTCTTCGCTGGCGGCATCCATCAGGTTGACGCGCGTCAGGTATTCGTTGGACGACAAGATGTTGATGGAGTTTTCACCAGGGATGTTCATAAAGTTGGGCAGTCCGGCGCCGGAAGCTACGAACACGCCTTTGAATCCTTCTTCTTCCAGTTGCTCTACGCTGATGGTCTTGCCGATGATACAATCTTTGATGAACTTGACACCCATTTGGGCAAGATTATTAATTTCTACATCCACCACTTTGTTGGGCAGACGGAATTCGGGGATACCGTATTTCAATACACCGCCAATCTCGTGCAATGCTTCGAATACGGTTACATCGTAACCATACTTCGCCATGTCTCCGGCAAATGACAGACCGGCAGGCCCCGAACCGATGACAGCTATCTTAATGCCGTTCTTCTCTTTGATTTCCGGTACGGAGATTTGTCCGCTCTCCCGTTCGTAGTCGGCGGCAAAACGTTCGAGGTAACCGATAGCTACAGGCTTTTCGTTCATCTTCAAATGAATACATTTTGACTCGCACTGCTTCTCTTGCGGACAGACACGACCGCAAACGGCGGGTAACGCACTGGTTTCTTTCAGTGTCTTGGCTGCTTCGAGGAATTCGCCACGCTCTATGTTCTTGATGAAGCGGGGGATGTCAATGCCTACGGGACAGCCTTCCATGCAGCCGGGGTTGGCACAGTCGAGGCAACGTTTGGCTTCTGTCAATGCTTGCGTCTCCGTCAATCCCTGGTTTACTTCTTCCTTGCGGCTGTGTGAACGGTATTCGGCATCGAATTCGTTCATTTCCACGCGTGGAATGGCGGTGCGCTCTTTGGCTTTCATAACTTTGCGCAGTTCCTGGCGCCATGCGGCGTTGCGGCTCTTTTCATCTACGATGGTCTCGCCAGTGGCTTGGCAGGTGGTGCTCTGTTCTTCCAGTTTGTGCATTTCCTCACGCTCGATGCTTTTAAAAGCACCCATGCGTTTCAGCATTTCGTCGAAATCAACCTGGTGTCCGTCGAACTCAGGGCCGTCTACACAAACGAACTTGGTCTTTCCGCCAATCGTAATACGGCAGGCACCACACATGCCCGTGCCGTCCACCATAATGGTATTCAGGGATACATCGGTCGGTATTTCGTATTTCTTAGTCAGCAAACAAACAAATTTCATCATGATGGCGGGGCCGATGGCGAAGCATTTGTTTACGGTTTCGCGTTTGATAACTTCTTCGACACCTTCCGTAACCAAGCCTTTGCGTCCGTAAGAGCCGTCATCGGTCATGATGATTACTTCGTCGGAGCTTTCGCGCATCTCTTTTTCAAGGATGATGAGTTCTTTGGTACGGCCTGCCAGTACGGTGATTACACGATTGCCGGCTGCCTTCAGGGCTTGTACGATAGGAAGCATCGGAGCCACGCCCACACCGCCACCGGCACAAACAACAGTTCCGAATTTCTCGATATGGGTAGCCTGTCCCAGCGGGCCGACAACATCCGTAATGTAATCACCTTCATTCAGTTCACACAGACGAGTAGATGACAATCCTACTTCCTGTACAACCAAAGTGATAGCTCCTTTTACGGGATCGGCGCCAGCAATAGTCAACGGCATACGCTCGCCTTTATCGCCTACGCGCACGATTACAAAGTGACCTGCCTTGCGTGATTTAGCAATGAGTGGTGCTTCAATAACTAATTTAAAGACCTTTTCTGAAAAATGTTCTTTGCTAATGATTTTATTCATTATCTGTTAATTTTGTTGGTATAATTACGTAATTACTGTCAGATTGTTACAGTTTGCAAAGATACGGGTTATTTATTAATTACAAAGAATGTAGTGGGAAAAAGAACGAGATAGGAGAGGGAATGATAAAAGTCGGGCACGAATAACGCGGAGTGTCACGGTTCTTATGAGAAAGTATCCGTGAATTTTGCGTAATTCGTGCCCGAAATTATATAGTGAATATATTTTAATCAATCATGTCAAAGCCTGTATACGGAACCAGCGCTTTCGGAATACGGATGCCTTCCGGGGTTTGGTTATTCTCCAGCAAGGCGGCTACGATGCGCGGCAAAGCCAGTGCGGAGCCATTCAGTGTGTGGCAAGGCTCTGTCTTCTTTTCTGCGGTACGATAGCGACATTTCAGACGGTTTGCCTGATAAGTGTCGAAGTTGGATACGGAGCTGACTTCCAACCAGCACTTTTGTGCTTCGGAATATACTTCGAAGTCAAAGCAGAGGGCAGCCGTGAAACTCATGTCGCCACCGCAAAGGCGAAGAATACGATAAGGCAGTTCCAACTTTTGAAGCAAACCTTCTACGTGATCCAACATTTCCTGGTGGGATCGCTTGCTATGCTCCGGCTTGTCGATGCGTACCAACTCTACTTTGGAAAATTCGTGCAGACGGTTCAGGCCGCGTACATCCTTGCCGTAAGAACCTGCTTCACGGCGGAAACACTGTGTATAAGCGCAGTTCTTGATGGGTAATTGCTTCTCGTCGAGGATTACGTCACGATAAATGTTGGTAACAGGTACTTCGGCTGTCGGGATGAGGTATAAGTCATCCACTTCACAATGATACATCTGTCCCTCTTTGTCGGGAAGCTGTCCCGTGCCATAGCCGGAAGCTGCATTTACTACTGTCGGCGGCATGATTTCCATATAGCCGGACTTGCGGGCTTCGTCTAGAAAGAAATTGATAAGTGCCCGTTGCAACTGCGCTCCTTTACCTTTATATACGGGGAAACCTGCACCGGTGATTTTCACACCGAGGTTAAAATCTATGAGGTCGTATTTCTTGGCCAGTTCCCAGTGGGGCATGGCGTCTTTGGGAAGTTCCGTTTCCATTCCTCCCATTTTCTCTACTACATTGTCTTCCGCACCTACGCCTTCGGGCACGCTGTCATACGGAATATTAGGGATGGTATAAAGCAAATTCTGCATGTCTTCGGCAGCCTTGTCCATATCAGCCTGCAAACTCTTGCTGGCTTCTTTCAGTTCGGCCACACGGTTTTTGGCAGCTTCCGCTTCCTCTTTCTTTCCTTCTTTCATCAGTTGGCCGATGGATTTGGAGAGCGAATTTGCTTCCGCGAGGTTCTTATCTAAGAGGGTTTGGGTGTTACGTCGTTTGTCATTGGCTTCAAGTACTTGCCCGATGGTTTCCTTGGCGTTCTTGAAGTGCTTCTTTTCCAGTCCGCGGATGACCGCGTCGGTGTTTTCTGTAATTTGTTTGATAGTAAGCATATCTTAATACTTGTTTTTATGATACTCCGTTTTTGCGACCACAAAGATACATAAAAATAAGAAAACGAAGCGGTTCAATATGAAAATATACTTATTTCTCCGTTCAATCTCCGACACCTTGACACCTTCGACACCTATTCTCGTAAATATATATAGGGTATAATGATATAAAATACAAAAACGCTTTTTTACATATTATGTATATTTCTCTATATACTCTACACAAACAAGCGTCGAAGGTGTCAAGGTGTCGGAGATTTTGTTGATAGCCCTATCGATGTCTGCCGATAGTTCTATTGTTGGGCAACGGTAGCTCTATCGATAGCTGTTGATAGGGCTAGTGTTTTGCAGGCTCTCCGGATATAAAAAAGAAAGGGATGCAATCCCGTCGGATTGCATCCCTTCATCTTATTCTTGTTCGGAAACTTATGCTTCTGTGCTTTCAGTGGGAATGATAGAAACTGATCTTCTGTCTTCCTTGCCTACTTTGAACTGTACAGTTCCGTCTACCAAAGCGAAAAGAGTGTGGTCCTTACCCATACCGATGTTGTTACCCGGATGGAATTCAGTACCTCTTTGACGAACGATGATGTTACCTGCTTTGCAAGCTTCGCCACCAAATATCTTAACGCCTAATCTCTTACTCTGTGATTCGCGGCCGTTCTTAGAACTACCGACACCTTTTTTATGTGCCATTTCTTCTTACTTTTTAATTGATTAAGCTACCACTTCTGTAATTGTTAACTCAGTGAACTGTTGACGGTGTCCGTTCAACTTGCGGTGTCCTCTTCTTCTTTTCTTGTGGAAAACAAGAACCTTGTCACCTTTTACGATGCTTGATACTACCTGGCAAACAACCTTTGCACCGTCTACCGTAGGAGCACCTACTGTGATAGCACCGTCTTTGTCTACCAAAAGAACCTTTTCAAATTCTACTGTTGCACCGTTTTCTGCTTCCTGCATGTGGTGTACAAACAGCTTCTTGCCAGCTTCAGCTTTGAATTGCTGACCGTTGATTTCTACAATTGCGTACATTTTCTTATAATAATGTATAAGTTAGCTCCGTCGGGTGGTCTCTAATCACTTAGAAAGCACTTGGTCGAACCCGGTGCGGAATAATCGGGCACAAAAGTACTTTTTTTATTTGAAATGAACAACTCTTTCTTTTCTTTTTATTTTTGCCTGTTATATTCATTGATAAATAAAATTTATTTTTTTACCATTCTATGTAAAATATTCGCTTTTATTTTATACTTTTACCAGCCATAACCTTGTGGTAGCCAAATAAACTTCAGCATTTCTATGGGTACAATAGAAGAACAGGAATTAAGGAAAGAAAATGAACGGTTGAAAGAAGAGTTGAGTCTGCTAAGAAAAAAGACTGAGCTGTTTGCTGGTACTCACTCTTTCAATTAGAAAGAGAAGATGTTGGAAAAGGCTGTTGAAGATGAGAAAGATGCTCATCAGATGATGAAAGCCATCTTTCGCAAACTCCCTTCAGCTATTTTGATTAAGGACATAGAGAATGATTACCGCTTTTATATCATCAACAAGAAGTTCGAACAAATGTGTAACATGTCCGCAGACTCGTTGATCGGTAAGACCGATTATGAGATCTTTCCGAAGGATGAAGCTGATAAATACCGGAGAGATGATACGGAAGCTTCTGCATATACGGAAGAAGCTCCGATGCTGATTCACGAGATTGTTACCTCGCCCGACCGTGGGGTGAACACTCATCTGCAAACTTCGAAGTTCTCCTTTACTTTCAAAGGAAAGAAACTGTTGGTCTGCGTGGGCGTAGACGTTACGTTGCAGCATCAGATGATGGATCAGTTGAAAGATGCACTGGGAAAGGCAGAGGAGGCCGACAGGTTGAAATCGCAATTCATAGCCAATATGAGCCACGAAATAAGGACACCGCTAAACTCCATCGTCGGTTTTTCACAACTCATTACTGAAGCGAAAACTAAAGAAGAGCAGGCTGAGTATAGCCGCATCATTACATTCAATAACAATCTGCTGTTGACGCTTTTCGAAGACATTCTGAACCTTTCTATATTGGACTCCGGCAGAATGATTTTCAAAGATACGGTGTTTAACTTTTCTGAGATGTTTAACGATCTCTCGAATTTGATGAGCACGAAGGTGAACAATCCGGATGTGGAATTTATCAGTGAAAATCCATTGACAGAATTGAGGGTGAGGGCAGACCGTGACCGCCTGACTCAGATTGTCACCAATCTGGTCACCAATGCCGTCAAGTTCACCCAGCGCGGACATATCAAGTTGGGATACGCTTGCAAGCATAACGGGCTGGAGCTCTATGTAGAGGATACGGGCATGGGTATCGAGGAATGCAATCAGTCGAAAATATTCGAACGCTTCAAGAAACTGAACTCCTTCATACAAGGAACCGGCCTGGGATTACCTATCTGCAAGTCTATTACCGAGCAAATGGGAGGCAAGATTTGGGTGGAGTCCGAATATGGGAAAGATTCCGTCTTCCGCGTATGGCTTCCTTGTTTGTGCTCGCGCAGATAGCTGCCTGCCGGACTAACAGATGTTCCGAATCAGATAGCTCCTAAAGCAATTAGTAATATTACAATAAAGATTGCCAGTATCGCCATCATCAATATGGAATAAAATATCATTAATACGGTACTCCAGAAACTCTTCCACCAAGTGCAGCCGTACAGTTGTTTGTAGTCCAGGCAGAAAGGATGAAAACAATCCATATCGGAACTTCATATAGTTTATTCACCCTTGCCGTACCGTTGAAAGGCAGTACGATGACGCTGATGAGCAGTGTCTGGCAGGCGATGTATGCCTGGATGAACATATGCTCGGTCAGGTTGTAGCGTTGGCCTTTTCTGCGCCAGAATGCCAGCAATGTTGCTAACGCAAAGAGAGGCAGTATGGCAATGATGCGGAAAGCCTTGTTGCCGTGAGCCCAACCTTCCATCATATGCCATACCTTTTGGAGGAAAGGCATATCCTTTGTCATTTCCTTGAATTTATCACTGAGCGACGTCTGGTTCTCTTGGAGGGTGCCTGTAGTATTTCCGGCTATTTTATCTTTTATCGAAATGGTGTTCTCTTTTGACTCTTTCGCTTCCAATTCTTGTATCGTTTTGTCCAAGCTGGCGATTGTTGAGGTAAAAGCTTTCGCTTCTATCGAGTCTTTAGTACTTTCCAGTTTCTTTTGTAGCTTGTTGCGGGCGGTTGTCAGTTGTTCTATCTGGGCTTCCGTAGAATTATTATCGTTTCTGGTCAGGGCATCGGGTCTACCAGTTGTACGGCCATGATGTAGAGAGCGGCAAGTATGAATAACGTTTGGAAGGGACGAAAATAGAGTGTCCGTTTTCCGGCAATGAAATCCCGTATCATATATCCCGGACGGTAGAGTAAATCCAATAGTGTGCGTCCGAAGCCATTGTCGATATTGGTGAACCCGCCCAATATGTTTTTGATGGCGTTGCTGAAACGGTAACGAGACGTATTTCGGCTTTGTCCGCAGCGATTGCAGTAGTTACCTGTGTAGGTGGTGCCGCAGTTCAGGCAAGTATTGCTTTCTTCATTGAAAGGTTTCGATGCTTTTCCGCGTATTATCTTGATGTGGATGGCCCGGAGGCGTGCTTCGCAAGTCGTCTACCACGTGGCAAGATAGTCGACGACATGGTTGGGGAGAATTCTTCTTTTTCTCAGGATGCCCCATAGGAGGAGTACAAAAAACAGCAAGTAAATACTGATACCTCCCTTTTCACAGGAAGCCCAGGCCATCAATGCCAACAATAAAATTTGCCAGATGCTTATCATTTTCCTCCTGCGTGAGTGGGAAACGGGAGATACCGTCGTAGGAGAGGGAGTAGATGAAGCAGGTGTATCCGCTTGTGGTACATCGCCTTCCAGCAGCTCTTCCAGTGTTTTCATTATTTTCTTATGCGGATATTTGCCTAGTTCTTCAGCCGTAGTCACCCCGTGGGTGACACCTGCAAAGTCCACTCCCGCGGCTTGGGCTGTTTCTGCGTCTACCGTACTGTCACCGATGTAGAGCGTTTCCGCTTTGGTGACATTCAGTTTCTTGATGGCAAGCAGCAGGCCTTCGGGCGATGGTTTGGCTGTTTTTACATCTTCTCCGCCTATGATGATGTTCATGAAATTGTCGGAGAAGTGCTCTTTCAGCAGTTCCTCGATACGGAAGCGGTATTTGGTGGAGATAATCCCGATGCGTGCACCGGCATCTTTCAGTGCTATCAGCACGGATTTGGTTTCGAGGAACAGCACGGTATTTACCGTCATATGCACGTCTGCTTCCTTGGAGTATTCTTTTCTGAAATTCTCTAATTGTTCTTTGTCGGTCACTCCCGTAAGGATGGAAAAGGAGTCTTGCAGCGTCTTGCCGATGGTTCGTTTGATTTCTTCATCTGTCACTTGAGTATATCCGTTGCGTTTAAGGACATTCTGGAAGCAGGTGACGATGCCGCGTGAGGAGTCGGCAAGGGTATAATCGAAGTCGAAGAGGTAGGTCATGTAATTCATTCTGACTTTTTGCGGCAAAGTTATAAATAAATGGGTTTTCTTTGCTATATTTGTTTATGGTTTTTCAGAAAGTGATTAAGTGTTTTTTCTTATTAGATTGTTTTATTATATAAGTTAACTATATAATAGTATGAAAACAATAAAATTCTCTTTTCTGATTTTGTGTCTTTTGTCCTTTTCAGTGGCTTGTACAACCCGACTGGCAGACAATGGAAATGATTGTTATGCGGATTACGTAAATCCTTTCATCGGTACGGACTTTACCGGAAATACCTATCCCGGTGCCCAGGCGCCTTTCGGCATGGTGCAACTCAGTCCGGACAACGGACTTCCGGGTTGGGACCGCATTTCGGGTTATTTCTATCCGGACAGTACCATCGCCGGCTTCAGCCATACGCACCTTTCGGGTACGGGGGCGGGCGATTTATATGACATCTCCTTTATGCCCGTAACTTTGCCTTATAAAGAAGCGGAAGCTCCGTTGGGCATTCATTCCTTGCTTTCCCATTCCGAAGAAACGGCAAGTGCCGGATATTGCCAGGTTCGGTTGAAAGATTATAATATTAATGTGGAACTGACTGCCACCGAGCGTTGCGGTATCCAACGCTACACCTTCCCCGAAGCCGACGCCGCTGTCTTTCTGAACCTGAGGAAAGCAATGAACTGGGACTTCATGAACGATTCCTATATAGAAAAGGTAGACTCGGTCACCGTTCAGGGATACCGCTTCTCCGATGGTTGGGCGCGCGACCAGCACATTTACTTCCGTACCCGTTTTCCCAAGCCTTTTGCTGCTATGCAACTGGATAGCGCTGCCATCGTGAAAGATGGCAAGCGGATTGGGACATCCGTTATTGCCCGCTTTGATTTCCCGACGAAGCAAGGAGAGCAGATTACGGTAAGCACGGCCATTTCCGGCGTAAGCATGGAAGGTGCCGCCCGCAACCTTGCCGCGGAAGTACCCGACAATGACTTTGACAAGCATCTGACCGCTACCCGGAAGAATTGGAACGAGCAATTATCCAAAATTGAAATCAAGTGTGACGACCACGATGAGAAGGTCAAGTTCTATACAGCTCTTTACCATACCATGCTGGCCCCTACCATCTATAGTGATGTGGATGGCACATATTACGGCCCCGATAAGCAAGTGCATCAGACGGATGGCTGGACAAACTACAGCACATTCTCGCTGTGGGATACGTATCGTGCCGCCCATCCCCTCTACACTTATCTCGAACCGCAACGCGTGAACGATATGGTGAAGTCATTCCTCGCTTTCTATCGTCAGAACGGACGTCTGCCCGTGTGGAACTTCTATGGAAGCGAAACGGATATGATGATTGGTTATCACTCCGTGCCGGTGATAGTGGACGCTTGCCTGAAAGGAATAGGGGACTTTAATCCGCAAGAGGCTCTGGATGCTTGTGTGGCGACGGCCAATATAGATACCTATCGGGGTATCGGGTTATACAAACAGTATGGCTATGTGCCTTACAATGTAACCGATGAACATAACTCGGAGAACTGGTCGCTTTCCAAGACCTTGGAATATACCTATGATGATTACTGCATAGCCCGCATGGCGGAGAAGCTGGGCAAGCAGCAGATTGCGGATGAGTTCTACAAACGTTCGCAGAATTATAGGAACGTGTACAATCCGCAGACTTCCTTTATGCAGCCTCGTGATGACAAAGGAAACTTTATCGGGAATTTCTCTCCGGATGATTATACCCCGCACATTTGCGAAAGCAATGGTTGGCAATACTTCTGGTCTGTGCAGCAAGATGTGGATGGCCTGATTGACCTGGTGGGCGGCAAGGAACGGTTCGCGCAGAAATTGGATAGCATGTTCACCTATAATCCCTCTGCCGATGATGAATTGCCTATTTTCAGTACGGGAATGATTGGCCAGTATGCGCATGGCAATGAACCGAGCCATCATGTCATTTATTTATATAACGCAGTGGGGCAGCCCTGGAAGACACAGAAATATGCAGCGGAAGTGATGCACGAACTCTATAAAAACGAGCCGGCAGGCCTGTGTGGAAATGAGGACTGCGGCCAAATGTCGGCCTGGTACGTATTCAGCGCAATGGGATTTTATCCGGTAAACCCGGTTGGGGCAGGTGTGAAATCGGCACTCCGCTATATCCCGAAATGAAGATGCATCTGTCCGGCGGCAAGACCTTTACGGTACTGGCTCCCGGTGTCAGCAAGGAGAACTGCTATATCCGGTCGATAAAAATGGATGGAAAACCTTATGATAAAACTTATATCACTCATGAACAGATAATCAAGGGCGGCGTTTTGGTGTTTGAAATGGGCGATAAGCCTGCTATCAGATAACTATAAAATGAGATTATGGATGAGAATTTCGAGTTGACTTATAAACTACTATTCCGTAAGTATTACGCCAATCTACTCTTCTACGCCACGCAAATTGTAGGAGAGGAAGAGGCGGAAGATGTGATACAGGACGTATTTGTGGAACTATGGCGACGGCAAGACAGCGTGAAGGTAGGCGAACAGATACAAGCATTCCTGTATCGGGCGGTATATACCCGTGCCCTGAACGTACTGAAACATCGCGACGTCAAGAGCACTTACGAAGCTGTCATGATGGAAATCCATAAGAAAAGAATTGAGTTTTATCAGCCGGACAGTAACGACGTTGTGAAGAGGATAGAAGATTATGAGCTCAGAAAAGAAATATCCGAAGCTATCAATGAATTGCCGGATAAGTGTAAGATGATTTTTATCCTCAGTTATCTGCACGACATGAAGAATAAGGATATAGCCGAGGCCATGGGCATATCACAGCGAACGGTGGAGGCTCACATGTACAAGGCGTTGAAGTTGCTGCGCGGCAGGTTGGGGTATCTAAATCTGATGCTCGCTTTGTTTTTTATGGGAAAAGTAAGTGTTTTTATTGAATACGTTGTTTTATTATCATGATGAAGGAAAGAATGAATAAGTTGGATGACGAAATCATGGTCAGATTTCTGACCGGACAATGCACGGAAGATGAACTTCGTGAGATAAACGCTTGGTTGGAAGAGTCGGACGAGCATGCACGCGAGTTGTTCCGGACAGAGGAACTGTACCATTTGGGAAAGTGCAATGAGTCTGTGGATGAAAAGAATATGGAAAAGGCGGAAAAGCGGCTGTTCAAGAGATTGGAGAGCGAGAAGGCCAAACAGCATAAGATGCGGAAGATGTATAGCTGGGTGCGCTATGCTGCTATGATTATAGGTGCTTTCTTTCTGGGTGGATTGGGCTATTTCGTCTATCAATCCAATCATCCGGCGGAAGTATTGCTTGCCGTTACCACTAAAAACGAAATCAAGGAACTGAAATTACCGGACAGAACAAGAGTCTGGATAAACAAATATACTACATTGAAATACCCTCGTGAGTTTGCCGAGAACGGCAGGAAAGTGTATCTGGAAGGAGAAGGCTACTTCGATGTGAAGCGAAATCCGGAGAAACCTTTCGTGGTGCAGAGCGAAGCGATGCAAGTCAGGGTGCTGGGAACCGTCTTCAACTTCAAGTCCGACCGGGTGAATATGTCGGCTGTGGCCACTCTCCTTAAAGGCGAAATTGAAGTAAAAGGCAATCACGAAGAAGGCATGATTGTTCTCTCTCCGGGGCAGAAGGCCGAATTGAACGGTGTGACCCGTCGATTGGTAGTGAAGCAGGTGGATACGGGATTTGAGAATTGGCACAACAATCAGTTCGTATTCGAGAAGGCGGACATATTCACGATAGCTAAAACTTTGGAGAACTCTTATGGAGTGAAAATCATTCTGGCTCCCGATATGGATATGAAAAAAACATATTCGGGAACACTGAAAAAGAAGGAGAGCGTGGAGGCTGTGCTCGATTTGATAAAGAACATCATACCGATCGAGTATAAGGTAGTAGGGAACAGTGTATTCCTCTCTTCCAAGAAACTATAATCCGAAATTTAATATTATGAGAAAATTATTTTTATCGATTTGCTTATTAGGCTGTGCGCTTTGGACGCAGGCCAAAGATTTTACGCAGTACGTCAGCCCGTTGGTGGGGACGTTGTCCACATTCGAACTGTCTACCGGCAATACATATCCCGCCATCGCCCGTCCATGGGGTATGAACTTCTGGACACCGCAGACGGGAAAGATGGGAGACGGCTGGCAGTATGTATATACGGCCAACAAGATACGCGGCTTCAAGCAGACGCACCAACCCAGCCCCTGGATTAATGACTACGGTCAGTTCTCCATTATGCCGGTGGTGGGGAAACCGGAGTTTGATGAAGACAAACGTGCAAGTTGGTTCTCTCATAAGGGAGAAGTTGCGCTGCCTCATTATTATAAGGTATATCTGGCCGAGCACGACGCGGTGACCGAGTTTACTCCTACCGACCGTGCCGTCCTCTTCCGTTTCACCTTTCCGGAGAACGAACATTCCTATATAGTAGTCGATGCCTTCGACAAAGGTTCGTGCATCAAGATACTTCCCGAGCAGAACCGCATCATAGGATACACCACCCGCAATAGTGGGGGAGTACCCGAGAACTTCAAGAACTACTTCGTGATAGAGTTCGACAAACCTTTCACCTATCGCGCTTCCGTAGCCGACGGTGTCTTGCAGGAGAAGCAAGACGAACAAACCGCGGAACATGCCGGTGCAATCATCGGTTTCAAAACCCGCAAGGGCGAAGTGGTTCATGCCCGCATAGCCTCTTCTTTCATCAGCTTCGAACAAGCCGACTGCAACTTGCAGGAGTTGGGCAATGACAGTTTCGAAGCCTTGGTGCAGAAAGGGCAGGAGGCCTGGAACCATGTGCTGGGAAAGATTGAGGTAGAAGGAGGCAACCTCGACCAGTATCGTACATTCTACTCCTGTCTGTATCGTTCCGTACTCTTCCCGCGTGCTTTCTACGAGCTGAATGCGGCAGGCAGTCCCATTCATTACAGTCCCTATAACGGACAAGTGGTGCCCGGATATATGTATACCGATACCGGTTTCTGGGATACTTTTCGTTGTCTGTTCCCTTTCCTCAACCTGATGTACCCGTCTGTAAACAAGCAGATACAGGAGGGACTTATCAATGCCTATAAGGAGAGTGGTTTCTTCCCCAAATGGGCAAGCCCGGGACATCGCGGCTGCATGATTGGCAATAACTCCGCCTCCATACTTGCCGATGCCTATCTGAAAGGTGTGAAGGTGGAGGATGTGCAAACCCTTTATGAAGGATTAATTCACGGCACGAAGAACGTGCATCCGGAGGTTTCTTCTACCGGCCGCCAAGGATATGAATACTATAATGAATTGGGCTATGCTCCCTATGACGTGAATATCAATGAGAATGCCGCCCGCACGTTGGAGTATGCCTACGATGACTGGTGTATCTATCAGATTGCAAAGGCGTTGAACCGTCCGAAGAAAGAACTGAAACTCTTTGCAGGCCGTGCCATGAACTATAAGAACGTATTCGACAAGGAGAGCAAGTTGATGCGCGGACGCAACAAGGACGGACAGTTCCAAACGCCTTTCTCACCTTTGAAGTGGGGCGATGCGTTTACCGAAGGAACAGTTGGCACTATTCCTGGTCGGTATTCCACGACCCGCAAGGCTTGATAGACCTGATGGGCGGAAAAGAAGCATTCGTTCAGATGCTGGACTCGGTCTTTATTGTTCCTCCTTTGTTCGATGACAGCTATTACGGTCAGGTTATTCATGAAATACGGGAAATGACCGTGATGAATATGGGTAACTATGCGCACGGCAACCAGCCAATACAGCATATGATTTATCTCTATAATTATGCCGGTCAGCCTTGGAAGGCACAGTATTGGTTGCGTCAGGTGATGAACCGCATGTACACTTCCGGCCCCGACGGCTACTGCGGCGATGAGGATAACGGGCAAACTTCTGCCTGGTACGTATTCTCTGCATTGGGTTTCTATCCGGTATGCCCCGGAACAAATGAATACGTTCTCGGTGCACCCTTATTCAAGAAGGCAACCCTGCACTTTGAAAACGGCAACTCGCTGGTGATTGATGCTGCCGGTAATGGCCCGGAGAATATGTATGTCAAGTCTCTCCGCCTGAACGGGAAAGAGGATACCCGGAATTACCTGAAACACGGAGATCTGCTGAAAGGAGGTATCCTGAACTTTGAGATGGATAGCAAACCTAACCGGCAACGAGGCATTCTGCCGAATGATTATCCGTATTCTTTTTCCAATGAGTTGAAGAAATAAGGACTGAAGTTGATGATGTAGTGACGGAAGGGGGGGGGAATAAGCATAGAAGTTATTCTCCCCTTTTCATTTAATGAAAAAAAATATCATTTTGTAGTAAGTGTATTTCAGACCCTGTTGTTTTATATACAACGAGCAAGAGACAATGTCTTTTCAACCGTTGAATTTAATCAATGTGAAACCTTTAATTTTTGTTTATGAGAAACAATCATGCTTTTCGGAGTTCGACTTTTCTGCGGACTTTAGTAGTTTTGTTGTTCATGACATTTTCCGTTCAGTGGGCTTCCGCTCAGTTGAACCTGAACGCTTCCCATACTAATCTGGGTGCGGTCATCGAACAAATCAAATCTCAATCCAAGTATCAATTTTTCTATGACGACAAGCTGGCAACGCTGCCGATAGAGAATGTTAACGTAAAAAAATGCATCGATAAATGATGCCCTGAATGCCATTCTTCAAGGGAAAACATTTCGTTTAAGGTAGAAGATAATGTTGTTTATCTTTCAGAGAAGACCGCTTCACAACAGAATGGCAATCAGCAAGGCAAGGAACGTACCATCACGGGAGTCGTGTCGGATGACATGGGGCCGCTGATTGGTGTCAACGTGTTGGTTAAGGGCACCAGTATCGGCTGCATTACCGACCTTGACGGTAACTTTACACTGACAACTACGGAGGCGAATCCTGTTCTTCAGTTTTCCTACATCGGCTATCGGCAGGAAGAAATCGCCGTGAAAGGAAACGGCCCTATTAACCTGACCATGCAGAACGACACGCAACTGATAGAAGAAGTGGTGGTGACCGCCCTCGGTATCAAGCGTGCAACAAAGGCTTTGAGCTACAACGTGCAGGAAATCAAGAGCGACGAACTGACTCGTGTGAAGGATGCCAACCTCGTGAACTCACTGTCCGGTAAGGTGGCCGGTGTCACTATCAACGCCAGTTCATCCGGTGTGGGTGGTGCTAGTAAGGTAGTGATGCGTGGTACGAAAGGTATCGACCAGTCCAGCAATGCTCTGTACGTAATTGACGGTGTGCCTATGTTCAACCTTTCAAGGGAAGGTGGACAGGAATTTGACTCTAAGGGGTCTTCGGAAGCTATTGCCGACATCAACCCCGAAGACATCGAGTCCATGTCCGTGCTGACGGGTGCTGCCGCTGCTGCCTTGTATGGTAGCCATGCTGCCAACGGTGCCATTGTCATCACCACGAAGAAAGGTAAAGAAGGACGCCTGAGTGTGACCGTATCACAGAATACGGAATTTCTCCGCCCGTTTGTTATTCCCAAGTTCCAGAACTCTTACGGTACGGGCGACTTGATGGCAAGTTCCGGTTCTGCAGAAAGAAGCTGGGGTAATAAACTGAACTCTTCCAACTATATGGGCTTTGACCCGGTAAGCGACTTCCTGAGAACTGGCGTTGTGGCTACGGAAACGGTATCTTTGTCTACCGGTACCGATAAGAACCAGACTTACTTCTCTGCAAGTGCGGTGAACTCGGCAGGCATGGTTCCTAACAACGACTACGACCGTTATAACTTTACGTTCCGTAATACCACCTCTTTCCTGAATGACAAGATGACTCTGGACGTAAGTGCATCTTACATCAAGCAGAAAGACCAGAATATGGTAAACCAGGGAACATATTCCAATCCGTTAGTAACAGCTTATTTGTTTCCGCGTGGTGACGACTGGAGCGAAGTCAAGATGTACGAGCGTTGGGACACTTCACGCAACATCTATACGCAATACTGGCCGCAAGGCATCGATACCTTTACGGGGCAGAACCCTTACTGGATTGCCTACCGCAACCTGCGTGAGAATAACAAAGACCGCTATATGCTGAGCGGTAGCTTGAACTATAAGATTTTGGACTGGTTGAGCGTAGCAGGCCGTGTGCGTGTGGATAACTCTAACAGCACTTACACCGAAAAGCTGTATGCAACCAGTAACACCACCCTGACCGAAGGTTCCAATAACGGCTTGTACGGCATCTCTACTACAGCCGACAGACAAACCTATGCCGGCCTTATGGTGAATATTAATAAGAACTTCGGTGAAGACTTCAGCTTCCAGGCTAATATCGGTGCTTCTTTGTCGGACATGCAGCAGGACGTGTTGCAGAACCGTGGCCCCATCAGCGAAGACGGTATTCCTAATGTGTTTAATGTATTCCAGTTGGACGACAGCAAGACGAAACGTACACAGTCCGGTTTCCACGACCAGACGCAGTCCCTCTTTGCCAGCCTCGAACTGGGATATAAGAGCACTTACTACCTGACATTGACCGGACGTTCGGACTGGCCTTCACAGTTGGCAGGCCCCAACTCTACACAGAGTGCGTTCCTTTATCCTTCCGTCGGTGGTTCTGTTATCTTGTCCGAGTTGTTGAAGTTGCCCGAACAGATTTCCTTCTTGAAGGTACGCGGTTCGTTTGCTTCCGTCGGTCTTCCTTTCCCGCGCTTCCTGGCTAATCCTACTTATTTCTGGGATAACTCCAATAAGGTATGGCAGTCGAAATGCAACTACCCGATGTATAACCTGAAACCGGAAAGAACCGATTCATGGGAAGTTGGTCTTACCGCCCGTTTCCTGAAACACTTCAATCTGGACCTGGCCCTCTATACTACCAAGACTTACAACCAGACTTTCGACCCGAAAATCTCGGTATCTTCCGGCTACTCCACTCTGTATGTACAGACGGGTAGCGTACAGAATAAAGGTATCGAACTCGGACTGGGGTACTCCAACGAATGGGGAAAGTTCAGATGGTCCAGCAACTATGTATTCAGTGCCAACGATAACAAAATCCTCGAACTGCTCGAAAACTACGTACATCCCGAAACCGGTGCCATCATCACCAAAGAACGTCTGGACGTAGGCGGTATGGGCAGGCACGTTTCATCCTGAAAAAGGGTGATTCTTTAGGTGACCTCTATTCTACGGCCGACCTGCAACGGGATAGCAACGGCAACATCCTGGTTGACCAGGGCGGTAACGTAACTGCCAACTACAATGCGGAAGATATTAAGTTGGGAAGTGTGTTTGCCAAGTGCAATATGTCATGGAGAAACGACTTCAGCTGGAACAACCTGAACTTCGGTTTTATGCTTTCCGCACGTCTGGGCGGCATCGTTTATTCTGCCACACAAGCTGCTATGGATATGTACGGCGTATCTGCTTCAACCGAAACGGCACGCGATAACGGCGGCGTCTGGGTGAACGGTGGAGACCAGGTGAATGCACAGAAGTGGTTCACCACTATCGGTTCTCAATCAGGTATTCCCCAATACTATACTTATAGTGCAACGAACTTGCGTCTTTAGGAAGCCAGCATCGGTTATACCATTTCAAAAGACAAACTTTGGAATGTGGCCGACGTAACGGTTTCTTTAGTAGGCCGCAACTTGTGGATGATTTATTGCAAGGCTCCTTTCGACCCGGAAGCTGTGGCATCTACCGGTAACTACTACCAGGGCATCGACAACTTTATGACGCCAAGCGCACGCAGCCTTGGATTTAATGTAAGATTTAAGTTCTAACAGATTAAAGACAGAATACAATGAAAAAATCAATTATAAAAATCGCTTTATGCGGCGGTATGTTAGTTGGCTCGCTGTCATCTTGTACGGATAACTATATGGATTACAACACTAATCCGTATGAATCTACCAAAGACGAGATGGATCGTGATGCTTACCTGACCCGTTCGGCGTTGACCGGTATGCAGGGATACGTGATTCCTACGGATGTACTCCTTAATCAGTTCCTGGAATGTTTGCTGGGTGGTCCTTATGGAGGTTATCTGGCTGAATCAAACTCTGGTTTCAACAACCGTTTCTCCAATTATAACCAGTCTCAAGACTGGGTAGGCAAGTTATATAAGGATGTTATTCCCAATGTATATGCCAACTATGCACAGTTGGAGGCTGCCACGGAAGATCCTATCTTCCTGTCCGTGGGAAAGGTGGTGAAAGTGGCTGCCATTCTGCGTGTGACGGATGGATATGGTCCTATCCCTTACTCTCAGTTGGGTGCTAACGGTGACTTGGTGGCTCCGCTGGATACACAGAAGAAGGTTTATGAAACCATGTTGGGCGAACTGGATGATGCTGTTACGGATTTGTTACCGCACCGCACCGAGACATTCTCGTCAAAAGCGGATAAAGTATATACCGGTAAGGTAGAACAATGGATTAAGTTGGCCAATTCTTTGAAGTTGCGTATGGCAATGAGAATGGTTTATGTGGATCCTGCCACGGCACAGGCAAAGACTCTGGAAGCGGTAGGCTCTGAAAGTGGTGGCGTACTTACTTCCAATGCGGACAATGCAACCATTCAGGCTACTACTAATCCGTTCAGAGTGATTATGTACGAGTACAATGGTGGTGACTCCCGCGTTGCAGCAGATATCACAGCCTATATGAACGGTTATAAAGACCCGCGCCGTTACAAGTACTTCACCGTATCTACTTTTACAGATGCCGATGGTGTGAAGAACGGTTATCATGGTATGCGCTTGGGAACGGAACCTATTCCGAGTGAAACAGCCCATAAGTACTCTAATATGAATGTAGCTGCCGATACCAAGCTGGTTTGGATGACGGCTGCCGAAGTTGCTTTCCTGCGTGCCGAAGGTGCATTGCGCGGATGGAACATGGGTGGAACTGCCGAGAGTTTCTATAAGAAAGGTGTAGAACTGTCGTTCGACCAATGGGGTGCTTCCGGTGCAGACACTTATCTGGAAGATGATGGCAGTCAGCCCGAATTGTACAAAGACCCGC
Source organism: Bacteroides sp. (assembly GCA_021203515.1). GTDB lineage: Bacteria > Bacteroidota > Bacteroidia > Bacteroidales > Bacteroidaceae > Bacteroides. Next base: position 62,718 of record JAJQAY010000128.1, on the reverse strand, counting down.
TGGGTACATACAGTTACAACGGTTCGCAACCTACCATCACTATCAAGTATGATACGAGTGCCGCCTTTGAAACCAACCTGGAAAGAATTATCACCCAGAAGTGGATAGCAATATTCCCACTGGGCAACGAAGCATGGGCAGAGTTCCGTCGTACCGGTTATCCCCGCCTGATGACGGCTGCCGTAAACAAGAACAAGGCAGAAGTTCCCGAAGGTACTTTCCCGCGTCGTTTGCCTTATCCGCAGGATGAATACAAGGACAATGGCACGAATGTGCAGAATGCCATACAAGACCTGACTCTCGCTAATGATAGAATGTCATCCAAAGTATGGTGGGACTGCAATCCTAATATCAATTAAGAATAACGATTATGAAAAACAGAATGAAAAATATATTCATAGCAGCTTCCTGCTTTGCTGCCGTAACTTGTTTCAGTGCATGCGACGACTGGACGGAAGTAGAGAATGTGACTATCAATACGCCCGGAGTGGAAGAATTAAATCCGGAGCAGTATGCCAAATATCTGCAAAACCTGATTGAATACAAGAACTCGGATCATAAGGTCGTTTACGCCTGGTTCGACAACAGCGAGAAAGCTCCTTTCAGCCGTGGACAGCACATCAGCGATGCACCCGACAGCCTGGATGTAATCTCTATGATGTATCCTGCCGACCTGGCCGACTTTGAACTGGCTGACATGCAGGCCGCGCGTGGCAAAGGTACGAAAGTGGTTTATATCATCAGCTTCGACAAAATTCAGAAGGAGTATACGGATAAGGTGAAAGATGGTGTGGAAAGCGGCACTTTCGATGCCTATCTGAGTGCGGAACCGACGAAGCAGATGGGCTATGCAGATGCTTTTGACGGTATCATTGCCGGTTATAAAGGAACGAGCCCGGTCTATATGTCTGCAGAGCAGAAGGCGGAAGCCAAGAAGTATCAGGATGCTTTCTTCGGCGTTATCTCCACTTGGAAAAGCAGCAATGCAGATAAGTTATTGACATTCCAGGGGTATCCCGAAAATCTGATTGAGCAGACTCTCCTGGCAGACTGCAAACACATTATCCTGGCTACGGACAATGCAACGGACGATGCACAACTTGCAGTGGCTGCCCGTCTTGCCATGATTGCATCCGGTGTTTCTACAGACCGCTTTGTAGTAGCTGTCTCTACAACTTCGCTGGATGCGTCGGATAAGGCAACCGGCTTCTACGGGTCTAACAGAGCCTTGTCGGAGGCTGCTTATTGGACTACAGAACAATCTGACGATTACACTCGTGCCGGATTGGCAATCTATAATGTTCAGAACGACTATTACAATGCTACTAACACCTATCAATATGTGAGAGAAGCTATTAATATTATGAACCCTGCTCCTAAAAAATAACGAATACCATGAAATTGAAAAACTTATATTTAGTATTGATAGCATTACTGGCAGGCGTATTTGCGGCTTGCAGCGATGATACTGAAACATTCGATAACCAGATTTATGTGGACGCTTCGGTGAAGACCAGTACTGTACTGCTGAAGAATACGGTTCCGTCTGCTGAAGGCCGGTTCCGGATTGCCATGGCAAAACCGGAGACTCAGGATGTGGCTATCTCTTTGAAGGTTGAACCTGCCTTGGTTTCAACTTACAATGCCGCTTATTATGACGCGGCAGAAGTATTGCCGGACGGATATTATACACTTGAAAACCAGAAAGTCAATATTCCTACCGGCGCTGTTCTCTCGGAAGAAGTGTCTGTGAAGTTTAACAACTTGCCCGACATGGATCGTGAGAAGGTGTATGTATTGCCCATCACAATCGACCAGGCTAATGTCAATGTGCTGCAAAGCGCACGTACCATGTACTATGTGCTGAAAGGTGCTGCTCTTATTAACGTGGTAGCCGACCTTACCAAAAACTTGATTTATGTGGATTGGAAGAAGCCGGAGGTTGCAAACGGATTGAACAAGATGACTGTGGAAGTATTGGTTAATCCTAGCAAATTGGATAAGGAGATCAGTACGGTATTGGGCATTGAAGGCTATTTCCTGCTTCGTTTTGGCGATACTGCTCCTGCTAAAAACGTGTTGCAGATTGTAGGCCCCGGTGATAAGAAAATAAATACCGAGGACTTGGCTGTCCCGGTAGGTGAGTGGACGCATATTGCGGTTACTTATAATGCTGATGCACAGGAAGTGGTTGCCTATCTGAACGGTGTTAAGAAAGTGCAGACGGCAGTAGAATGGGGACAACCCCTGGATTTGGGAAAGACTAAAACCGATGAAGGTAACGGCTTCTGGATTGGTCATTCTTATAATCGTGACCGCTGGTTGGAAGGTGAAATCTCCGAATGCCGTATCTGGAATAAGGTGCTGACGCAGGAGGAAATTAATGTCAAGAACCACTTCTACCAGGTAGAACCGGATGCAGCCGGATTGGTTGCTTATTGGAAGTTCGACGAAGGTGTGAGCACCTCGATTGCCGACTATAGCGGTAACGGGAACAATGCTACTGCTCTGGAAGCTCTCACCTGGAATGCAGTGGAACTGCCTGCAAAGAATTAATTTGTTATACCTTTAATTAATAAGCTTATCATGAAATATGTGAATCATATAAAATCAGGCTTGCTGGCTATGACGTTCGCATGTGTCGGATCGGTTTTTACCGGCTGTGAAGATGACATCACAATCAACGCTTCCGATCCCGGCAAGTTAGAGACTGTAGACGGTATGTACGGCTATGTAAGGTCTGCTGCCGGAGCACGTGAACTTACTCCGATTACTCTTTTCGGAGACAAGGCGGGGCCGGACATCTATACTTTGAATTAAGTAAAGTTGCCACTCAAGACGTTACGGTAACTTTTAAAGTGGATGCTGCCGCTCTTGAGGCATATAATGCCGCGCACGGCACATCCTATGAAATGTATCCGGCCGACAAGTTGAGTTTGGCAAATGGCGGCACGGCTACCGTTAAATCCGGAGAGAAGAAATCCGTTCCGGTAGAACTCACGATTAGTGCAGGAGGTTCAATCGGTGCAACCTATGCGATATCTGTTTCTGCCACTGTCAATGACGGAATTGAAATCTCGGCCAACAACCAAACTTATATCTATCTGGTGAAGCCGTTGGCAGCTATTCCCAATTCTAAGAAGGGCGACATTCTTACTCACTGCTTTGTAGAAGTGAATGACGAGAATATCCTGAACTGTGGCGAGTACACCATGAAGGATACCAAGAAGCCATTCTTTGATATTGTCAGCATCTTTGCCGCCAATATCAATGTAGATGGTGAAACGGGACGTGTGCATGTGTTCTGCAATGACAAAATAGCTTATGTACTGGAGAATGCCGACAAGATTATCCGTCCCTTGCAGGCTAAAGGCATCAAGGTAAATATGACAATACTGGGTAATCACGACGAAGCCGGTATGGGTAACCTTTCTCAGGCTGCTGCCGCCGACTTTGCCAAAGAATTGAAAGCCTATATGGATATTTACGGTTTGGATGGTGTGGACTTTGACGATGAATATACCAACTATCCGGATAATCCGAGTCCCGGCTTTGAAACCCGTTCACGTGAGAACTTCTACCGCCTTGTTTATGAATGCCGTCAGGCGATGCCTGATAAGTTGCTGGGTATTTACGAATATCAGAGCAATTTTGAAGACTCCCCGACCGGTACTGTAGAAGGTAAAACTGCCGGTGAACTGGTAGACTACATGTGTTATGGCGTTTACCAATCTAATAAGATAGGGCGGGAGACTAATTTTGACGGATTGCCTAAATCCAAATACGGCCCTTATTCCTTGAAGATAAATGAGAAATATAACGGAGGATGGACCCGCTTTAATGCGGCAGCTGTTCAATCATTGAAAGGTGCAGGTTATGGCTTGCAGATGTTCTATAACCCGAAGCCGAGCCAATACAACTACGACCGTTTCTTCTCGGCAGTAAGCACCATCTTGTTTAATGAAGATGTAGAGTGGAGTGGCAAGTATTATAAGCGCACGGACTTAGCTCCCATACAAGGAGTATCGGGAGACTATGAAAGCTATTTGGGCACATGGAGCATAACTTCTTCCAATTCATTGTTCCCGCAACGTGATGATGAAGGCAACTTCCAATGGTGGCAATGGGGAGGTGAAAAGAACTTCACCATTCGCATTGAAGAAAAAGAAGCCGGAAAGTCTTACTACGTATATGGCTGGGGTTCTTATCCCGAGATTACGGAGAAATATCCTTTGGTAATGGACTATGTGGCCTATAATGATTATAGCGGTTCTCCCTCTATATCTGTTCCGCAAGTCATCCATGAAGGTGATGCCACAGATGCAGTCACTTGGGAAATGCGATGGGGCACTTATGGTGTCGGTGCTGACGGTTGGAGATTTGATGATGACGCTACTGCTATCACGGGTCTTATCAGTCCTGCCGGAATCTTGAAGATGCCGGGACGTGCCAATCGTTGGGCTATAGACCCATGTCATGAAGTAGAGGGAGTATTGGTTCCTCCCCATATGAATGTAGATTTCCATGTTTCTGAGAACTACACTCTGGTGAAGAAGTAAAATTCAAACTTTTGTCGGAACGGGCCTCGTCCGAATATCGGGGCGAGGCCCGTGATGACATTGGAAATAGCTTACCCTACCTCTATCTTATATACAAGCAATATAATGAAACTACACCTCATCCATATAATCCTATTTTTCTCTCTTTTGGCAAGCAGCAGCTGTACACCTTCCGGACCTGCAGAAGTGGCTTCGCCCGACGGACATATCCGGCTGGCATTCGCTCTGGATGCCGATAACCGCATGACCTATCAGGTCGATGTGAACGATACTGCTTTCATAACTCCCTCTTCCCTGGGCTTCCTTGCCCTCGACGGAGTCAATCTTTCCGATGGTTTCCGTGTTATCGGAACCGACTTTTCCTCCGCAGATGAAACCTGGACACAACCCTGGGGAGAGAACAAAACCATCCGCAACCATTATAATGAAATGGCCGTTCGCCTGGCCGATGCTTCGGACGTGCAGCTTACCCTGCGTTTCCGTGTCTTCGACGACGGACTGGGTTTCCGCTATGAATATCAGGTGGCGGGAGCCGACAGCATCCTCATAACGGATGAACTGACTTCCTTCAACATTGCGCAGGACGGCATTTCCTGGTCTATTCATGCCAATTACGATACTTACGAACTCTTATACCGCACACAACCAATTAGCCAGATTGACAATGCCAATACTCCAATGACTTTCAAGACCGGTGGCACGTATGTCAGCATCCACGAAGCTGTACTGACCGATTTCCCGGAAATGACCTTGAAGAACGTGGGCGACCGACAATTCAAATCGGAACTGGCTCCCTGGCCCGACGGCATCAAAGCCCGGATAGCAGGCGGCAGTTTCAAGACACCGTGGCGCACGATACAGATTGCCCCGAAGGCAGTGGGACTGATAAATTCCGGACTTATCCTGAACCTGAACGAGCCTTGCGCTCTGGAAACCACCGACTGGATACGTCCGATGAAATATGTAGGCATCTGGTGGGGGATGCATCTGGGTGTAGAAAGTTGGGTAATTAACGATCGTCATGGTGCTACTACCGAAAATGCGAAAAAATATATTAACTTTGCTGCAGACAATTATATAGAAGCAGTGATGTTTGAAGGTTGGAACGAAGGTTGGGAGAACTGGGGCGGAACGCAGACCTTTGATTATACCAAGCCGTATGCTGATTTCGATATTGAAGAGATTGCCCACTATGCAAAGGAAAAGGGTGTTGCCATCATCGGACACCATGAAACCGGAGGAAATATCTTCAATTACGAACATCAGTTGGACAAAGCCTACCAATGGTATGCCGACTTAGGTATTCATTCAGTGAAGACCGGTTATGCCGGAGGACTTCCCGACGGGTATAATCATCATGGGCAGTTCAATGTGCGCCTTTACCGTAAGGTGGTGCAGACGGCGGCAAAGTATCATACTACGCTCGATGCCCATGAACCGATTAAGGACACCGGTATCCGTCGCACCTATCCCAATATGATGACCCGTGAAGGTGCCCGCGGCATGGAATGGAACGCCTGGAGTGAAGGTAATCCGCCCGAACACCATGTGATGCTGCCTTTCACCCGCCTGCTGGCGGGACCGATGGACTATACTCCCGGTATCTTCGATGTGCTGTACGAGCGTGCCCGGAAGTCGAAAGACCGCAAGCAGTGGAATATGAAGGATAGCAAGGATTGCCGCATCAACACTACGCTTGCCAAGCAGATGGCCAACTGGGTGATACTCTATTCTCCCTTGCAGATGGCTGCGGATATGATTGAGAACTATGAAGGACATCCTGCTTTTCAATTCTTCCGCGATTATGATGTCGATTGCGACTGGTCGGAAGCATTGGCAGGTGAGCCGGGAGAGTTTGTAGTGATTGTACGCAGGGCGAAGGACAAGTATTTCCTGGGTGCTGCCACGAACGAAGAGGCACGCGAGGTTGCCGTCAAGTTGGACTTCCTGGAAAAGGGCAAAACCTACCGCGCCGTTATCTATGCCGACGGCAAGGAGGCCGACTGGGAAACGAACCCGACCTCGTGCGAAATCATCGAGAAGCAGGTAACTGCCGATGATACGCTGGACATTGTCATGGCAAGAGGTGGCGGACAAGCCGTCAGCTTTATACCCGACTAATTATACATAAACAAGAGCAATGATATGAAGAAAATGAAGTCAATTTCTATACAACTGGGTTGCATGCTACTGTTGGGCATGGCAATGCACAGTTGTTCTCCGACGTCACAAGACTATGCCTCGTTTGTCAATCCGTTCATCGGTACGGGCGGGCACGGGCATACCTATCCCGGAGCAGTAGTGTCTAACGGAATGATGCAACCCAGTCCCGACACCCGTATCTACGAGTGGGACGCTTGTTCCGGATATTATTATGCCGACTCCACTATCAACGGCTTTTCGCATACCAACCTCAATGGTACGGGATGCGGCGACTACGGTGATGTGTTCCTGATGCCTACCGTGGGCAGGCAGGACTATCACGCCCTAGGAACAAAGAGCCAGCAGATGGCTTATGCCTCTGCCTTCTCTCACGAGAACGAAGTGGCACAGCCCGGCTATTACTCGGTACTTCTGGACCGTTACAACGTGAAAGCCGAACTGACCGCAACCAAACGTGCCGCCATCCATCGCTATACCTTCCCGCAGGCAGAAGATGCCGGCTTCATCCTCGACCTCGACTACAGCCTGCAACGCCAGACTAACGAAGAAGTGGAACTGGAAGTTATCAGCGATACGGAAATTCGCGGACGGAAGAAAACCGTGTATTGGGCGTTCGACCAGTATATCAACTTCTACGCCAAGTTCTCCAAACCGTTTACCTATACCCTGGTGACCGACTCTATGGCGTTGGATGAAGGCGGTCCACTCTTCCCGACAGCCAAAGTGCTGCTGCAATTCCAGACCGAGAAGAATGAACAGATATTCGTAAAGATAGGCATTTCCGCCGTCGATATGGACGGAGCGCGCCGGAATGTGGAAGCCGAGATACCCGGTTGGGATTTCGACGGAGTGCGCAAGGCCGCCCGTCAGCAGTGGAACGACTATCTCTCCAAGATAGATATTGAAACGAAGGATGCCGACCAACGCACCATGTTCTATACGGCACTCTATCACACGGGTATGCAACCCAATCTCTTCACCGATGCCGACGGCCGCTATCTGGGTGTGGACTTGAAACCTCATCAGGGCAACGTGAACGAGCCGGTTTATACCGTCTTCTCTCTTTGGGATACTTTCCGTGCTTATCATCCGTTGATGACTATCATCGACCCGGAACTGAACGAGGCTTTTATCCGTTCGCTTATCCTGAAGCAGAAAGAGGGCGGCATATTCCCGATGTGGGAACTTGCCGGAAACTATACCGGGACGATGATTGGCTATCACGCCGCGTCGCTCATTGCAGACTCTTATGTGAAAGGGTATCGTGACTTCAACCTGCAAGAGGCCTATCGTGCCTGCCTTCGCACGGCTGAGTATGATACGACCGGCATTCTGTGTCCGCCGCTGGTGTTGCCCCACTTGATGCCGCAAGCCAAATACTGGAAGAACAAAATCGGCTATGTGCCCTGCGATAAAGATAATGAGTCGGTAGCCAAGGCGCTGGAATATGCCTACGATGACTGGTGCATCTCCGTGTTGGCGGATGCCCTGGACGACGAGGCCAATAAGGCGAAGTATGCCGCCTTTGCCGAAGGATATAAAGTTTATTTCGATCCGAGTACCCGCTTTATGCGCGGACTGGACAGCGAGGGCAATTGGCGCACGCCTTTCAACCCCCGTTCGTCCAATCACCGCAACGATGATTATTGCGAAGGCACTGCCTGGCAATGGACTTGGTTCGTACCCCACGATGTAGACGGATTGGTAGAACTCATGGGCGGACGTGATGCCTTCATCGGCAAGCTGGACTCCTTGTTCATCGCCGATTCTTCTTTGGAAGGGGAGGCAGTGTCTGCCGATATTTCCGGACTGATAGGCCAGTATGCACATGGCAACGAGCCGAGCCATCACATTGCGCACCTCTACAACTATGTGGGACAACCCTACAAGACACAGGAGCTAGTGGACAGCGTGCTGCATACGCTTTACTTCAACGACCCGGACGGACTCTCGGGCAATGAGGACTGCGGACAGATGTCGGCATGGTACATACTCAATGCTATGGGTTTCTATCAGGTGTGTCCGGGCAAACCGGTATATTCCATCGGTCGTCCGTTGTTCGATGAGGCTACTATCCACTTGAAAGAAGGAAGAACGTTCCGGGTAGTGGCACATAATAATAGCCGTGCCAATAAGTATATACAGTCTACCACCCTGAACGGGCAGAAACTGGATAGTCCGTTTTTTACCCACCAGGATATTGTGGACGGTGGAGTGTTGGAACTGACAATGGGGAAGGAGAGACCGTGAGGAGTTGCCCGCCAAGGCGGGCTAAGAAGTTAAAGGGAGTTATCGCTTCGCTAAGGAGTTAAGCCGATACTTCTGCTTATAAATTGAACTATCGGCTTAACTCCCTTTAACTCCCTAACTCCTTTAATTCCTAAAAAGAAATAAGTATGAGCCAGAAAAACATAATCCTATATCTTGGGTTCCCACCGTGTACTTCGCGATGGGACTTCCGTTTGTGGTACTGAACATGGTGTCTGTGCTGATGTTCAAGGGGCTGGCATCGGTGATGCACAGATAGCTTTGTGGACTTCGTTAATAATGTTGCCCTGGACGCTGAAGTTTCTTTGGAGTCCGTTTCTTGAAATGTTCAAGACGAAGAAGTTCTTCGTGGTGCTGACGCGGATTGTTGCCGGAGCAGGCTTTGCTCTGGTGGCATTGGCGTTGCACTTGCCGGCGTTCTTTGCCGTGTGCATTGCTCTGTTGGCCGTTATTGCCTTTAGCGGGGCTACGCACGATGTGGCTACCGACGGTGTCTACATGTCGGAACTGAACAAGCAGGAGCAGGCCAAGTACATTGGTTGGCAAGGGGCTTTCTACAACATTGCCAAGATTGTGGCATCCGGCGGGCTGGTATGGCTGGCGGGCTGGTTGCTGAAGAGCTTCGGCGGAGTGGAAGGAACGACGGAGGCGGTCAGGCATGAAGCTACGGTGCAGGCATGGATGACGGTGATGCTGATAATGGCGGGAGTGATGGTGCTGTTGGGACTGTATCACATGCGCATGTTGCCCTCGGGCGGTGCGGCGGCAAGCGGTGCGAAGTCGGTCAGGGAAACTTGGGAACGATTGGTAAGTGTGATTAAGGATTTCTTTCTGAAGAAACACATCTGGTATTATATAGCTTTCATCATTCTCTATCGTCTTGCCGAAGGTTTTGTGATGAAGATTGTGCCCCTCTTCTTGAAGGCGGAGCGCTCGGCAGGCGGCTTGGGGCTGAATGAACAGCAGATAGGATTGTACTATGGCACCTACGGGGCGGCGGCTTTTGTGTTGGGCTCGTTGCTGGCGGGTTATTACATTTCGCATCGCGGATTGCAGAAAACACTGTTCTCGTTGTGCTGCCTTTTCAATCTGCCGTTTGTGGCATATACGTTGCTGGCTATCTATCAGCCGGAAAGCGGGCTGCTGATTGGTGGGGCGATTGTATTGGAGTACTTCGGTTACGGTTTCGGCTTCGTGGGTCTGGCGCTGTTCATGATGCAGCAGGTGGCTCCGGGCAAGCATCAGATGGCGCATTACGCTTTTGCCTCGGGCATTATGAACCTGGGGGTGATGCTGCCGGGAACGGTCAGCGGGTTTGTCAGTGACTTCATGGGATATGAAAAATTCTTTATCTTCACGATGGTTGCTACTATTCCGGCGTTCCTGATGACGTACTTTGTGCCGTTCACGCATGCGGACGAGAAGAAGAAATGATAATTTAGGAGTTAAGGAGTTAAGGGAGTTAAGGAGTTAAGCCGATAGCATTGAGTAACGAAGCCTAAATAATATGCGGAACTATTGGCTTAACTCCTTAACTTCTTAACTCCTTTAACTCCTCGGGCTTCGCCCCGCTAAATTCCCATTTATAATTAACTTATTAATAGATAAATAGTATGAACAACAACATCAGAATGCCTTGGGAAGAACGTCCGGCCGGTTGCACGGATGTCATGTGGCGCTATTCGAAGAACCCCGTCATCGGGCGCTATCACATTCCCTCTTCCAACAGTATTTTCAATAGTGCGGTAGTTCCCTTTGGCGAGGGCTTTGCCGGTGTATTTCGTTGTGACAACAAGGCGGTGCAGATGAATATCTTTGCCGGTTTCAGTCAGGACGGTATCCACTGGGAGATAAACCACGAACCTATCCGTTTCCGGGCCGGAAATACGGAGATGATAGAGTCCGAGTATAAGTACGACCCGCGCGTGACGTGGATTGAAGACCGCTACTGGATTACCTGGTACAACGGTTATCACGGGCCTACTATCGGCATCGGCTATACGTTCGATTTCGAGGAGTTCTTCCAGTGCGAGAATGTCTTCCTGCCCTTCAACCGCAACGACGTACTCTTTCCGCAGAAGATCGGCGGACGATATGCCATGCTCAGTCGCCCGAGCGACAACGGACATACACCATTCGGCGATATTTGTATCAGCTACAGTCCGGACATGAAGTACTGGGGTAAACATCGGAATGTGATGAAGGTGACCCCTTTTCCCGAGAGCGCATGGCAATGCACCAAGATAGGAGCAGGTTCTGTGCCGTTCCTCACGCCGGAGGGCTGGCTGATGTTCTATCATGGCGTCATCACCACCTGCAACGGTTTCCGCTACTCGATGGGATGCGCGATACTCGACAAAGAACATCCCGAGAAGGTGCTCTACCGTACGCGCGAATATCTGCTGGCGCCTGCTGCTCCCTACGAGTTGCAGGGCGATGTGCCCAACGTCGTATTCCCTTGTGCCGCCTTGCACGACGGGGATAAAGTGGCGGTTTATTATGGTGCTGCCGATACGGTGGTAGGGATGGCTTTCGGATATATCTCCGAGATTATAGAGTTTACGAAGCGGACGAGTATCGTTTAAAAGGTATTCGTTCCATTGCTCTGGTAATCAGAACTCTGCATTTACCGGAATTTTTCTCGGGATGTAAAAGCATTTACCTCGTAGTGTAACACCTTTTACCTCGTAGTGTAACACCTTTTACCTCGTAGCGTAAAAGCATTTACCTCGTAGCGTAAATACTTTTACCCCTGGGGAAACGGGAGTTCCCACCTAAGGGAACGGGCGCTTCCCTTTGAAGAAGCAGTTGTTTCTTCTTTGTTAATTGAGTCTTTGTCAACTGTGGAGCTGTGCTCCGCCCCTTTTAAATCTTATAAGTATGAAACGAGCGATTACATCTTTCCTCTTATCCTTCGGTCTGCTCGCCGCTTCGCAAGCGGCAGAGAAAGGCTTCGTGCCGACGGACTATGTCAATCCCTTTGTCGGGACTACGAATTATGGTACTACCAATCCCGGCGCTGTCTGCCCCAATGGCATGATGTCTGTCGTACCTTTCAACGTGATGGGGTCGGCAGATAATAAGTATGACAAAGACGCCCGTTGGTGGTCTACTCCCTACGAGCACCACAACTGCTACTTCACCGGATATTCACACGTCAACCTCAGTGGCGTGGGCTGTCCCGAACTGGGCTCTCTGCTACTGATGCCCACTACGGGCGAGCTCAACGTCGATTATAAGGAGTATGGCAGCCACTACAAGGACGAACAAGCCTCGCCCGGCTACTACAGCAACTACCTCACCCGCTACAACGTGAAGACCGAAGTGACTGCCACCCCTCGCACGGGCGTGGCTCGTTTCACCTTCCCTGCCGGACAGAGCCATATTCTCCTGAACCTGGGCGAGGGGCTTACGAACGAAACGGGTGCTTTTCTGCGCCAGGTGAGCGACTGTGAATTTGAAGGCATGAAGCTGCTCGGCACCTTCTGCTACAATCCGCAAGCCGTATTCCCCATCTACTTCGTGATGCGCGTGAGCAAGCAACCCTCCGCCACAGGTTACTGGAAGAAGCAGCGCCCGATGGGCGTCGAAGCCCAGTGGGATGCGGACAGCGGTCGTTATAAACTCTATACCCGCTATCGCCGCGAGATTGCGGGCGATGACATCGGTGCTTACCTTAGCTTCGACACCGCAGCCGACGAGGAGATTGAAGTACAGATGGGCGTCTCCTTTGTCAGCATCGCCAATGCTCGCCTCAATCTGGACGCGGAACAGAAGGGAAAGAACTTTGCCCAAGTGCTCGAAGAAGCCCGCGGGCGCTGGAATGACGACCTCTCACGTATCCTCGTCGAAGGCGGCACGGAGGAGGAGAAGACCGTCTTCTACACCGCTCTGTACCACACACTGATACATCCTAACATCTTGCAGGACGTCAACGGCGAATATCCCGCCATGGAGAGCGACCGGATACTGACCACGAAGGGCGACCGCTACACCGTCTTTTCTCTGTGGGACACCTATCGCAATGTGCACCAACTGCTTACCCTCGTCTATCCCGAACGCCAGTTGCAGATGGTTCGCTCCATGCTCGACATGTATCGCGAGCACGGCTGGCTTCCCAAATGGGAACTCTACGGCCGCGAGACGCTGACCATGGAAGGCGACCCCTCTATTCCCGTCATCGTCGACACCTGGTTGAAGGGACTCCGTGACTTTGACATCGAACTGGCTTACGAAGCCATGCGCAAGGGCGCCACTCTGCCCGGTGCCGAGAACTTGCTCCGTCCCGATAATGACGATTATATGTCGTTGGGCTACGTCCCCCTGCGCGAGCAATACGACAATTCCGTCTCTCATGCGCTCGAATATTACATTGCCGACAATGCTCTCAGTCGCTTGGCTGAAATGTTGGGCCGAGAGGCTGAAGCGCAAAGCAAGCAGGCGGCCGCTGAAAAGAATAAGGAAAAAGCCGACGAACTGCGTGCGAAATCCCTTCGCTATCAATCCGACGCCCGTCTCTTTCATACGCGTTCCCTCGGCTACAAGCACTACTATAGCAAGGAGTTCAGCACGTTCCGTCCCATCCTGCTGAACGGTGAATTTTATTCCCCCTTCAACCCCATGCAAGGTGAGAACTTCGAGCCCAGTCCCGGTTTCCATGAAGGCAATTCCTGGAACTATACTTTCTATGTCCCGCATGATGTCCCCGGCCTTGCCCGCCTGATGGGAGGAAAGAAACCTTTCATCGACAAGCTCCAGCGCGTCTTCGACGACGGCCTCTACGACCCCGCCAACGAGCCGGACATTACATATGTCCACCTCTTCTCCTACTTCAAAGGCGAAGAATGGCGCACGCAGAAAGAACTCCACCGCCTCTTGCGGAAGTATTTCAAGAATGCTCCCGACGGCATCCCCGGTAACGATGATACCGGCACTATGTCCACTTGGGCCATCTTTAACATGATGGGTTTCTATCCCGATTGTCCCGGAGAGCCTGCTTACACGCTCTCCACTCCGGTATTCGACAAAGTCACCATCCGCCTCGACCCTAAAGTATGGGGACGCGACAGTCTGGTGATAGAAACCGAACGACCCACCAAGGAGGCTTTGTACATTGACAAGATGGAATTGGGAGGCAAGAAGCTATCCCGCTACCGCATCAGCCACGAAGAACTGGTGCAAGGAGGTGAGTTACGGTTTATTCTTCGTAAATGATAATTTATTTAGGTATTAGGTTTTAAGTATTAGGTATTAAGCTGCGCTGTAATCTGCATAGTTAATACCTAATACCTAATACTTAAAACCTAATACCTAATACCTAATACCTAAACTTTATAGTTCCACATCCCATATTCCGCAAGCCTTCTCCAGCTCTACCAGCGCAGAGGCGTATCCCTTCATTGTTTCAAGATATTGTTGGCGCACCTCGTTGTGGGTGCGCTGAGCAATCAGTACGTCGAGAATACTCGACTCGCCGCGGCGGTATCGGTAGACCATTCCGTCGAGCACCCGTTGCGACTCTTCCAGCATACCGGTCCTGTACTGGTTCAGTTTCTTCTTCTCGGCTTCGAAGTTATACCAAGCCTGGCTGATTTCGGTCTGTACCTGAAGCTCCATGTCCTGTCTCCTGATGCCTGCCTGTTCGATGCGGAACTTGGCGGCACGGATGGCTCCTTTATTGATGTTGGAGAAGTTCAAGGGAATGCTCACTCCTCCGGTCACCGAGCGGGCAGGTGGGGGAGGAAACCGTTCCAATCCCTTTCGTAGGATACGGACAGACCGATGTCGGGACGACGCTCGGCACGGGTCAGCCGGTATTTGTTGGTGCTCACCTCGATGCCCTTTCGGGAGGCAAGCAGGTCGATGCGGTGCTCCAGTCCTTCTTGTATCAGGTTGGCGAGACGGAACTCCCTATTCAAGGTATCCCAACTGCCGGCAGGCATATGGAGCGTGTCGGCGGTGGCCCCCATACATTGGTTAAGCACCGCCATTGCCGACTTGTAGGCCGCTTCTTGTTCGTACACTTCGTTGAGCAAGGCGGAGGCTTCGAGTCTGGACTGGCGCACATCGTTCTCGGTTATCTCTCCCGACACAAAGCGCAGGCTGTCCGACAGGCTTAGCCGCTTCATGTATTCGTAAGACTCCCGCTTCACATTCAGCAGTTCCCGTTGCAGGATAGCTTCCAGGAAAAGATTGGCGGCTTCGGCTCTCAACTCCTGAAAGTAAGACTCCAGCGAGAGCTTTTCGTATTCTGCCATGCTGCGTGCCAGCTTGATGCGTGCTCCGCGTTTGTTGCCTAGCTCCACGGAGTAGCCCAATCCCAGGGAGAATGTTTCGTTGGCTGCCTCAAATTCCAGTTCGGGGTCGGGAAATACTTTCTGTGCGATGACTTCGGCTTCGGCTATGTTGATGTTGAGCCGTTCGGCCAGGTAGCCGAGGTTGCTTTTGCCCACACGGGTCAGGTATTCCTGGAAAGTAACACCCCCGGACCCCCTGAAGGGGGTGGGAGATAGCTTGGCTGGGCGGGGACGGAGCTGCACACAACGAACAGTAATAGGAACATGACCAGTGGCCCATATCGTCTCATTCTTTTCATAACTATTATCCTTTAATCTGAGTTTATATCATTGAAATTTTGCTGCATCGATATCCTCATTCCCCTCCTCCTGGGAGGAGGGGTGCCCAACGGGCGGGGTGGTAGAGAGTACAAAGCCGAGGCTATCTTTCAAAGGTATTTATTTCTTCCTACCACCTCTCCCTCCGGGTACTCCTCCTCCCGGGAGGATGAGAATTAAGATACTCCGTTAAGTTCCTGTATGTTATGGCTGGAGGTATTCCTCTCCCCCTTTAGGGGGCGGGGCCTTTTCTATCAGGTAGTAGAACGTCGGCAACACAAACATCGAGATGAGCGTGGAGAACATCAATCCATACACGATGACCGTTGCCAGCGGGCGTTGCACATCACTGCCGATGCCCGTAGCCAACGATGCCGGCAGAAGGCCGATAATGGTAGTGATGGACGTCATCAGGATGGGGCGGAAACGATGGTGCGCGCCTTCGGCAACGGCCGTATAAAGCGGCATTCCTCCCCGGCGCAACCCGTTGATGTGCGATACCATGATAATTCCGTTCTGTATCGATAACCCGAACATGGCAATGAACCCCACGACAGACGATACATTCAGCGTCATTCCCCGCAGGTTGAGCGCCAGCATTCCCCCGAACAGCGCCAACGGCACGATGCACAGCACCAATGCAGCTTGGCGGAACTTTCCGAAGGTGCTGTAGAGGAGAATGAACATCAGCATCAGCGTGAGTGGGATAATCATGGCGAGACGTGAGTAGGCACGGTTCTGGTTCTCGAACTGTCCGCCCCATTTGATGGTGTATTTATCTTTGTCATACTGCACTTTTCAGCTATCCGGCTTTGCGCCTCTTTCAGGAACGAAGCCAGGTCGCGTCCGCGCAGGTTGAGTTTCACCGTCAGATGGCGGCGGTTCATTTCGCGGGTGATGGTGCTCTCGCCGGTGCTGAGGCGTATCTCGGCCACTTGCGACAAGGGTGTCTTGGCTCCTGTGGCGGAGGTCAGCATCAATCCGGCAATCTTTTCGGGCGTGTCGCGCGCCTCTTCCTTGTACTTGCAGGTGATGTCGTACTGGCGGTCGCCCTGATAAAGTTGTGCTACGGCTTTTCCGCCGATGGCTACTTCAATTAGGTTTGATACGTCCGACACGTTCAGTCCGTAGCGCGCGATGGCGTCGCGGTCCATCAGTATCTGCAACTGGGGCAGGGGCGGTTCCTGGTCTATGTCGAGGTCTACGGCTCCCGGCACTTCGGCCAGCACGTTCATCACCTCTTCGGCAATGCGGCGTGTTTCGCGCGGTTCGTTTCCATAGACTTTCACTACGAGTTCGCTGTGCGCTCCGGCTATCTTGTCCATTACTCCGTCTATCATCGGCTGACTGAAACCCACACGGAAGCCGGGCAAGGTTTCATATTCGGCTGCCAGTTCTTCTATCAGGTCGTTCTTGGTCTTTCCTTTCGGCCATTCGTTGTAGGGCTTGATGCCGACGGACACCTCGAAGTGCGAGGGGGTGAACGGGTCGGTTCCGTCATTGTTTCGTCCGGCCTGTACGGCGATGTAGGTCACCTCGGGATACTTCAGCGTGCGGGCACGCAGCGTGTCGGACATCTCCCTCGACTTCTCTACCGAGATGCCCGGCGGCAGGTTCACCTGCAACCAGATGGAGCCTTCGTCCAGTGTAGGCAGGAAGTCTTTTCCCACGGTAATGCTTAATACGATGCCGGCGGCGAGGATTACCGCTACGGGGGCAATGATGCGGCGGGGATTATTCAGTATCTTCTCCACAAGGACGGCATACTTGTCCCGCAGCCTCTCCAACCATTTGTTCTTATATATCTTGCGCGGCTTGCGATAAATGGCGTAGGCAATGCCCGGTATCAGCAGCAATACCACCAGCAGCGCACCAATCATGGTATAGCTCATGGTGAATGTCATCGGTGTAAACAGCTTGCGTTCCACCCGTTCGAAGGCGAACAGGGGCAGATAGGCCGTGATGATGATGACGGTGGAGAACAGGATAGGCTTTCCCACCTCGCGGGCACGCTGTGCAATGCTCTTTTCTTCTATATATTCTCCCTGATGGTCTTCCCGCTTTTTGAGGATGGTTTCCATCATTACGATGGCTCCGTCCACAATGATGCCGAAGTCGATAGCCCCCAAAGACAGCAGGTTAGCAAGAACATCGGTCAGCTTCATCATGATAAAGGCGATGAGCAAGGCAATGGGAATGGTGACGGACACCAGCAATGCGCCCCGCCAGTTACCGAGGAACAGGATGAGTACCAGTACCACTAGGACCATACCCGTCAGCAAAGTGTGTGAAACGGTATCCAACGTAGTGTTTACCAAGCTGGTGCGGTCCAGGAACACATGTATCCGGGCCCCTTCGGGCAACAATCCGTTGTTCAGTTCGTCTACGGCGGCATGTATCCCGTCCAGCACCTCCGAGGGATTTTCGTGCTTCAACAGCAATATAATTCCTTCCAGACTTTCGGAGTATTCGCGGCTGCGGTCGCTATAGCCGAAGATGCCTTTGCGTTCCAGATTACCGTATTTCAGTGTGCCCAGGTCGTTCAGGAAGATGGGTACGCCGCCCTCCGAGCTGACTACAATCTTCCCCAGGTCGTCCAATCCCTCTATCAGTCCGATGCCGCGAACTACATAGCCCAGGTCGCCACGGTTCAGCACACTGCCGCCCGCATTGGCGTTGTTGTTCTCGATAACCTCTATCACTTGGGCAAGCGATAAGTTGTATTGTTCCAGTTTGCGCGGGTCTACTTCCACTTGAAACTGCGTGGTGATGCCGCCGAAGTTGGTTACATCGGCCACACCGGATACCTCTTTGATGCGGGGAATAACCACCCAATTCTGCAAGTCGGTAAGTTCGCGTAGCGAGTGTTTGTCGCTTTCTATCAGGTAACGGTAAACTTCACCTATGGGCGATGTCAGAGGGTCGAGTCCGGGCACGGCGCCATAGGGAAGTTCTACTTCACTCGGTCTTTCCTGCACACGCTGGCGGCTCCAATAATCCTCGGTGCCGTCTCGGAAAACGATGGTAATCATGGACAGCCCGAAGGTGCTTTTGCTGCGCATCACGTGCATGCCGGGCAATCCGTTGATGGCCCGTTCCAGTGGAATGGTGATTTGTTGTTCCACTTCTTCGGCAGCCAGTCCGGGCACTTGGGTCACTACCTGCGAGGTGACGTCGGCAATGTCCGGATAGGCTTCGATGGATAACTGTTTCCAGGAATAGTAGCCGAAGACGCCCAGCATCAGGAACAAGCAGAGCATCACCCGTCTCTTCCGGATGATGGTAAGCATGATATCTTTCTTCATAATCTTCTATTTAGTAGTCTCATTTTAAGTAGTATCCGCCTTCACTGATTACTTTGTCGCCCGCTGCCAGGCAGTCGGTTATCACGGCGAGCCCGTCTCTTGACATTTCTATCGCTACGGGCCGACACACATAAGTGTTCGTGTCGGTCTGTACATATACATAGCTGTCCTTTTCGCCTTGCAGAAGCGCCTTTTCGGGAATGTGTACCATGTCCGTAGGCTCGCTGAGGAAGTGCATCGTGGTGTACATGCCTAGTTTGAGCTTTTCGTTCCGGTTGTCGCATACGGAGAGCACGCGGATGGAACGGGTACTTTCATCCACGGCTTCTTCTACGTGGAAGACAGTGCCTTGTATGCGTTCTCCGGGGAAAGCCGATATTTCTATATCCAGCTTATTGCCTTCTTTTATAAAGCGGATGTCTTTTTCTTTCACCTGAGCTGTTATCCATACCCTAGGCAAGTCGGCTACTACGGCGATGGGCTCGGAGTCGTCTTTTATATATTGTCCGGTCACGATGTTGTTCTCCATCACATTTCCGGCGATGGGGGCACGGACTACCAGCGGTTGCCCAAGCGTCATGTTCTCCGGATTGTTTACTTGATAGACGCACAGGGCGGCAACGGCATTCTCATATTCCTTGTCGGCAATGAGCAGGGCATTCTCCGCTTCTTCCAGTTCCTTCTGCGAACTTACCCCGTTTGCTATCAGGTCTTGTTTGCGTCGGTAGTCTTTCTGTGCCAACTCGCGTGCCAGGCGTGCCTGGAAGAAGTCTTTCTGTGCTGCGGTGAAGTCGGGCGAACTGATTTCAAACAGAGGAGTACCCTCCTTCACCTGCTGCCCCAGGCGGACGCACGATTTCATCACCCTGCCCGAGAATGGCGGTGCTACGTAGGCAAATTGCGTGGGAATGGCTTGTACGGTTCCGGCGGTAACAACTTCTTTGGAATAAGGCAGTACCTGTGTTTCTGTAATCTTCAGTTGTTCATTCAATGCTTGGTTGGAGACGATAACCGTATCGCCTTTGTGCCGGAAATTGTTGCTTTCTCTCTCTTCCTGGGAATTCTTGCATCCGGCAAGAAGCAGCATTCCCAATGATGCTAATAGTAGAGTTCTCTTTTCCATTCTCTTCAACTTAAATGATAGTTAATACTTCCGCAAAAGTAGGGTGTGAATGCGGGAAGGACTGTTAGAGAACTATTAGAAGCGCATTAGAAATCCATTAGAGAGTCTTCGGGCTCGACTGAAAACGAACGGAGCGTGACAGTAAATATTGCCGTCACGCTCCGCGTAGTTTGCCATAAAGTAGTTTTGAGAGAGAATTTTGTTAGAGGTATTTATTTCATGGCTTCTATCGTATATCCTTGTTGTTTCAGTAAGTTCAGCACCCCGTTATCGCCCGGCAAGTGTGCGGCGCCAACCACAAAGAGTGTCGGGTTTTCGGTCATGATAGCGGGCATCTTCTGTATCCATGCCTTGTTGCGGCCATCCAGCATTGCTTCCATTTCTCCGGGCAGAGGGTCGCAGGAGTTGCCGTCGCGCTCTTCCATGAGTTGCAGTATGGTGTCCAGGTCTTGCTTCGTGTAGGCGCTGGCGAGGCGCTTGCTCTGTTCCAGGGTTCTGTCCATGTCACTGACCAAGCAATACAGAAGATTGGCTTGGCGTTGCAGCGTTTGGCCGTTGAACATGACATCTATCTGCGATTGGGCTGTTTCCAGACCGCATACCTTTTTGCCTTGCTGTTGTGCTTGCTGCTGGAAGTAGGTGTCGAGTTGTTCTTGCGGATTGTAACCCGGGGTATGTTTTAGGTAGAGCAATATTGTCAGTTGCTGGGTGATGGCGGTTGGCTTGAGTTGTGCCAGCATGGCAATGTCTACCATCATATTATCTTTCACCACTTTGCCTATTTCTTCGTATTGCTCGGAGGTGAAGAGACTTTGCAGAGTGGTATCTTTGGGCATCATCATCTGTTGCTGCATGCTTTGCGCGAAAGCGGGTGTCATCATTTCGCTCATAAGGATTTCTCCGCAAACCTGGTCGGTCTCGTTCATTGCTTGTGGCATTGCTGCTATGCTGTCTTTGATGCTGAGTGAGGAGAAATGGTGAGTGCCGAAGATATAGGACGGCTTCTCTAATCCGTTACCGGAGATTTTCCACAAAAGCTGTGCGTTGGCACTCAGCGCAATGCTGATAAACAGCAGAAGGCCTAAAAGTTTTTTCATTGTTTTCTTCTTTTTAGTTGGTTATTTTGGACTATCAGTCGGAGAAGCGGGTGGATAATCACAAAACAGACAAAAAATGTTATTATCCGAAAGAAAACCTTGCCGAGACGACGTTACGCCCTTAAGTTTTCATTTAATCCTTCCCCCGCAAAGCCAGTAATCCGTGTAATATTTCTCATTGAGGCGGCTTACAATCACTCCTTGGCTGGTACTGGCATGTATAAACTTTCCGTCTTTCAGATAGATACCTACGTGTGTCACTTTCTTGCGGGATGCGCGGCTGGTGAAGAAGACCAAATCTCCCTCGCGCAGATTACGGCGGGAGATTTTCTTGCATTCATTCAGTTGTCCGTCCGTGCTCCTCGGCAGACGGGTGTGGTAAACCGTCTTGTATAGTTGTGATACTAAGCCGGAACAATCGGTGCCACGCTTGCTGTCGCCGCCGGCATGGTAGGGGACACCTATCCATTCGGCGACGTTGATATACAGGGCATGGTTGTCCGTCAACTCGACGTCGATGCCTAGCCGGGCAGAGGCTTGCGCCAACGCCTTATAGTCGAGGCGTGGCGCAGAGGTGTGACAGGAACTTAATCCGACTAACAGTCCGGCAAGGGCTATTATATACGAAAGATGCCGTTTCATGCTTCCGGGGTGCTATTTGTTTCTTGCGGTTCTGCAGCTACTTCTTCTGCTGTTACTTCTTCCGCAACTTCTTCTTCCACCCCGATGTTGAAGTAAGCTTCCAACTCTTTCTCGGCCGAATTATTTTCATTCCGGATGTCACGAATAATAATGCCATTCTCCAGCAAGACGATGCGTGGGCATACGTTTACCGTATGGTTCAGGTTGTGGCTGGAGATGATGACGGTCGCTCCGTGCTCCTCGTTGTATTTCTTCAGCAGATGCTTGATGACCGACTGGGAACTGGGGTCGAGGAAGTTGAACGGCTCGTCCAGTATCAGCAGTTGCAGATGGTGGAGCATGGCAGAGATAATGCCGATTTTCTGCTTGTTACCGGCGGAGAAGTTACGGATGAATTTCTTCTGTCCCATTACTTCACCGCTCATGAACCGTTCGAAAGGTACGAGGCGTTCGTCTACTTCCTCCTTCTTCAATCCGTACATCTTGCCGATGAAGTAGAAGTACTCTTCGGGAGTGAGGTAGTCTATCAGGAACCCGTCGTCGATAAAAGCACCGGTAAAGTTTTTCCAGTCCTCACTCTTGCATACGTCTATGTCATTGATGGTGACACTGCCCTTGTCTGCTTGCAGCAAGTCCAGCATCAAGCGGAACAAGGTAGTCTTTCTCGCTCCATTGTTGCCTACCAGGCCGAGCATATCACCCTGCTCGATGGTGTATTGTTCAATATCTACGGCTTTCTTTTCGCCGAAGTTCTTCTGTAAATTGTTAATCTGTATCATGATGAATTATTGATTTATGATTTATGATTTCAGATTTCAGAATAATGAGCAATCAATGCTGCGCAAATAAATCATAAATCTGAAATCTGAAATCTTCTACTGTCTGCTGTCTCTGAATCCTTCCATGTTCTTGTAGCGGCGCTTCATGAAGTGATGATATACATTCTTCAGCCAGAAGCGCGAAGTCAGGATAAATCCTGCACCGATTACAATCAGTACCCATGCAGTGACGGTATCTCCGAAGAAGGTCGTCAGCAAGAAGTTCATGAGTAGGGGGATGCCGAAAGCTGCACAGGTAATCAGGCTTTGCAGGCCGCCACCCATATTCTGGCGGTTCGTCATTTTGGCGTTCAGGTCCACCGTCTTAGCATTGTACACCGCCAGTTGGAACAAGAAAAAATAAACGCATCCGGCAACGAATACCGCCCAGGAGATGCAATTCAATACGGGCAATTTTCCGGTTGCCATAGCAGGTATCATCAATATCAACGGGATAAGTATGGCAATGCTGTATAGTGTATATTTAGCCCGAAGCAGCGTATATATAGACTCCTTGCGGCTCATTAGCCCGTCGATGTAGTTACCCTCGTAACTCATCAGATTCGCAAGGAACATGGTGCCGAAGATGACGAAGTTATAAACCATGATAAAGTTTTTCATCCCTTGCCCGTCGTACATTTCTGTAAAACTAATGGCGCAAGTAAAGAGGATAACTATAAGGAACACCATACGCAGCGACGTCTTGCATACCTTATTGCGCAGCAGCAACTTCAGTTCCAGGCGCATATACTCTCCAATCTCCCCGTATCGGTCGAGGAACTTATACTCAGACACATGCTTTACTTTCGTATCCTCCACCTTGTTGATTTCATCGTAAACCAGACCAATCATCAGGCTGCGGTTGATAACCACATCACGGCAATGGCGGCGATAACACCGAGGAACATAAGCAGATTTCCCGTAATAAAACCTTCTCCCAAGTCTGTCGACCAATCGAATACCGGACTCTTGTCCGGTATGAACAGCGCGGCGGCAATTCCGCCATACACCAGTATCGGCAGGAGCACCCACCAGAGACGCTCATCTATTAACGTGCGGCATAGCAGAAATCAGTAATTATTGAAAACTATCAGCAGCCAGATACCGATGCAATAGGTCAGTACTCCGGTAATACCGTAGAATTTAGTAATGGTGATAATGGCAAACGGGACGAAGAAAAACCACCAGATTAAGTTGAAACTGCTCAATCCGGAGCGTGTCAGCAGGAAGTCGATGAGGCGGTTGCGTCTTATCGGCAGCAGTAAATAGGGCTTTACTTCCTGTGTGGGTGTCTTTTGGAAAGGAAAACGCATCAGGAAGTCCAGCGCCATCACAAATATCAGTCCGCTGTTCATGAAATGGTAGGCCTCCTTGGTGCCACCGTCGAAAGCAAAGGCGAAGGTTGTTCCGAAGAACATCAGGTAGCCTGCCCAAAAGATAGCCATGAAGTACATCCAGAACTTGCCGAACTTGTTCTTCTCGTACATCGGGTTTCGTTTGGCAGCCAGCTTTCCGTGCTTGCGCAATTCTAAAAATAGGCTCATTGTATAATAGGAATTAGAGTGGATATGAAAAAGGCTGCGCTGCCTTTCATCGAACAATGCAGCCTTCTGTGCTATAGTCTCTTGTTTTATTCTTTGTCGGGGCTAATCATGGATACCTCAATCTCATTGTTTTGCTTGAACAAGTCATCGGCAAACTTCTGGATGTCTTTGGTAGTGATGCTGTTGACAATCTTTTCATAATCCTTCATCGGGTTCATGCCGGTGAACACATATTCATCGATGCTTCCCAACCAATAGCTGTTTTCTTTCAGGTCTTCGGCATGTTTTTTCAGCATGAACTCTTTCACCTTGTTCAGGTTGGCTTCCGACGGGCCTGCTTTGGCAAGGTGGTCGAGCTCGGCAAAGATAATCTTCATCAGCTTGTCCCTTTTGGCCGGAGCTGTTTCGAAGAAGATTTGCAGGACGGCTTCTTCCTTCGGGTATTTGCTCAATTGTCCGCCGGAATATACACCATACGAACCGCCTTCATCTTTGCGAACCTTTTCGGTGTAAACCAGGTCGAGTACCTGACCGGTCATATCCATCAGGATGTCGTTTCTTAGGTCGTACTTGCAGGCACCGCTGATGAAGACCACATTAGTAGCCTTTGGAGTTTCCTGCTGACGGATAAATTCGTTCTTGAACTTGCCCGGACGGATGTACACCTGGTTGTCCTTGAAAGTCTCCTT
Organism: Bacteroides sp.; assembly: GCA_021203515.1. GTDB lineage: Bacteria > Bacteroidota > Bacteroidia > Bacteroidales > Bacteroidaceae > Bacteroides. The sequence goes on along the minus strand of JAJQAY010000128.1, from coordinate 37,896 downwards.
GCGGTTGATGGCGGGCAGTGCACCCAGATATTCGGCAATCAGGGGTTTCATCTGCTCTACATCCACGTTTCCTACGAAAATGAAGGTAAAGTCGCTTGCATCTTTATAGCGGTCTTGATACATGGAGAGGATTTTATCGTAACCCATCTTATCAATCATGTCAGCCTTGATTCTTACCCGTCTCGGATGGTTCATATAGAGACCGGCTTGTATGGAGTCGCTGAGGGCTACCCGCGGATTTAATTCCATACTTTGCAAGGAGGCTTTGCTACGGTTTTTATAGGATGCAAACGCATCGTCGTCGCGGCGTGGCGCCGTGAAGGTCAGATAAGTAAGTTGCATCATGGTTTCAAAGTCTTTCGGAGAACATGTTCCATTGACGGTTTCCGTCTTGTCACCGATACCATAATTCACGGATGCCTTCTTGCCTGCCAATGCCTTTTCAAGGTTTACGGCGTTGAAGTTGCCCAGACCGCCCACTGCTACAGCATCCAATCCGTTGATATTGATAATCTCCGAGTTGGGGAACAATGAACTACCGCCCAGACTTACACCCTTCATACGGATTTCGTCCGCTTTGAAGTCTGTCTTCTTGATGAGTACTTTCACACCGTTGGACAGTGTCAGCATCGTAGTGCCGAACACATCATCCTGCTTCTCTGATACTATCTTGCCGCCTTTCGGGGATTCCTTCATCAAAGGTTCGTCAGACACCTGGTCTACATAAGGGGTCAACTTCTCAGCCTTCACATCTTCCAATATTTTCAGAACGGCTTCTTTGGTAGGCAACTCCACTCCCTCTTTCTCCGGGCCGAAGATGGCAACCACCTTGTTGCTGTCCGATACCAGTTCGGGCATCAGTTGGTTCAGTGCAGCCACGGGGATGGCAGGAACTATCTGGTTGATGATGGCATATTTGTTTTCGATGCCCGGAATGGGCTCATTATCGAGGAAGTGGCGCACATATTCGTTTACGTATGCATCGTTCTTGCGCTTATCGCGTTCGTTGTAAGCCGATTCCAGTTGGCGCAGGTATTCGGCGCGGGCACGGTTATATTCCGTTTCCGTGAAGCCGAACTGGCGGGCACGTTCTATTTCGCGGAGCAGGGTGGCGAGACCGCTTTCTACGGCACCTTCCTTGCAACCCACTACTCCCGTGAAGGCGTCTTTGGTCTTTGCCACGAAGAAATCATCGTCATAAGTACCTGCATAGATATAGGGAGGGTTGGCGTTCTGTGCCAGTTCGTTCAGACGCGCATTCAGCATATTGGTGACGAGGGTGACGGCATAATTCTGCACCAGATACCCCATGTTATCTTTTTGGTCGTCCGGAGTCGCTTCGTGCTTATTGAAGACAATTGCCATAATCTGGGGTTGTTCCTTATCCTTTCCGATTACGATAATCGGTTCTTTATTATCGCTCGCCGGATAGTATTCGCGCTTGGCGGCATTGGGCTGGGCGGGAATGTCGGCAAAGGTTTTCTTGATTTGGGCTTCGATGGCATCCACGTCGATGTCACCTACCACCACGATGCCTTGCAGGTCGGGACGATACCATTTCTCATAGTAGTCTCTCAGCGTCTGCGGCTTGAAGTTCATCACTACCTCCATGGTTCCGATGGGGAAACAAGTGGCATACTTGGTGCCGGCAAACATGGCAGGAAGCATTTTCTCCTGAAAACGCTGCATGGCACTCATGCGCGTGCGCCATTCTTCGTTGATAACGCTGCGTTCTTTGTCGATTTCCACCGGATCCAGCGTCAGGTCATTGCTCCAGTCGTGCAGAATTAAGAGGCAGGAGTCGATGGCGCCGGGAGTGGTGACGGGGACATTGGAGATATTATATACGGTTTCGTCTACAGAGGTGTAAGCATTCAGGTTTTCACCGAACTTCACCCCGATACGTTCCAGATATTGTTCCAGTGCATCACCTGGGAAGTGCGTCGTTCCGTTGAAGCACATATGCTCCAGGAAGTGGGCGAGACCGCGCTGGTCGGCTTCTTCCTGAATGGAACCCACTTTCTGCGCGATGTAGAAGTCGGCCCGGTTGGCAGGGAGATTGTTCTTGCGGATGTAATAAGTCAATCCGTTGTCCAACTTTCCGATACGGACATTTTTATCGATAGGGATAGGCGGCATTTGCTGCGCAAATACCTGTTGGAAGTTACAGCATATGATTAATGCTACAATCCATAAATTACGCAATAAATGTTTCATCATTATTTGATTTTTAATTGTTCTTGTCCTATCTGTCGGAACGGCAAAGAAGAAATCACAAGAGCATTCTCTTTTTTTTGTAAATATTTGTCTTTATTGTTTGATAGCCTCGCGGATGCGCACCAGTTTGGTGAGCAATTCTTCCAGCAAATCGAGCTTCAACATATTGGCGCCGTCACTCTTGGCTACTGCCGGGTTTTCGTGCATCTCTATGAACAAACCGTCCACGCCTACGGCAACGCCTGCCTTGGCTACGGTTTCGATGAGTTGGGGCATACCGCCTGTCACACCACTCGTCTGGTTGGGTTGTTGCAAGGAGTGCGTCACGTCCAGAATGACCGGGAAACCGAACGTCTGCATTTCCGGAATGCTTCGGTAATCTATCACCAAGTCCTGATAGCCGAACGTTGTTCCTCGCTCGGTGAGCATCACGTTCTTGTTTCCGGCTTCCACCACTTTGTCTGCGGCAAAGCGCATGGCAAGCGGAGAGAGGAACTGCCCTTTCTTGATATTGATAATCTTGCCGGTTTTGGCGGCAGCCACTAGCAGGTCGGTCTGGCGGCAGAGGAAGGCGGGTATTTGCAAGACGTCCACATAGTCGGCAGCCATGGCGGCCTCTTCTGCGGCATGAATATCGGTGACGGTAGGTACTCCGAACGTGTCGCGCACCTTCTTCAGTACCTTCAAGGCCTTCTCATCGCCTATTCCCATAAAAGAGTCCAGTCGCGAACGGTTGGCTTTGCGATAGGAACCTTTGAATACATAAGGGATTTGCAGCTTCTCGGTGATAGTTACAATACGTTCGGCAATGCGCATTGCCATTTCTTCTCCTTCTATGACGCAGGGACCTGCTAGCAGAAAGAAGTTTCCGACAGGATTATTTTTCAGTTCAATCATAATTTAAGTTATGAGTTATGAGTTATTTGTTGTAAAGAGTTCTGAGCCACGAGTTATGAGAGAATAACTCATAACTTATAACTCATAACTCAATTGGGTATAATCAGCGTAACTGCCTCATGCAATATCCCGATATCCAGCGGGAAGTGCCGGTCGAGGATACGTCCGTCCAGGTCGACGGAAGCGTTTTGTGCACGCAGCACCTTCACCTTTTGGGTGCGGTAGGGCATCACCACCTTGTGGTTCAAAATTCTGCCTTCCATAAGCATCCATATGCCCGAAAAGAGTTGTCGCAGTTCCGGGCGGTATATGACCGAAACATCCAGCCAACCATTGTAGGGCACGGCACTGGGAGCCTGTCCGTAGCCCCATGCGCTACCGATGCAGAGCGTCATGATGCGTCCGCGTATGTGCTCGCCGTTTATCTTGAGGTGCATCCGGTATAGTTTCCGTTCAAATATCAGCGAGAGGAACGCCATGAAGTAGGAGAGGAACTTTACCCCCCAGAAACGTTTGCACTGGTCGGTGATTTTCACGATGCGGGCGCCCAGGCCGATATTGATGGCATTGAGGAAATAGCGCGTCCGGTGTTTCTCGCCGTCATAGTAGTAGCAAGTGCCCACGTCAATCTTCCGTCGGCGGTTGTTGATGATGCAGTCCACTGCCTCTTTATATTCCGAACTCATCTCCCAGTATTTGGCAAAGTCGTTGCCGATACCGTTGGGGATGATGCCGATGGCAATATCTTCCTTGTTCTCGGCATTGGATAGCATGATGCCGTTGATGGCATCGTTCAGCGCACCGTCACCGCCCACCACCACAATCGTGCGGTAGCCGTTGTTGGCAAGGATGCCGGCAAGGCGCTCCACCGAACCGAACCCTTCGGACTGCACATAGTCGTAGGACACACCTTTGCTGTCCATATATTCCTTAATCTCTTTCCACCGTTTCTGCACCTTGCGAGTGCCGGCTTTAGGGTTGTACACCACCCCCCACTTATTGGGCTCTATACTCATATCATCGTTTTGTTGTCAAAGATACTAAATCTCTTTGAGTTTTGACTTTACGTAAGCTATCTTTTCTTCCATCGGGCATCGGGCGTCTACCCAATGAATGGTAAACCCGCGTCTTTCCATGCCGCGAAACCAGGTCATCTGGCGCTTGGCAAACTGATGGATGGCCGTCTCCAGTTGGCCGAACATCTCCTCGTAAGTTAGCTTGTCAATGACGTACAGTGTCAGATATTTATATTCCAGTCCGTAGTAGATGAGGTCGTCCGGTCGGATGCCCTGCTCTATCAGGCGGCGCACTTCTTCCACCATTCCCTCGTCCAGTCGCTGACGCAGGCGTCGGGTGATTTTCTCCCGACGCAGTTCGCGGTCTATATCCACACCGATGATGAGGCTGTTCAGTGCCGGAAATGCACGCTCGTCTACGGGCGTATGGGCGTAATACTCTTCAATCTCGATGGCGCGGATGGCACGTTTCGCGGTATCCACGTCCGTCGTATTATGAAGGTTCTTGTAACCTTTCAGGATTTCCGTCAGCTCTTCCAGCGACTTGTCCGCCAGGCGGGCACGCAGTTCCGCATCTTCGGGCACGGGCAACAACTTGTAGCCTTTCAGCACCGACTCCAGATACATTCCCGTTCCACCGCATAGGATGGGCAGGCAGCCTTTTTGTTTAATGGCTTCGTAAGTATTCAGGAAGTCGCGCTGATATTCGAAAACGTTGTACTTATAGCCCGGGTCGGCTATGTCGATAAGATGATAGGGGGTTTGCTTTCCGTCGACGGTATAGTCGGCAAGGTCCTTACCCGTGCCCAAGTCCATTCCCCGATAAATCTGGCGGGAGTCGGCACTGATGATTTCCGTGTTGAGTTCGGCTGCCAATGCGGCTGCAAAGGGGGTCTTGCCGGATGCTGTAGGACCTAATATGGCGATTAAATCATAGTCAGGCATATTCTATAGAGGATTTATAGTTCCGATTACAAAGGTAAAGAAAAACTTCTTCAGAAAAAAGTTTTATACTGTTGGTTAAAAGGAAATATGTGCAAAACAGAACGGAAATGAATAGAAATAAGCACTCTTACTCTCCAAGGGGAAGATGAATATTCCTGATTTTAAACTAAGCCTGAAAGCCCATTATCTTATAGCCCAGGGCGTTGCCCTGGGCTATAAGATAATGGGCTTTCAGGCTATTTAACTCAAAACGTATCCGAATGAATAGAAGTATCATTTTGACATTTTGCATTTCTACTTGCGTCAGAATGCGTTATTTGCGTTCGACTATCCTTGCGGATGCAAAAACGCGAATGGATTTTTGTAATCAACAGATTGTCAGTGAAATACTGAAATATGCCCGTTTCAAATAGAGTTTCAAAGCGCTCTGTGATACCTTTCGCCTCGTTCCCCGGTGGAGAAAATAAGGTTCCCCGGTGAGGAACGGAACGTTCCTCACCGGGGAAGTTAATAAACTACTAGTAGGAAGTTGACATACTACTACTGAGAAGTGAACATACTACTACCAGGATATTAACTTCTTGCCACCCGATACTGCATAAACGTTGTATATTATGCAGTATTCCGTTATATTCATTCCGTTTTTATGCACACAAAAGCTATTTTACTACATTGGCAGAAACGGTAATGTCAGTATAAAAGACATTTTGCTTTCTTTCTGACAGGTACGTGCGAGATGACAGTGAAGAATGTGAAGGCAGCGGCATTGCAGGAGTTCTTTTTTTTGTGAATGATAAGATTTTGTTCTTACCTTCCCCAGATACTCATAATCTTTCTGTGTATTGCCAGAATATTCAGCAGGGAAATTGCCAAGAACAGAATGCCGCCCACCAGCAGGCAGGGCAGGAGTGTGCCCGTCTCCAGTTGCGGGAAGAGCAGGCGGATGGCTTCCGTATAATAGGTGCGCAGCCATGCCACACAGCCCACGGACAACAATAGTACCACTGCATTCAGGCCTACCGTTAGCATATTGTACGGCATAGCTACCCGGTTCGGGCTGTATCCTATCAGGAGCAGATTTTCCAGTTTCACGGTGTTCTTTTGCAGCAGCAGGAAGATACTCAGCATGAGGATGTAGAAAGACAGAATGCTGATGAAAAGCCCTACACCCATCACGATGCCGGTGATAAGGCGCAGGAAATAGGTTGTCTTCCCGGCATCCAGGTTGTCGCCCTCGGTTTCGTATTTCTTTTGCTGGAAGTAGTCGGAGATGGCGGTGTCGGTCGGGTTCTTCACCTCTACGATGAGGCGGGAAGGCTGCGCCTTCTTGTCCGGGGCAAAAGTGCCGTTGGCCCAGTCCATGAAAGACTGTGGGACGAGGATGGTGTTCAGGCGGTTGGAGAAGCCGGCGATGTTTCCTTTATATTGCTCTACGCGGCCGTTGCCCCGCATCAGGATGTCCATTTGTATCATGCTCATCAGGCCTTCCGAGAGTTTCGGCAGGTTGCGGCTTTGGGCAAAGCCGAAGTTATAAAGGTTAAGGTAATTGCGGGGGATGATGATGGGGATAATGCCGGACTCTTCATCAAAATGCCATTTGTCGAGGCTGACGTCTACATACTTGTCGGGCACGGACTCGAAGAACATCTCCGTGGAGAGGTGGATGCCTGCTTGCTCCATGCCCAGTCCGGCGGAAACCTTGAACAGGGAAGGGGTGAAGGCGCCGATGCTCTTGGTGAAGGGTTGATCCTCCAGGTCTTCGATGTCACCTTCGGAGAAGGTATTACTCTTTCCGGCAAGGCTGCCGAGCGTGCTGATTTTCTTGGTGGCAACGATGTATTCCTTCTTCATGAAGCTGTCTCCCTGGGTGAAGACAGGAAGCACGTCCCGGTAGAACTGTATGCTCAGCAGTACGATAATCATACCGAAGAGGTTGGCAAGAAAAAAGCCGGTCAGTTGTCCGATGCTGATATATTGGCGGAGAAGTTTCCAAACAAGTCTGTTCATTGTATTCTATAATTTAAATACGTCATCATATTCCAGTTCCAAATGCTTTCCGATAGAAGTCGCTATGATGCCTGCACCTTGCCGTTCCGCCTCCTGCTGAAGCAGACGGCTCATGATGGTACCGTTGTCATCGTCAAGATGGCTGACGGGTTCGTCCAGAAAGATGAAGTCGAACGGCTGGCAAAGGCTGCGGATGAAGGCGACGCGTTGCTGCTGCCCGTAGGAGAGCTTGCCGGCTTTCTCGTCGACCTTGTCGGCAATGCCGATGGTTTCGAATAGGGATAGTATCTCTTTTTTCTTCTTAAAGTTCGTCAGCCGGTTCTTCAACTGTACGTTTTCGAGCGCGGTCAGTTCGGGGAAGATGCGCAGTTCCTGAAAGAGGATGCTGAGTGCGCTCTTCCTTATCTCTACCCACTCGCCGACGGAGAGCGAACGGATGTTGCGTTCGTCGAAGTTGATGATGCCCTGATAATCGCGGCGGTATCCGTAGATGTAGCTGCAAAGCGAGGACTTGCCCGTGCCGGAGGCGGCTTCTATCAGGTAGCGGCGGCCTTTGTCGAACAGGACGTCCTGGTGCCAGATGTCCGAGGCGATGGCATCGCGACCGGCAAACACTTGGGGCAGGGTTTGTTGCAAATGAATGTGGTTCATATCATCGAGTCGTTTTAAAGACCTGCAAATTGTTTGGCAAAATCAATAATCTGCTTCAATGCGTTTTGGTTCTTTTCAGTCAGTACCACCGTAAACGTGGTCCGGTTGTTATCGCCCCGCACGTTCAGCGTTTCTATTTTCATAATCACCTGATAGAGGGCGTTGACTTCCGGTTGGTCCGGTGCAAACTCCATAAGGGCGCGCAGATTGGTCAGGGTGAGCAGTTCTTCGCTAGTGAGTTCGATGTTGAAGGGCGTGCCTCGCATTATGCTCATCATGGCTTGTTGCAACTCGCGTGCATTCTTGGGGTGGAAAGGCTGATTGTTTTCACGTGTCTTGCCCTCGAAGCCGGCACGTTGCAGGGTGGCGTAGATGCGGCCGTTTTCAAACAGGACGTAACCCAGAAGCTGGGTTCCGTGCGGCCAGTTCAGTACACCGCGCACGTCCATAGGCAATGCGTCGGGGGTGGCCAGCAGGCGGATGTCTCCTTTTTGCTTCATCATCTGCTCAAAATGGGTGTTGATATGGAGGCTCTTGTCGGCGGGCTGCTTCATCAGTTCGGTGACGGCAGGTTGTAGTTTCTTCAGTTGCGCGGAACTGCCGCCATAGACCACGAGCAACGTTCCGTTATTATAGGCGAGCTGTATGCCGCCTTCCTTTAGCTCGACGGTGCGGCATCCGTCCGCCTTTTGGGGAGCAGTGCACCAGTTCTCTTTGGCGAACACTCCGAGCAGGGTCTCGAACTTCTGCAAGTCCGTCACCTTTACAGCCATTGCCGCATTGCGCAGGGAGGGAGCGTTGAACAGATAAATCGGGGCTTCCCAGTCGATACCCGCTTCGGCAGGGTCTTTCATTATCACTTTCAGTTCCTTCACGAGTTCCGCACTGCTGCCTTCCGCCAGCAGGCCCAACAGCTTTTCGCGGGCTTCCTGATTGCCGGCATCGTTGATACCGGTCTTTTCGGCAAGCGCTTTCATGTTGATGGCGGCTATTTCAGTAGTGTTGGCAGGCAGCACATTGGTATATTCCGTCTTTTCCAACGGGGTGGTACATGCGCTTACGCCCAACACCAGTGCCAGCACGGGGAGTAAGTGGAAGAATAAATTCTTTTTCATAGGGTGTTATTATTGATTTTGTAAATTCATGATGTGGCATGCCACGAGTGCAGCGGTCTCCGTGCGCAGTCGCGAACGTCCGAGGCTGATGGACACAAAGCCGTTCTCAATCGCCCGCTTCACTTCCTCCTCGCTGAAGTCACCTTCCGGGCCAATCAGCACAAGGGCATCTTCACCTTTTCGGATGACATCTTTCAATAAAGTTTTTCGCCTTCATAGCAGTGCGCGATGAACTTCTGTCCGTCGCGGGGCTGCGCAATGAAGGTGTTGAAGTCCGTCATTTCGTTCAGCCGGGGCAAGCGTGCTTTGAGCGACTGCTTAATGGCGGATACGAGTATCTTGGCGATGCGCTCGGTCTTGATGACTTTACGTTCCGAGAAACGGCAGTTCAGGAAGGTCAGTTCGTCGAAGCCTATTTCGGTGGCTTTCTCGGCAAACCATTCCGTGCGGTCCATATTCTTGGTGGGCGCCATGGCGATGTGCAGATGCCCGTTCCACAAAGGTTCTTGCGGGATGGTTTCGAGGATGTTGACCAGGCAGCGCTTATGGGTGGCTGTGCTGATTTCGGCCCGGTAGAAGTTTCCCTTTCCGTCTGTCAGCATCACCTCGTCGCCTGCTTGCAGACGCAAGACGCGAACGGCATGGGCGGCTTCTTCTTCGGGCAGCTCGGCAGCGGTTTGTATGTCGGGGGTATAGAATACGTACATAGTTGTTTACGATTGTTGGCGTTGATTGATTTGGTCTCTCAGTTGGGCGGCACGTTCGTAGTCTTCCTCGTCTACGGCCTTCTGCAAGGCGGCTTTCAACTCATTCAATGTAACTTCGTGCATAGAATATATTTCGGGTCCTTCATCATTATCTGCCATTTTCAGACCTTCTGCCTCCAGTATGTCTTCGTAGACAAAAATGGGAGCCTCCATCCGCAAGGCAAGGGCCACGGCATCGCTGGTGCGGGCATCAATTTGGAGCACCGTCTCTTCCGCTTTCATATAGAGGTAGGAATAGAAGACCCCGTTGTCTACCTTATATATAAGGACACGCATCAGTTTCACTCCCAGTATTTCGAGCACCGAAGCAAACAAGTTGTGTGTCAGCGGGCGTGGCGGGACGATGCCTTTCAGTTCAATCACCATGTACTGCGCCTCCGAAGCACCGATGATGACCGGCAGTTGGCGCGTACCGTTCGCTTCGCCCAAAACCATGGCATAGGCACCTGCCTGTGCCTGGCTGTTCGAGATATTCAGTACTTGTAGTTCTATCTTTTTCTTATTCATACAAACGTTATCACTTTAATTCTTCTCTGGCTGGTGCTTGTATTTGAAGATGAAAGCAAACAAAATACCCACCACCAAAGCATATCCGGCAAAGATGTACCACACGCTGCTCCAGTCGCCCACGGTATAGAAGTTTCCTTCAAATTCGGTGGAATAGGTGAAGTGGTTCACTACGGCTTGTGCACCGAGCGTTCCGATGGTTGCCCCGATGCCGTTCGTCATAATCATGAACAATCCCTGCGCACTGGAGCGGATATCTTTGTCCGTTTCTTTATCAACAAATAAGGAGCCGGATGTGTTGAAGAAATCGAAAGCCACACCGTAAACAATCATTGAAATGATGAACATCCACACACCGCTGCCGGGATTACCCACTCCGAACAAACCGAAGCGCAGGACCCAGGCAAACATGGCGATGAGCATCACCTGCTTGATGCCGAAACGTTTCAGGAAGAACGGTATGAGCAGGATGCACAGCGTTTCCGAGCATTGTGAGATTGAAATCAAAGCATTGGCATGATTAGCCCCAAAGGAACTGGCAAACTCCGGAATGGCCTTGAAGCTGGTGATGAACGGATTGGCAAATCCATTGGTGATTTGCAGCGATACGCCCAGCAACATGGAGAATATGAAGAAGATAGCCATCTTTTTCGTTTTGAACAAGGTAAACGCACGCAGGCCGAGCGCCTCGATGAGTGATTTCTTTTCCTTGCTTTGGCTGACGGGGCAATGGGGAAGGGTGATAGCATAGGCAGCCAATAGCAGTCCCAGTCCGCCCGATACGAAGAATTGCGAATAAGTGCTTTGATAGCCCAGCCCGTCTACTGCCAGCATGGTGCAGATGAAACCGATGGTTCCGAAGATGCGGATAGGGGGAAAGGTCTTAATCGTATCCAGTCCGGCACTTTCCAACGCGCAATAGGCCACGGAGTTGGAGAGGGCGAGGGTCGGCATATAGAACGCAACACTGATAACATAAAGGCTGAATAGAGTGCCGAAGTCGGTTTCGCTTCCGGCGGTCATGCCGTAATATCCGGTGGCGAGCATAAAGAGGCCTGCCAGCAAGTGGCACAGTCCCAACATGCGTTGTGCTGGTATCCAACGGTCGGCTACGATACCGATAAGTGCGGGCATAAACATGCTGACAATGTCCTGCATGGCGTAGAACATACCGATATGTCCGGCAAGACCGACACTGACCAGGTAGCTACCCATTGACGTAAGATACGCTCCCCACACTGCAAATTGCAGGAAGCTCATAATGATTAAACGAACCTTTATGCTCATACTACTTTCTTATTATGTGTTTTTCTTTTGAATATAATGACGCAAATGTAGGGAATTTCTCGGAAAGGGCGATGAGTAGAAAGAAAAAAAAGGGGAATTCGGCAAAGTTCTGTGAGTACTTAGTGAAAGCCTTAAAAAAATATCTCATAAAACTAAGAATTGCTGCAAATATACACATTGTTCTTTTAAAAAAAATAATAAATATAATTTTTTTCATGGAATTTTAGCATTTGGCAAATGCTACATGTAGTCATTGCGGAAAATTGTGTTGAAGCATTGTTTGATTAACTCGCCTTTTATGAAATGACATATTGAAGGGCATGATTTGATATTATAAAGGGCTAATTTAAACAGATTTCCGGAAAAAGAAAGCTTGTTTTTTTGTGCATTCCGAAGGTGAAAAAAAAGTAAGTACTCACAGAACTTGATGAGATAAATGTTTTTAAAACCAAATTTATTAGTTAAACCTTTATTTTTTATTAACCAAAACAATGCAAAGAAAAATGAGATCACCTTAGCGCAACATGTGAAAAGTAAAACAGTTTAGCAAAACATTTAAAAGCAAAACCTTGAATTAGTAAAAAGTATTATGAAAAAGAAAGTACTATTGGTAGCCCTTTTGGGAGGATATCTCCTTGGGGCACAAGCAGTAGAAGTTCCTGTTGTTAATGAGTCGGCTCTTGTACAGCAAGCTGGTAAAGTACAAGGCACGGTGGTGGATGATGCGGGAGAACCGATTATCGGTGTCACCATTCAAGTAAAGAACAAGCCTAATCTGGGAGTCATTACTGATGTTGACGGAAAATTCTCTGTCAACGTTTCTTCGAAAGACGTTTTGATTGTTTCGTTCATTGGTTTCGTTACACAAGAAATCAAAGTGGGAAATCAGACTTTGCTCAAAATTGTACTGAAAGAAGATACAGAGATGCTGGATGAAGTTGTAATTACGGCTTTCGGTGCAGGACAGAAGAAAGAAACGGTGGTAGGGTCTATACAGACTGTACGTCCTAATGACTTGAAGGTGCCGACGGCCAACCTGTCCAACTCCTTTGCAGGACGTCTTTCCGGAGTGATTGCTTATCAGCGTAGCGGTCAGCCGGGCAGCAACGGTTCCGATTTTTATATCCGTGGTATTTCTACTTTGAGTGGTATGACTTCACCGCTTATTATTCTGGATGGTGTGGAAGTAAGTTCTTCCGACCTGGATGCGCTTGACCCTGAAATCATTGAAGGGTTCTCTATCTTGAAAGATGCTACAGCCACGGCAATGTACGGTACGCGTAGTGCAAACGGTGTAATGATTGTTACGACAAAGAGTGGTGCCGATACGGAAAAGCCAATTATCAGTGTGCATGTAGAGACGAATATCACCGCTCCGACCAAAATCCCGAGTTTTGTGGACGGATATCGCTACATGGAACTCTACAATGAGGCCGTGAGCAGCGAGGGGACGGGAAACCTCCTATATACGCAGGAGCAGATTGAAAATACGCGCAACGGCGTCAATCCTTACATATGGCCCAATGTGGACTGGTACGGATCACTGTTCAAAGATATGGCCTTTAACCAGAAAGCTAACTTCAACATTCGCGGAGGTACGAAAAAATCACTTACTTCATGAACGTGGGCGCCACCCACGAAACGGGTATGCTGAAGAACGAGGCTTCCAAATATTTCTCTTACAAGAACAATATTGACCTGATGAAATATACGTTCCAGAACAATATTGACTTCCACATGTCCAAAAGCTCCACTATCTCCTTGCACTTGAACGTGCAGTTGAATGACCTGACACAGCCGAACACCTCGGTGGGTGACTTGTACGGGGCTGTGATGAACTCCAACCCGGTGGACTTCCCTATCTCCTATCCGGCAGACGGTGTGAGCAACTTGGTATACTGGGGAGCATACGCCGGAGGTAACGACCAGGGAGCTGTGAATCCCATGGCAAGCTTAACCAACGGTTATCAGAACATCTTCGAGAGCACGGTCATGGCAAACATCGACTTTGAGCAGAAGTTGGACTTTCTGTTGAAGGGACTTCGCTTCAAGGCTTTATTGTCTTTCAAGAACTACAACAAGACGATTACTAAACGTAGTCAGGGCATCAACCGCTATACGCTGATGGGATATACTCAGAACCCGGACGGAACTTATGACTTGTCGGTTTCTCCGTTCGGCTCGTCAAGCCCGACAAAGCCGGTATTGGCCACTTCTTCCGAAGTAGGAGGTGACCGCCGTATTTATTTCCAGTCGTATGTGGACTACAACCAGAGTTTCGGCGACCATAACGTCAGCGGAATGGTGCTGTGGAACATCGACCAGTATGACAGCAATGCGCCCGGCGACCTGGCGGCCTCTCTTCCTCGCCGCAAGATGGGATTTGCCGGCCGCGTGGCTTACGACTACGCCGGACGCTACCTGGTAGAGGCGAATGCCGGTTACAACGGTTCCGAAAACTTTGCCAAGGGGCATAAATGTGGTTTCTTCCCGTCGGTAGCTGTGGGGTGGAACGTCAGCCAAGAGCCGTTCTTCGAACCGGTGAAAGATGTCATCTCCAACTTGAAGATCCGCGCTTCTTACGGTTTGGTAGGTAATGACCAGTTGCTGGACTCCAATAAAAACCTCATTCGCTTTATTTATATGTCGGACATCACCCTGCAAAGCGAAAATGCCAATTTCGTTACCGGAGACAGACAGCAAGTCAGCCTGAACGGTCCCGTATATACCCGCTACCAAAACAACGACCTGACGTGGGAAGTGGGCGAGAAGCTGAATGTGGGAGTTGATATGTCGTTTTTCAATGCTCTGAATATCACCGTGGATGCATTCCGCGAAATACGCCGCGACATTTTCCAGCAGTGCTCTTCTATTCCCAACTATCTGGGTACGGCCACTACAGCCGTTTACGGCAACCTGGCCAAGGTGAAGAACTATGGATTCGACCTCTCGGTGGATTACGGAAAGCAGATAAACATGGACTTTGCCATCCAATTCAAGGGTACGTTTACTTTTGCACGCAACAAGATACTCGAATATGACGAGACTCCCGGTGTACGTCCCGCACTCTCAAATATAGGAAAGAAACTGAATACCATCTACGGTTATGTGTCCAACGGACTGTATATAGACAAAGCGGACATTGCGAACAGTCCGACTTCCACACTGGGCAACATCGCCATCGCACCGGGTGACATTAAGTACGTGGACCAGCCCGACAAGGATGGCAACTATGACGGGAAAATCACTAGCGACGACCGCGTTGCTATGGGGTATCCCACGGTGCCGGAGATTGTCTACGGTTTCGGACCGTCCGTCTCCTACAAGAACTGGGATTTCTCCTTCTTCTTCCAGGGAGTGGCGAACATCTCGCTGATGATGTCGGGCTTCGCTCCTTTCGGAACACAGTACAACCGTAACGTATTGTCATGGATTGCCGACGACTACTGGTCTGAAACCAATCAAAACCCCAATGCCGGCTATCCGCGCCTGACCAAGAACGACAACAACCACAATACACAGTCGTCCGACTTCTGGTTGCGCAACGGCGCTTTCCTGAAGCTGAAGAATGCGGAAATCGGCTACTCCTTCAAGATGGCACGTTTCTACGTCAGCGGTGTCAACCTGCTCACCTTCTCCCCGTTCAAGCTTTGGGATCCGGAAATGGGTGGAGGAAAAGGGTTGAGCTATCCTACGCAGCGTACTTTCAACGTTGGTATCCAATTGTCATTTAAATAACCTGATAAAACGAACAGATATGAAAAAGTTCTATAAAATATTCATCGTGATGACGTGCTTGCTGTCGGGAGTCTTGTCTTCTTGCGATTACCTGGACGTGGTTCCTGATGAAAAAGCGACAGAAAAAGATGCGTTTGAGGATAAGGAGGCTGCCAGACGTTTCGTCTACTCCTGCTATGCCTATATCCCCAATCCGAGGAATGGTACGGAATCGTTGGACCTCTTCACTGCCGACGAGGTGGTGACGGCCTTCGAGCACGAACGTTTCGCCTCCTTTCCGAAAGGCAACTATTCCGCTTCAAACCCGGTAATTTCGTACTGGAACTCTTTGTTCCAGGGCATCAAGCAGTGCTACATCCTGCTGAACAACATCGATATGGTGCCGGCATTGGAGGCGTCCGTCAAGGCGGACTACATTGCCCAAGCCAAGTTCCTGATAGGTTACTACCACTTCCTGCTGGTGCATAACTATGGTCCGGTTATCTTGGTGAAGGAAGAACCCTCGCTGACTACTCCCGCCGACCAATATGCGGCTCGCTCGCCCTATGACGAATGTGTGGATTTTGTGTGCCAGATGCTGGATGAGGCGGCGGAAGGACTGCCCGCCACCCGTCTCAATGAATACTACGGTCTGGCCACCAGCGTGGCAGCCAAATCCATCAAGGCAAGATTGTTACTATATGCAGCGTCTCCCTTGTTCAATGGAAACAGTGAATTCTACGCTGATTTTAAGGCTAAGGACGGAACTCCGCTGATGCATCTCACGTACGATGCCAACAAGTGGCAGAAGGCTAAGAGTGCCTATGAGGAAGCCATCCGCATGGCAGAAGCCGCCGGTTTCAGACTCTACACCAAAACGGATTATTTCCTGGTCGGATATGAAAACATCGAGCCTGTCGATCCGGTACAGCATACTTTGCGCTATGCGGCTATCGAACCTGCCAATCCCGAGATAATTTGGGCCGATTGCCGTAGCGAAGGTGCCTATAGTGTACAGAATAAGTCGTTGCCTTTCTGCAATGGTTCGGCCTACAATGGCGTGTCGCCCACCCTCGCCATGTTGAAGCGTTTCTATACCAAGAAGGGGCTTCCTGTCGATGTGGATCCGGATTTTCCGAAGGGCAACAGCATCTACGATCCAATCACTTTGGGTGATGGGAATGCGTCTATCGGCGATCCGGAAGCGAAGACCATCCGTTTCAACCTGGACCGTGAACCCCGTTTCTATTCATGGGTTGGCTTCCAGGGAGGTTTCTATGAAATATTGAGTTCTACAGATGGCAAAGGGTCTTATCAGGATGATGACAGTTATAATAAATATAACCTGAAAGACAATCAGGGTAAGTTGGTTTGCGACTTCGTAATCGGCGGCAACACCTCGCGCCAGCCGGCGGGGGAAAGTCTGCGCACGAACAATTATTCGCCTACCGGATACTTGAATAAGAAAGGCGTAGTGCCTGGATATCCCGTGCGGAAAGAATTGTATAATCCTCCGTTCTATCCGTGGCCTGTAATCCGTCTGGCCGAGCTTTATCTGGGCTATGCCGAAGCTTGTGTGGAATGCAATGACCTGCCTACCGCCAAGACCTATCTGAACATGGTTCGTGAACGTGCCGGCATTCCTGATGTGGATACTTCCTGGAGCGGTATTGCCACGCTGGATCAAAACCGAATGCGCGAGATTGTGCGTCAGGAATGCATGATTGAGTTTTATCTGGAGAACCAGACTTTCTGGGATTTGCGCCGCTGGAAAGAAGCCGAAGAATATCTCGGTGTAAAGGCGAAAGGCATGAACATTCTCGGTAAAACCATCGATGAGTTCGGACAGGAGACGGAAGTAACTTTCGAACGTAAGCTTGAAAGCCCCACCCAGTATCTGATGCCTATTCCTGTGGAAGACATCAACCGAAACCAGAACTTGGCTCAAAACCCCGGTTATTAATGAAAAAACAGAATGAAGATGAGAAATACAGTTAAATATTTTGCCGGACTGCTCCTGTTTGGAGCTGTCCTGGTCACCGGTTGTAGCGAAGAAGACGGTATAACTCCGGGTGAGATTACCGACTTGACGGCTGATACTACTCCCGGATGCATCACATTGCACTGGAATATTCCCGAAGAGGCGAATATACGCTATGTAGAAGTGAATTATTACGATCCGTTACTGAAGAAAGACGTGATGCGTACGGCAAGTGTCTATGCGAATAGTGTGGAAATTCCTGATACCCGCCGGAAGTATGGTGAATACAAGTTTGAGGTGCGTACAGTCAGTCCTACGGGAGACAAGAGCGCCGTGCAGGCCATCACGCAAGTTTCGGAGGCGGCGCTGACTACATATGTCGATACACCGATTGCCTTGAGAGCTACCGACCTTTCCACCAATGCGCAAGAACCCAGTGAGGGCTCTATTGCCAATCTGCTGGACGGAAATACCAGCACATACTTCCATACGGCGTGGAGTGTGGACATGCCCGGACCGCATTGGTTACAAGCTAATCTGAGGCAGGAGATTACTGAGCACTATAAGTTTTATTTTGCACCGCGCAATGCAAGCAACAGACCGACGGATTTCGACTTGATGGGAAGTACGGACGGAAACGACTGGTTCCTTATCAAGAATTTCACCAAGGAGGGCGATGGGCTGCCGGTCGGTTCTGAGGGGGCTTATACTTCACCGGTGCTTGATGTAGATAAACCGTTCAGCCAAATCCGTATCGTAGTCAATGAAACCAGTACGGGAAGTGTGTTCTGGACAATGTCGGAATTTAAGTTCTACTCGGTTTCCATTGTAGATCCTGAGGCTGCGGATGAATAAACACAATCTCTAATTTTTACTCTAAATCTCGTTGAAGAGGACTTGTGAGAGCCCTCTTCTTTTTTTGTTCTATTGGGAGGGGATAGGTATATAAAAAAAAGAAGGCTATCTATCCCAGACAGCCAATCTTTATTAACCTTAAATCTAATACCATGAAAAACACAGTGCAAATATAGGGGTTTTATGTTATAGAACATAAGGTTTGGTGTTTTTCCTGCTTTATATTAACTTCTTTTAGCGTTTCACGCTTCTTCTGGGCAAAACGCATGATGTATTTACCCTCAACAGATGATGCGTTCGGGTGAAACAGATGATGCGTTTCACCCGAACGCATCATCTGCTTGGGGCAAATGAATGATGTATTGACTGCTTTTATGAAGAAGTTCTCGTGCGTAGCAATTTTATGACAGATGGGGCATTATCTTGTTCATGATTGTGAAAACATGAAAGTTAGTAAACCAACGAATACCGTTTCATTTCCCCATTTTCTACTACGGCATAAAGATTATGTCCTGTTGCATCAATTGACATGTAGTAGATGATATCTGTGGTTAAGAAACGGTGAATATGACTCCCTTTCCAGTCATACACCTCAATGGTTGTCCCCGTTTCTTTCAATTTATCATAATCGGCTCCTCTTGATGTATTCAGAAACAGGTAATCATCTGTGGATGTAACAGCAGAATAATATATCGAACTCTTGTGTGCATCGGCTATTGCCTTAGTGTCTAAATCCTCATTCTTGGAGAATATCTGTAAGACTGTGCCGTCGGATATATTTAAAATGGAGAAAGTGTTCAAAAAACGGCAGGCAATACAGAGCTTGTCACCTGAAGGACGTAAACTTGTCCCTCCTATAATATACAGAAAAGGGTTGTTTATTGTTTTTATGTTCGTTGTATAGATGACATTACCGGGTTGGTCTTTCTCAAAATCAAGCCATTGCAGGCTGGGATTATAGTCTTTCAAACCTTTTGTCCGTTCTGGCGCTCTTGTTATCAGAAATTGATCGCCAATCATATAAGCAACATTCGACCTTTGCATAATGGCTCTGGCTGAATCCTTGTTAAAGGAAGATTGTTTTTCAAACACAGCTTTCTTTGCTTCCAATGAACGGTTTATATTCAATATCCCCACTTTTTGCAAATAAGACTGGACAAGTATTTTCGCTTCTCCATCCTCTTTCCAATATTGAATAAATCCATTCCAGTGGATTACTTCATCAGGACCATTGCCTGGTTTCAGGAATTTTCCTAATAGACTTGTATCTCGCATATCATATACATATATCAAATTTTCATCCTTACGCTGGCCTACTAATACAAAAGTGTCTATGACGCAGATGTCTGTAGGATAAAGTGCGTCATAGTATATGGTGTCTCCTGTAATGTATGTTTCCGGTACAACAGTGTCCACCAATACTTTAGTGACATTATGTATTTCCGACTGTCCGGGCGTGTGGTTGCATGCACTTATTATCGGTAATAAAGTGACGCATAATGTGATTAATACTTTTTGCATAGCTGTAGCTTAAAAAATTATTTTAAACTTCCGTTACTTGTGCGAACACATTGCAGGCATGTTTGATACAGCCTTTTTAAATTCTATATGATTATAACTTCACTCTACATAAAGTACCAGTCCTTTCAGGTACTCGCCTTCGGGATGGTAGATGCTCACCGGATGGTCGGCGGGTTGTGTGAGTTGGTGCAAGATGCGCACGCTGCGGCCGGACATGGCGGCAGCCGTAAACACGGCAGTGCGGAAATTCTCTTTGCTGACGGCTTGCGAGCAGGAGAAGGTAAAGAGTATGCCGCCCGGTTTGATTTTCTCAAATGCTTTGACGTTTAGCTTCCGATAGCCTTGCAGGGCATTGCGCAGAGCGTCGCGGTGCTTGGCAAAGGCGGGTGGGTCGAGCACGATGATGTCGTACTGGTCGCCCATGCGGTCGAGGTATTTGAAAGCGTCTTCGGCATAGGCGGCATGGCGGGCGTCGCCGGGGAAGTTCAGCTCTATATTCTTATTGGTAAAGTCTATTGCTTTGGCGGAGCTGTCTACGGAGTGCACCAGCTTGGCGTCGCCGCGCATGGCGTAGACGGAGAATCCGCCGGTGTAGCAGAACATGTTCAGTATGCTGCGGCCTTTGGCATAGCGCTCCAGCAGCGAGCGGTTCTCGCGTTGGTCTACAAAGAAACCGGTCTTTTGTCCTTTCAGCCAGTCGATGTGGAATTTCAGACCGTACTCCATGGCAACGTTGTCGGCACTTCCGCCTTTCAGGAAACCGTTCTCCGGATAGAGGTCGGCTTTGAAGGGGAGGGTGGTTTCGGATTTATAGTAGATGTTGTCTATTTGGTCGCCCATCACTTCGGAGAGTGCTTCGGCAATGACCATGCGGTCGAGGTGCATGCCGGCGGAGTGTGCTTGCATCACGGCTGTGCGGGCGTAGATGTCGATGACGAGCCCCGGCAGATAGTCTCCTTCACCGTGTACAAGGCGATAGGTGTTGTTGACCGGGTTCTCGGCAATGCCGATGCTGCATCGCATTTCGTATGCGATGCGGAGCTTGCGTTTCCAGAAGTCGGCATCAATGGCTTCGTCCTGGCGGAAACTGAGCACGCGGACGGCAATACTGCCTATCTGAAAATGTCCTTTGGCTATAAATTCTTTCTTGGAAGTGTAGATGTCGACTACTTCACCTTCTTCGGGCTCTCCGTCGAAGTGGGCGATGGCACCGGAGAACACCCACGGATGAAAACGCTTTAATGATTCTTCTTTGCCGGATTTGAGGTATGCTTTGTACATATTCGGTGTTTTTTAGGTATTAAGTATTAGGTATTAGGTATTAAAGCTATGCAATGAAGTTGGCCGCGTTAATACCTAATACCTAAAACCTAATACCTTATATTGTTACTTCTTCTTCTGTTTCCGCTGCCATTTCAAAGTCTCCGGTGCGTTTCAGTTCCTGCAACAGATTGTAGATGTTGAGGCAGGCCCACGCATCGGTGGCGGCATATTGCTTTTGGGGCTCGGTCAGCGTCTCTGCTTCCCAGTTGGAAAGGCGCTGGCTCTTGGATATCTTTTCATTGAAAAGGATGGCATATATCTTTTGCAGGCTTTTGTCCTGAATGCCGAAAGCGCGGACATACTCTTGCAATTCGATGCAGGCGCGCTGTTCGAAAGGCGCACGCTTGTGCAGCATCATAAAATCGTCGCGCAAGGAAAGTCCCACCTTGACAACGCTGGGGCTTTCGAGCAATGTGATGATTGGCAGGGTCAGTCCGGTCAGGTTCAGGCGGAACAGGAAACAATGTTCTTCCGAAGAAATCTGCAACAAGGCTACCTTGTGCGACTGTCCTTTGGTGAACGATGGGCGCGTTTCGCTGTCGATGCCCAGCAGCGGGCATTTCTTGAGATAGGCAACGGCCCTTTCCGCTTCCTGGGGAGTTTGCACTACATGTATCTGTCCCCGAAAGATGACCTTGGGCATCTCCTTTAATTCTTCTTTATCGATAGTTCTTTTGATAACCATAATTTAATGCTTAAACTTCATCCTCACTCGGTTCCTCTTCCTCTTCTTCCGGCTGATTGTACTTCACGTCGTGCAAGGCACGCAGCGTGTTCACCAGTTTTTGCCCCCAATAGTGGGCGAAATTCTCCTGACAAATGGCAAGAGAGTCGTTCATCGTCTCGTTCAGTCCCAACTGGAATACGAAGATAAAATCTTTGATATCCTAATAGATGTCCGCCAAATCTTCGGAGATACACTTCGTGATGGGCTGGTCGCTATACTTCATATCCGATACGAAAACATCCAGATAGTCGTCTTTCTCGGCAAGGATACCTGCCAGGTTCATTCGCATTACCTCGTAAGTGTCTTCGGTGACAAATGTTTCGGGCGCCTCTTCACCGATTGTTTCACACTCGGGCAGCATGGAGGCTTTGAGATAAAGCAGTGGAAGTATCTTTAAGGATGTATCGACGAAGGTGGAACGCTTCATGGCTTCCGCCTGTTCCAAAAACTTGCAGAACTCAGCGGCTACGGTTACGAATTCCACTACGTTACGGTCGAATATCACTTGACTTTCTTTTTTCATATCTACTTGATTTGAAACGCAAAGGTACGAAAAAGGTTTGAAAGCGTTACTGCATACGCTTTTTTTTTGTTACTTTTGCGACATTATACGGATATTAGCAAACACCTTTTTATGGCAAAGAAAAATACAACCAAAGATACGGAGCAATCCCTCTCCCTTTTCGGCAAGATAAGGGCAATCTTCAAGAACGAAACCATTCATTTCATTGTCGGCCTGGTGCTGGTCATCTTCTCGGTTTACCTGCTGCTGGCGTTTTCGTCCTTTTTCGTGACGGGAGCGGCGGATCAGAGCATCCTCGATGCGGGCAATGCGCAGGAACTGGCATCCACTCACAACGGGGTGCAGAACTACGCCGGTTCGCGAGGCGCACAGTTGGCCAGCTATCTGATTAACGATTGCTTCGGTATTTCTTCCTTTTTCATTCTCGTGTTCCTTGCCGTGGCAGGGTTGAAGCTGATGCGCGTGCGGGTAGTCCGCCTCTGGAAGTGGTTCATCGGCTGTGCGCTGCTGTTGGTGTGGTTTTCAGTGTTCTTCGGCTTTGCGTTTGTAGACCAATATAAAGACTCGTTCCTCTATCTGGGCGGTATGCACGGATACAATGTCAGCAACTGGCTGGTGTCGCAAATAGGCGTGCCGGGCGTGTGGATGCTGTTGTTGGTGACGGCTATCTGCTTCCTTATCTATATGAGCGCCCGCACCGTTATCTGGTTGCACCGGTTGTTTGCCCTCAGCTTCCTTAAGCGGAAGCAGCGGACAGAGCCGGAGGAAGGCGAGACTCCCGAAGAGTTTACGGACTCTTGGATGGCGCAGGGAAAGAAAGCGCCGGCTGTGGCAACAACTCCGGAAATTAAGAAAGAAGAAACGAAGACTGTTACCGAACCGATGCATGAGATAACGCTTGACCTGGGAGGAGGGGCGAAAGCTCCGACCGCACCTGCCAAAGCAGACGATGACGACGACGTGCCTATGACATTCGAAGCTCCGTCACCCGAAAGTATTTCATCTTTGCAAAAGCAGCCCGAAGCGAAGGAACCCGAGTTTGAAGTGGAAATGGTGGAAGATGAGGAGTATAAAGGCCCGGAAAGGGAACCCTATAATCCGCGCCTCGACCTAGAGAATTATCGCTTCCCCACAGTCGACCTGATGAAGCATTATGAGAATGCCGAGCCTACCATCGACATGGTGGAGCAGAATGCCAACAAGGATAAGATTATCAATACGCTGCGCAGCTTCGGCATCGAAATCAGTACCATCAAGGCAACGGTGGGTCCCACGGTGACGCTGTATGAGATAACACCCGAACAAGGTGTGCGTATCTCCAAAATACGCGGACTGGAAGATGATATTGCCCTCAGCCTTTCTGCACTGGGCATTCGTATCATAGCCCCCATACCGGGAAAAGGTACGATTGGTATCGAAGTGCCTAACTCCAATCCGAAGATTGTCTCCGGACAGAGCATCATCGGCAGCAAGAAATTCCAAGAGTCTACCTACGACTTGCCGATTGCATTGGGCAAGACCATCACCAACGAAGTGTTTATGGTGGATTTGTGCAAGATGCCGCACGTGCTTGTGGCAGGTGCTACCGGTCAGGGTAAGTCTGTCGGACTGAATGCCATTATCACTTCCTTATTATATAAGAAGCATCCCGCTGAACTGAAGTTTGTACTGGTAGACCCCAAGAAGGTAGAGTTCAGCATCTACTCCGTCATCGAGAACCACTTCCTTGCCAAATTGCCCGACGGAGAAGATGCCATCATTACCGACGTCACCAAAGTTGTGCAGACGCTGAACTCCATCTGCGTGGAGATGGATACCCGCTACGACCTGCTGAAAGCCGCCCATGTGCGCAACATCAAGGAGTATAACGAGAAGTTTATCGGTCACCGCCTGAACCCGGAAAAGGGACATAAGTTCATGCCGTACATTGTGGTGGTGATTGACGAGTTCGGTGACCTGATAATGACGGCAGGCAAGGATGTGGAACTGCCTATCGCCCGTATCGCCCAGTTGGCGCGTGCCGTAGGTATCCACATGATTATCGCCACGCAGCGTCCGACGACGAACATCATTACCGGTACGATTAAGGCGAACTTCCCGGCACGTATCGCTTTCCGCGTATCTGCCATGGTGGACTCGCGTACTATTCTCGACCGTCCGGGAGCTAATCAGTTGATAGGTCGCGGCGATATGCTCTTCCTGCAAGGTGCCGACCCGGTGCGTGTGCAGTGTGCCTTTATCGATACGCCGGAAGTGGCGGACATCACGAAATTCATTGCCCGTCAGCCGGGCTATCCCACCGCCTTCTATCTGCCCGAATATGTGGATGAAAATGCTGGAAGCGACTTGGGAGATGTGGATATGGGGCGCCTCGACCCGTTGTTTGAGGAAGCGGCACGATTGATTGTCGTTCATCAGCAGGGGTCTACTTCGCTCATTCAGCGTAAGTTCGCCATCGGTTACAACCGTGCGGGGCGCATCATGGACCAATTGGAGAAAGCGGGCATCGTGGGCTCGGCACAGGGCAGCAAGGCGCGTGAAGTGTTCTGTGTAGACGAGAACGATTTGGAGATGCGCCTGAACAATTTGCAATAAATCAACGTTTCAAATAACATGAAGATTAGTAGTCTTTTATTTATTCTTTATCTGTTTTGCTTCAATCCGCCCGTTGCAGCGCAACAAGCGGATGCGCGGGATATACTGGACCGCACGGCAGATGCCTTTCGCCAGGCAGGAGGTGTGAAGATTGCCTTTACTGTGCGTGTGCCGGAAGGAAGCTCCAAAGGTATAATCTACCTGAAAGGTGATAAGTTCCGGTTGGATTTGGAAGGTGTGACCACCTGGTTTGACGGTAAATCGCAGTGGAGCTACCTCTCTTCCAGTGATGAAGTGAACGTCTCCGAACCCACTCCCGAAGAGTTGCAGAGCTTAAATCCTTATGCGTGGTTGTCTCTCTATAATCAGGGTTACAGTCTGAAGTTGGATAAGGCGGGTAATGCCTCTGATGATACTGCCTATAAAATCGTAATGACTGCCACGAAGCGGACTCAGGATATGCTATGTATCATTTTGTATGTAGATAAGAAGACACTTCGCCCGTTGAAAATAAGCATGGTTCAGCGGGGAAGCAAGGATGCCGTAGTGGTGGCAATCAACTCTTATCAGCCGGGACAGAATTATCCGGATGCTTTCTTTGTCTTTGATAAGAAGGATTATCCTACGGCGGAAGTGGTTGATTTGAGATAAGTGGAAAAGAGAACACTACAGATTAGTGCAGATTTATATTAAATAAATCACCAATCTGTGTTAATCTGTGTAATCTGTGGTGAGAAATATAAATTAACAAACAGCAATATGGAAACAGAAAAAGTAAAATGTTTGATTATCGGTTCCGGTCCTGCCGGATATACTGCGGCTATTTATGCAGCGCGTGCCAACCTTTCTCCGGTGCTTTACGAAGGGCTGCAACCCGGCGGACAGTTGACGACAACAACAGATATAGAGAACTTCCCCGGTTATCCGGAAGGTGTCAGCGGAACGCAAATGATGGAAGACTTGCGCAAACAGGCGGAGCGTTTTGGTACAGATTTGCGTTTTGGCATTGCCACTGCTGCCGACCTTAATCAATCGCCCTACAAGGTGACTATCGACGAAGAAAAGGTTATTGAAGCGCAAACCATTATCATCGCTACCGGTGCCACAGCTAAGTACTTGGGACTGGAAGATGAAAAGAAATATGCCGGTATGGGTGTCAGTGCTTGTGCCACTTGCGACGGTTTCTTCTATCGCAAGAAAGTCGTTGCCGTTGTAGGTGGTGGAGACACGGCTTGCGAAGAAGCTGAATACTTGGCCGGATTGGCAAGCAAAGTTTATCTGATTGTTCGTAAACCTTTCCTGCGTGCCTCCAAGATTATGCAGGAGCGTGTGATGAAGAATGAAAAGATTGAGGCCTTGTTTGAGCACAATGCCGTTGGTCTATTCGGAGAGAACGGTGTGGAAGGTGTACATCTGGTGAAGCGCATGGGTGAAGCGGACGAAGAACGCTACGACGTGGCTATCGACGGCTTCTTCCTCGCCATCGGGCATAAACCTAACTCCGACATCTTCAAGCCTTATCTCGATACCGATAAAGTCGGTTATATCATGACTGAACCGGGTACTCCCCGCACCAAAGTTCCGGGCGTGTTTGCCGCAGGAGATGTTGCCGACCCTCACTATCGCCAGGCCATTACCGCAGCCGCCACAGGCTGTATGGCCGCCATTGAAGCGGAAAGATACTTATTAAATTAAGAATTGAAAGTTAAAAATTAAAGGCTGCGCTTTGTTGGGGTAAAACCTCAACTGCGCAGCCTTTAATTTTTAACTTTTAATTCAATAAGCTTCTATCTCGTCCAAGTACAAGTTCGCCTGAATAATCTCCTGTCCTTTTTCGTCCTTGCAATAGTCGATGCCGTTGCGCAGGGTTCCACCGTTTTGCAGAGTCAGTCGGAGGTGGTGGCTTCTACCGGTTCGAAGGTCAGTGAGTCGGTATAGGCTATTCTTCCGGTTTTGGGGTAGGAGCGTTTGAAGTCGGCACGGGCTACTTGCTTGAAGTTCTTGCCGTCGGAAGATACTTCTACGGTTGCTGCTCCGGCAGGCATAGCGCGGTAAGCAGGGTTGAACAGCGAACCGAATGCTACTTTCTGAACATTAGTCGGTTTTCCCATGTCTACAGTGAATACTACTTCTTTGCACTGGTCGGTCATGCTGAAGGATGTCCACGGATTGTATGAGGCACCGTTGCCACGTTTGCCGTTTGTCAGGCCGAAGGTAGTGGTGTCGGCTCCTAATATATCGTTTTCACCGAACGTATCTCCGGTAGCCCTTTGTGCAGGAGTGACGGTAAAGCGCTTTCCACTAATCAGGTTTCCGTACAGCGGCTTGCCTGTCACCTTTCCAAGTATCTTACCGGCTTTGAAGGCGGCAGCTTTCAGGTCTATTTGTCCAGTCAGCTCAAAGGGTTGGCTGTACAGTTCGGATTGGGCATCCGGCTCACTGCCATCCGTTGTATATCTTATCTCGGCATTCGGATAGAAACTTTCCAATACCACTTTCAGGGTATCGTCGTACACGTGTGTATTGATATTTACATCGAAGAAGTTGCGGCAAGCCTTGACGTTCATCGCATCCATACGCTCGAAGTCTTCCACCATGCGCTGGCAGAAGTTCTTCCAGTCTTTATTGCTGTTCTGTGTCCATCCGGTTTCTGCCAGGGCAACGGCGCGCGGAAATACCTGGTAGTCGCGACGCTCGTCATTCTGCATGTATTCCGTCCATACATTGCCTTGTACCCCTAATATATGTTTCTTCGCCAATTCGTCGGCATCATCGGGCACGGGGTTGTAGCTGTACATCTTCTTCAGTGTATTATATCCGCCGATGGTAACGGGCGATATGGCCGGTTCTTCCTGATACTGGTCGAGGTATGCATACGGATTGGGTGTCATAATCGTGTTGTGTCCGGCTTTAGCAGCGTTTATGCCGCCCTCTACGCCACGCCATGACATGACGGTTGCGTTCGGAGCAAGCCCGCCTTCCAGTATTTCATCCCAACCGATAATGTTGCGTCCCTTGCTGTTCAGGTATTTCTCCATGCGGGTGACGAAGTAGCTTTGCAGCTTTTCCTCTTTGGTATGTTTCTGTCCGTCCATGGCGTTGGGAGTCGTATCGTCTTTCAGGCCGAGGCGCTGTATCAATGCCTGGCAGTATTCGCTGTTTTCCCATGCTGTCTTGGGACATTCGTCGCCGCCGATGTGGATATATTCGCTTGGGAAGAGTTCCATGACTTCGTCCATCACACCCTCGAAGAACTTGAAAGTCTCTTCTTTCGGGCAGAACACCTCTTCGAATACTCCCCATGTGCCGGTCACCTCATAGGTCGTATCCGGATTGCACGATAATTCGGGATAAGAGGCGAGAGCTGCCAGTGCATGTCCGGGCATTTCTATTTCGGGGATGACGGTGATATACTTGCTTGCAGCATAGGCTACTACCTCTTTAATCTGTTCCTGCGTATAATAACCGCCATGCTCCTTACCATCGAATACTTGCGGCCAGTTGACGTAGTAGTAGTCTATCAGCGTCTCTTTCCGCGTGGAACCTGTCTCGGTCAGCATGGGGTATTTCTTTATTTCGATGCGCCAGCCCTGGTCGTCGGTCAGATGCCAGTGAAAAGTGTTCATCTTGTGCATGGCAAGCATGTCGATGAACTTGTACATATAGTCCAGAGAAGAGAAATGGCGGCAAACATCCAGCATCAGTCCGCGATAGGGGAAGCGGGGAGCATCTTCAATCTCTACGGCAGGCAGCGACCAGTCGGCGCGTTTCACTTGCTCTTTTCCATAAACGGCAGGGGGCAATAATTGATAGAGGGTTTGTATGCCATAAAAGAAGCCGTTCGGTTGCGAGGCGGTGATTGTGATTTCATGGGGAGTGATGGACAACTTGTATCCTTCTTTGGGAAGGTCCGTTGCCGTGATGAAGCGAATGCCGGATGCGTCCGTAGGTTCTTGCGTGCTTGTTCGCAATGAGATGCCCGAAACCTTCCGGATACGGGCGACGAGGCTGTCGGCTATCGCCTGCACTTGGGGCGTACAGTCGGCCGTGATTACCGATACTTTGTTAGTTAACTGGAAACGTCCTTCCTGGGGAACCATTTGGTTGGGTAGGGGAACGATGTTGTATTCGTTCACAGCCTCTTTGCCTGTTTGCTGACATCCGGAGACACCTACAGACAACATGCCGGCTAAGAGCAGAAAGCTCAGTCCTTTTTTCATGATTTCGATGTGTTAAGTTATAAATTGTTTTATGCCGGAAAACTAAAGTTGTCGGGGGAGACAACCTTAGTCACTATTAGCCTATTTTGCTTATCTTCTTCAGCTTCTCCTCATCAATGATTTTGATTTTCCGTCCGTCGATTGTAATCAGCCTTTCGGTGGCAAACTGCGACAGGGTGCGGATGGCGTTGGAGGTTGTCATATTAGACAGGTTGGCAAGGTCTTCGCGCGAAAGATAGACACTCAGCGTGGAGCCGTCTTCTTCCAGACCGTAGCTCTCTTTGAGGAAGATTAGTGATTCCGCCAATCGTCCGCGAATATGTTTTTGCGTCAGGTTCACCGTGCGTTCGTCGGCAACGCCTAAGTCCATGGACAACTGCTTGATGAAGAACATCGCCAAGTCATTGTTTTGTGATATCAGGGTCATGATTGCGGTCATGGGTATCAGGCAGACAAGGGAAGGCTCGAATGCAGAAGCAGCAGTAACATAATCGGATTTGATGAAATAGGGGCGATAGCCGAAGTATTCGGATGGCTTAATCATGCGGATAATCTGGCCTCTTCCTCCCACGCCGTCTTTGTAAATCTTGACTTTCCCACTCAGCAGGCACATCAGGTGCGTAGGGGTCTCGCCTTCACAATGGATAATTTCGTTTTTCTTGTAATTTTGGAGTGTAAAGTGGTTAGCGAGAAACTCTCGCTGCTCTTCATTCAGGGGTGACCAGATATCGGGAATCAACTCCGGAACATTAATATCCGATAAATTCATTTTTACCATAGGTGCTGAAAAACTCTGTTGTAAAACACAAATGTAAAAAGAAAAAAATTAAATATTACACAAAAGTGACAAAAACATGCAGAAAGGGAAGGAGAAAATTAAGTATTAGGTTTTAGGTATTAGGTATTAGGTATTAGCTATGCAGATTATGGCGCAGCTTAATACCTAATACCTAATACCTAATACCTAAATGGATTATCATTTCGTAAACAGCAACTCCCTATACTTCGGCAGCGGCCATATCTCGTCATCAACCTCCATTTCGAGATGGTCGATGTGGTCGCGTATACTTTCCAGATAAGGTCTTACCGTCTCCTCGTAGGCAAACGCTTTATCCTTGAAGTTATCCATGTGGTTGGCCACCTTGCGGGCTTCGGTCATTTCGCGCACCTGCGTCTTGATGGCGGTTACCCGGTTGGATATTTCGCGGATGAGCTCTTTGCGGTCGGCACTGAGTGTTTCGTATTCTTCCGGCGAGAACGTTTCGCGCAGTCCGCGCAGGTTCTCAAGCAGACGGTTCTGATACGTCACAGCAATCGGTACGATGTGGTTGATGGTGAGGTCGCCCAGCATGCGGCTCTCGATTTGTACTTTCATGGTGTACTTCTCCAGCTCCACTTCCAGGCGGCAAGCCAGTTCCGTTTCGTTGAAGATACGTTCGCCGATAAGTACGGAACGGGATTGATTGTCCATATAGTGCATCAGGGCTTCCGGCACATGGCAGATGTTGGTCAGTCCGCGGCGGGCGGCTTCCTGCTTCCATTGTTCCGAGTAGCCGTCGCCTTCAAACCGGATAGGTTCGGAAGCAATGATAGTCTCTTTGAGCGTGCGGAAGATGGCTTCGTCCTTGCCGACTCCTTCTTCCATGAGCTTGTCTACCGATACCTTGAACTCATTCAGTTGGTTTGCCATCGCTGCATTGATGGCAATCATGGCGGCGGCACAGTTGGCAGACGAACCGGCGGCACGGAACTCGAAGCGGTTGCCGGTGAAGGCAAATGGAGAGGTGCGGTTACGGTCTGTCGTGTCGAGCAGGATTTCGGGGATACGGCCGATACCCAACTTCAGCGTCGTCTTTTCTTCGGCAGTCATTTTGCTGTCGCTCACCTGGCGGGCTATCTCGTCGAGGATGGAAGACAACTGCCTGCCCAGGAAGATGGACAAGATGGCGGGCGGAGCCTCGTTGGCGCCCAGGCGATGGCTGTTTCCGGCACTCACGATGGAGGCGCGCAGCAAGTCCTGGTTCTTATAAACCATCATCAGCACATTCACAAGGAAGGTAAGGAAGAGCATGTTGCCTTTCGGGTTCTTGCCGGGGCAAAGAGGTTGATGCCCGTGTCGGTGCAGAGCGACCAGTTGTTGTGCTTGCCAGAACCGTTCACACCGCTATAAGGCTTTTCGTGCAGCAACACGGCAAAGTTATGTTTGCGTGCGATACGCTTCATCAGGTCCATCACCAGTTGATTGTGGTCGTTTGCCAGATTGGCGTTTTCAAAGATGGGAGCCAGTTCGAACTGGTTGGGAGCTACTTCGTTGTGGCGCGTCTTGACGGGGATGCCCAGCTTGTGGCATTCAAGTTCCAGTTCTTTCATAAAGGCGGTGACGCGCGGCGGGATGGAACCGAAATAGTGGTCTTCCAGCTGTTGGTCTTTGACCGAAGAGTGCCCCATCAGGGTGCGTCCGGTCAGGCACAAGTCCGGACGGGCGTTGTAGAGCGCGGAGTCTACCAGAAAGTATTCCTGTTCCCAACCCAGATTGGTATAGACGCGCGTTATGTTCTTGTCGAAAAGCTGGCATACGTCCGTGGCGGCCTTATCCACTGCTGCCAGTGCTTTGAGCAGCGGTGTCTTGTAGTCCAGCGCCTCGCCCGTATAAGAGATGAAAATGGTAGGGATACAGAGCGTGGTGTCCACCACGAATGCCGGAGACGAAACGTCCCATGCGGTATATCCGCGAGCTTCGAAGGTGTTGCGGATGCCGCCGTTGGGGAAAGAAGAAGCGTCCGGTTCTTGCTAAACGAGGAGCTTTCCGGAGAAGCGCTCGATGACATCCCCGTCCTCTCCGAATTCGATGAAGCCGTCGTGCTTCTCGGCCGTCCCGTCCGTCAGGGGTTGGAACCAGTGGGTGTAGTGGGTTACGTTGAGGGATTTAGCCCAGCTTTTCATGCCGTTGGTTATCAGGTCTGCCGTTTCGCGGCTGATGGGCGTACCTTTTTCGATGGCGTCCGACACGGCCTTGTAGGCTTCTTTGGGCAGGTATTCCTGCATCTTCTTGCGGTCGAAAACATGACTGCCGTAGTAGTCGGATAATTTGTTTGAAGGGGTGGTGACTTCAAGAGGCCGCCGGTTGGCAAGCTCTTGCAAAGCATAAAATCGCATTTTAGACATATCGGTCTTTCCTTTTATTGGTTGTTGGGTGCAAAATTACATGTTTTTTCTGAACTACCCCTATTTTTTAGGGGGTATTCTTCTGAAAACATGTATTTTTCTCGGGGATACCCCCTGATTTGAGGTGTGTTCTCCTGAAAACATGCAGTTTCTTCTGCGATTCAGGAATTGATAAAGAATGTTTTGGCAAATGATAATTCAGTGTTTCACCACAGAGTACACAGAGTCTCACAGAGTTTTATAGATTAAATCTGTGTTAATCCGTGTAATCTGTGGTTCAAAAAGAAAAAAACTCTGTGGGACTCTGTGTGCTCTGTGGTGAACTGAATTCCCATATCTGCAATTACATCGCTAGATAGTTGATAATCGTTTTCCTGCCTATACTTATATTCAAATAGGATAAGTCTATACCTTAGCACCCTTCACCTATATCCTTAGTCCCTAAAACACCCGGATGTTTTAGTGCAAAACATCCCCATGTTTTGATACACAACATCCGGATGTTTTGGGGTAAAACATCCGGGTGTTTTGGGTGCTAAGTCCTATGATGAAATATGCTCAGTCCTAAGATGAGCTGTATTCCCTCTGGATACTTGCATGACAAACCGTGGTATCTTCGTTATGAATTATCTTTATCTTTAATACCTATAATATAAATAGGAATAATAACTTTTTCCTATATTTGTCCCAATCATAAAGAAGATATTGCGGTTGAAACGTTTTTTATATATATGGATAGGGCTTTGCTTCTTGCTTGCAGGCATGCAAGAGGCAGGTGCTACGAATGTCCCTGAAACGTATGCCGAGCAGAAGGCTCTTGCCGATTCCATTATGGAGAAAGTCGTCTTCTTTGCGCCTTTCTATGAAAGCATCATCGACGATTACCGGGCCGAGCTATACATCAAAGGCTGGGTGAATGTCCGCCGGAAGAACCATCTCCTCCGTTTTCTTCCTTCCATATTCCGTCTGAAGAAAGGCGTGCGCGAGTATATGATGGAGATGTACAGCGATTTGCACTATACCGCCCCCGACATCTACGACCAGAAGGTGAAAGCCGGCATAGGCACCTCCTCCCGTTTTTGGGAACTGGACGGACACTTGCCCGAGTATTTCCATGTCAATATCTATTCTTCTACCTTATTATATGACAAACTGCTCTCCCCGTTGATAGACAATGCCGCTAAGTTTTACACCTATTATGTAGACTCCATAATGGGAGAGGGGCACGACCGCCGGTTCCGCATCCGCTTCATGCCCAAGAGCGAGAGTTACCAACTTGTGGGAGGCTATATGGTGGTGAGTGACCACGTGTGGAGCGTGCGTGAGATGCGCTTTGCCGGACGTTCGGAAATGCTCCGTTTCGACAATCTGCTGAAGATGGGCGAGGTGGGGACTCCCGGCGAGTTTCTGCCGGTTCATTATAATGTGAACGCCACTTTCCGCTTCCTGGGAAATATCATCGACGGCAGCTATACGGCCGTACTCGACTATAAGGAGATACGTCAGCGAGACCCTTCGCGGGAGGTCAGGAGGGACAGTACGAAGAGTCGGTATGATTTGTCAGACTCCTATACCTTGCGCACGGACACTAGCGCTTATCGGCGGGATACCGCCTGCTTCAATGCCCTGCGGCCCATTCCGCTGTCTCCACACGAGCGGACTTTGTACGACGATTTCTTTATGCATCGCGACACGCTTCTTTATCAGCGGAAGCCGAAGAACAAGAACCTCGAATTTTGGGGACAAATCGGTGATGCACTGGTCAGCCGCTATACGGTAGACCTCGCCCAGATGGGCAGCGTGCGTTGCTCGCCCCTCATCAATCCGTTCTTGCTGAGTTACGGCGGTAGCAACGGCCTTGCCTATCGGCAGGAGTTCAAGTACAACCGCCTGTTCACCGGCGACCGCCTGCTGCGCATCGTCCCCAAGCTGGGTTACAGCTTCAAGCGGAAAGAGTTCTACTGGTCCATCAGTTCGGACTTTGACTACTGGCCCCGCAAGCGGGCGGCGCTGCATGTCAATGTGGGTAACGATAACCGCATATACAGCAGTGACGTACTGGACGACTTGAAGGCTATCCCCGACAGCCTTTTCGACTTCAACCAGATACACCTGGATTACTTCAAGGACTTGTACTTGCATATTCGTAATAGCTGGGAGGTCGTTAACGGCCTGACGCTCGACGTCGGTCTTTCCATGCACCGGCGCACGGAAGCAAATCGTTCTAATTTCCAGATGATTTATCCCAATATGCCGAATGTGATGTCTGCAACCGTGTCATCTCCTTATCCGGGCTTTGATGCCAGTCTGCTGAAGAAGTTCCGCCATACCTATAATAGTTTCGCGCCGTGCGTGTGCGTAATCTGGACGCCCGGACAATATTATTATATGAGCGGCGACCGCAAAATCAACCTTCGTTCCAAGTATCCCACCGTCTCGGTGAACTGGGAGCGGGGCATCAGCGGCGTGATAAACAGTACCGGCAAGTATGAGCGCATCGAAGTCGATTTCCAGCATAATATCCATCTGGGACTGATGCGTGATATTTACTACCGCATCGGATGGGGCGCCTTCACCAACCAGAAGGAGCTGTATTTCGTGGACTTTGCCAACCTGGCCCATTCCAATCTGCCCGTGGGATGGAACGATGAAATAGGCGGCGTGTTCCAGTTGCTCGACGGTCGCTGGTACAACTCCTCGCGCAAGTATATACGCGCGCACTTCACATATGAAGCACCTTTCCTGCTGATGCGGCATCTGAGGAAATATGCCAAATATGTACTGAACGAGCGCCTGTATCTGAATGCGCTGCACGTTCCCCACTTAAATCCTTACGTTGAAGTGGGCTATGGCATCGGCACGCATATCTTCGACTTCGGAGTATTCACCAGCTTTGCCAATTGGGAGTATCAGGAAATAGGGGTTAAGTTCACGTTCGAGTTGTTCAACCGGTAACTTTTATTTTGTACCTTTGCCGCAACTAATTTTGAGACTATGGGAATTGTAATAGGTATAGACGTTGGCGGAAGCACCACCAAAATCGTAGGAATGAACGAAGGGCAGATACAGTCTCCGATGTTTATCACGGCAGCCGACCCGGTGACTTCTCTGTTCGGCGCGTTCGGCAAGTATATCTATGATAACGGCATTCAGCTTTCCGACGTGGAGCAAGTGATGCTGACCGGTGTGGGCAGTGCCTTTGTGGACAGTCCGCTGTACGGATTCCCCACCGGAAAGGCGAACGAGTTCATAGCCAACGGCCTCGGTGCCCGTCATGCCACGGACATCGACCGGATGATTGTAGTCAGCATGGGTACAGGTACATCCTTTGTCCGGATTGACGGCGATGCCATCCAGTACATCGGAGGTATGGGCATCGGCGGTGGAACCTTGCAGGGACTTTCGCGTCTGCTGCTGAAAAC
The DNA here is from genome assembly GCA_021203515.1 of Bacteroides sp. GTDB lineage: Bacteria > Bacteroidota > Bacteroidia > Bacteroidales > Bacteroidaceae > Bacteroides. The sequence continues at coordinate 2,438 of JAJQAY010000128.1, read as the reverse complement.
TCATAACATTCTTCAGGTGGCGGAACTGGCTACCAAGGGAGACGTCACCCGCGTAAATCTGCAAATAGGCGACATCTGCAACAATACCCTGCCCGACTTGCCGGTGTCGGCAACGGCCTCCTTGTTTGGCAAGGCGGACAGCAACGCTTCTCAAGAAGATATAGCCTGCGGCCTTATCTATACGGTGCTCCAGACCATCGGCGGCGCGGCAGTATTGGCAGCCCTAAACAGTCCGGTGCAGGATTTTGTATTGATTGGTAATCTTACTCAGTTGCCCCAATGCCGGGAGGTATTCCCCAAGATGGAAAGCATCTATCACGTCCGCTTCCACATTCCGCCCTATGCCGAATATCGGACAGCCATCGGAGCAGCACTGGTATATATCATGGAGAAGGCCTGACGGAGGTAGAAATATTTTTAGTAATTGGGCACAAAGACCGGACATTTTTCTAACATAACCTTTGTGGTCCAAGAAAATACTCCTATCTTTGCGCCCGATTTATTACGAGTCAATATAAAGTCTCACTTAATTAACGAGTTAAACAATTTATTATTAATGGAAAATTTAAAAAATGTTGCTCCCATTGAAGACTTCAACTGGAATGCTTACGAAAACGGTGAAACCGTAGCAAGCGCAAGTCACGAAGACTTGGAAAAGGCGTATGACAACACGCTGAACAAAGTTAACGACCGCGAGGTAGTTGACGGAACCGTAATCGCAATGAACAAGCGTGAAGTAGTTGTGAACATCGGTTACAAATCAGACGGTATCATTCCTTTGAATGAGTTCCGCTACAATCCCGACCTGAAAGTAGGTGATACGGTGGAAGTATACATCGAAAACCAGGAAGACAAAAAAGGACAGTTGGTTCTGTCTCACCGCAAAGCTCGTGCTACCCGTTCTTGGGATCGCGTGAACGCTGCGTTGGAAAACGAAGAAATTATCAAGGGTTACATCAAGTGCCGCACGAAGGGTGGTATGATCGTAGACGTATTCGGCATCGAAGCATTCTTGCCGGGTTCTCAGATTGACGTGAAGCCTATCCGCGACTACGATGTATTCGTTGGCAAAACTATGGAATTCAAAGTTGTTAAAATCAACCAGGAATTCAAGAATGTCGTTGTTTCTCACAAGGCTCTTATCGAAGCTGAACTGGAACAACAGAAGAAAGAAATTATCGGTAAGCTCGAAAAAGGACAAGTCCTCGAAGGTACCGTTAAGAATATCACTTCCTATGGTGTATTTATCGACCTGGGTGGCGTAGACGGTTTGATCCACATCACCGACCTTTCTTGGGGCCGCGTTAGCGATCCGAAAGAGGTGGTTAAACTCGACCAGAAGCTCAACGTCGTTATCCTCGACTTCGATGACGAGAAGAAGCGTATCGCTCTCGGCTTGAAGCAACTCACTCCGCATCCTTGGGATGCTTTGAGCGAAGAGTTGAAAGTGGGTGACCACGTGAAGGGTAAAGTAGTCGTTATGACTGACTACGGTGCATTCATCGAAATCGCTCCGGGCGTTGAAGGTTTGATCCACGTATCTGAAATGTCTTGGAGCCAGCACTTGCGTTCTGCTCAAGACTTCATGAAGGCGGGCGACGAAGTAGAGGCTGTAGCCTTGACTTTGGACCGCGAAGAACGTAAGATGTCTCTCGGCATCAAGCAACTGAAAGCTGATCCTTGGGAAACTATCGAAGAGAAGTATCCTATCGGCAGCAAGCACACTGCAAAAGTTCGCAACTTCACTAACTTCGGTGTATTCGTAGAAATCGAAGAAGGTGTTGACGGCTTAATCCATATCTCCGACCTGTCTTGGACGAAGAAAATGAAACATCCTTCTGAATTTACTCAGATTGGTGCCGACATCGACGTACAGGTATTGGAAATCGACAAGGAAAACCGTCGCTTGAGCCTTGGTCACAAGCAACTCGAAGAAAACCCCTGGGATGTATTCGAAACTGTATTCACAGTAGGTTCGGTACACGAAGGTACTATCATCGAAATGCTGGATAAGGGTGCTGTTGTTGCTCTGCCTTATGGCGTAGAAGGTTTCGCTACTCCGAAACACCTTGTTAAGGAAGACGGCTCACAAGCTCAGTTGGACGAGAAACTTGAATTCAAAGTTATCGAGTTCAACGGGGATGCTAAGCGCATCATTCTTTCTCACAGCCGCATCTTCGAAGATGTAGCAAAGGCAGAAGAAAGAGCTGAAAAGAAAGCTTCAACCAAGAAGTCAACCGGTGGCAGCAAGCGTAAAGAAACTGCTTCTATCCAGAACCAGGCTGCTTCTACTACTTTGGGTGACATCGATGCTTTGGCTGCTTTGAAAGAGCAGATGGAAGCCGGAAAGAAGTAATTAATCAAACTTCTATATAGTAAGGAAAGGGGCTGTCTAACAATGCAAATGTCAGTCAGCCTCTTTTTCTTTCGTCTTCCTT
>JAJQAY010000043.1 GCA_021203515.1 Bacteroides sp. | reverse complement strand
GCATTTCCAACTGTATAGGAAGAAGGAGAAAGAGAGGAGGAAGAGGAGGGAATAGATTGTAGTGATAATGTTACAGCCGTAAAGTTTACGGTCGTAAATTTTCATCTTAATAAGCGAGAGCCTCCTTCCCAGATGCGGGAAAGAGGCTCTCAAATAAATCGTCAGACGGTGAAGTTATGCTTTTTCCCCCGTCGTCTCCTTAATCAGATACACGCATACAGCACCGATAATCAGCATGACACCCGCCGTAACCAACATATTGATTTCGGGAGCAAGCATACCTTTCGGAGTGAAGATGGCAAGAATTGTTCCGCCCAGAGCTGCCGCAACGATTTGTGGAATGCAGATAGTGCCGTTGAACAGTCCGAGGTATGTACCCATATGTCCGCCCGAAAGCGCATTCGTAAGGATGGTGAAAGGCAATGCCAGCATCGCTGCCCAAGCGCAACCGATGAGCAGGAAAGAGATGAACAGCATATATTGGTTGTGCACAAAGTAGGTGGATATAAATCCGATGCCACCTAGCACGAGGCTGAGCGAATAAATGAAGCGGCGGTCTTTGAACATCGGGATACAGATAGCCCAAATCACCGAACCGATGGCTTGCACGGCAAATAGTACGCCTACCCAGTTGGCTGCCTCCTGATATTGCAGGCTCTTGGTGTCGAGCACTACCCGGCCGACACCGTTCACCAGATGTTCCACAGTCGGTGCATCGAATACATTGGCAGCGATACTTCCATTGGTGTACGTCCACATGAACATGAAGGCGAACCAACAGAAGAATTGTACCAATCCCACCGTCCAGAAGGCTTTTGGAGCTTTGACCAGCAACTTCAGCATATTAATCTTCTCGTGCTCTTCCTCTTCCGTGATGCCATGATACTCGGCATATTCGGCGGGCGGCATCTCCTTCACCTTGACGGTGGTATAGATGACGCAGAATATCAGAATGGCTGCTCCGATATAGAATGAATAAATCACAGAGTCGGGAACAACCCCTTGCGGAGCCGTATTGCTGATGCCTATCCACGCAAAGATAAACGGGAACATATAACCGACAAGACTGCCTGCGTTGCACAAGAAACTCTGGATAGAGTAGGCAAGCCCCTTCTGTTTCTCGTTCACCATGTCGCCCACCATCATCTTGAAAGGCTGCATTGCCATGTTGATGGAGGTATCCAGAAACATCAGTGATACCAGTCCGAAAATCATGGCCGTGCTTACTGCCATGCCGAAGCTACCCGCGTTGGGCAACAGACACATGACGAGCACTGCCACCAGTGACCCGATAAACAAATACGGGGTACGGCGCCCGAAGCGCGTCCAGGTCTTGTCACTCGCAGCTCCCACGATGGGCTGCACGATAATCCCCGCCAACGGCGGCAATATCCAGAAATAACTCAGGTTGTGCGGGTCTGCTCCCAACGTAGAAAAGATGCGGCTGATGTTTGCACTTTGTAGAGCATAGGCAATCTGCACGCCGAAGAAGCCAAAACTTATATTCCACAGCTTCCAGAAACTCAAATCAGGTTTTACTTTCATGATACGTTAATGTGCCAATGTGCTAATATGCTAATGTGCAAATGTGTTAATGTACAAATGTGCTAATTAGCGTGGCACTGTTTAAGGGTTAATTATTTTGTTGTTCCTCTCACTACTAAGTTCGTTCTTATAATCTTATTGGCGCTTTTTTCTTCACCACCCTCCAGCTTGTCTATCAAAATGCTGAAGGCGCTTTTCCCCACTTCCTCCCCATGCTGCTCCACGGTCGTCAGTTTCGGGTCGGTGCTCTGGGCAATGGCTCCGTCGGTAAATCCGCAAATGGAGACTTCGTCCGGAACTTTCAGCCCCACTAGCTTGCAAGCATACAATATACCCGAAGCCGTTTCATCGTTAATCGCAAAGAAGCCGTCGGGTCGGTTTTCGCTTTCCAATAAATCCGGGGTGATGGCGATGGCGCGTTCGCGTGTGTCGCATAGCTTTATCATGCTGTCGTCTACCGGAATTTTGTATTTCTTCATGGCATCCATGTATCCGTTGCGGCGGTTCTTGGTGATTTCCAGATGCGGTGCAGCTCCATAGAAGAAGATGCGTTTGCATCCGGTCTGTATCATATATTCTATGGCGGCAAAAGAACCGGCATAATCGTCCACCACCACCCGCTCGGTTTTCAGTCCGGTGCAGATGCGGTCGTAAAAGACGATAGGTATATCATTGTTCAATAGTTCCTGATAGTGGTCATATTGCGAGGTACCCTTGGCAAGCGATGCGATGACTCCGCAGACGCGGGCAGCAAGGAAAGAGTGTACGATTTTTACTTCCTGCTCATACGACTCGTTGCTTTGGGCCACGATAATGCTGTAGCCGGCCTTGGCTGCCGCCGTCTCAATCCCGCTCAGCACACACGAAAAGAAATGATGCACCAGTTGCGGCACAAACACACCAATCGTACTGCTGCGGCTCGAACGCAGGTTGACGGCTAGCGTATTCGGTTTGTAATTATGTTCGCGCGCGTAGGCATGGATGAGGTCACGGGTATCCTGGCTGATGTTCGGGTTGTCTTTGAGTGCCCTCGACACAGTGGAAGGAGAGACGTTCAGCGACCGGGCAATATCTTTAATGGTTATCTGCGGTTTATTCATGAGTATGATTTATATTTTCAGCCAAAGGTAATGGAAACAAAAAGTAGCACAAAAACTAAGCGCGCTTATTTTTTATCCCGATGCAAAAATAAACGAATTCGGTTATAAAGGCTTCTTGCTTGATGGTTATTGAGTTAAGGAATAATGCAAACGATTGCATGCTTCGTTGGTGAAGTGAAAAGATGGGATGTTCTTTGAAGTTTAATAGATAAATTATATCTTTGCCTCGACTCTCACGCTTTTGTGACCGGGAACCATTAAATTTTAATCTGCCATGAATTACTTCAAGATTTCCTTACTGTCTCTCTTTGCAGCTTGTTCGCTGATGGCTTGCGACAGTAAAAACAGCGACTCTGTCGTTCCGACGCCCGAACCCGAAACTCCCGGGGGAACAGCCTCCACCTTTGCCAAAGGTGCCGACATCGGTTGGTGTACCGAATATGAGGCAAAGGGATACAACTTCTATAATGCCAAAGGCGAGAAGCGCGAATGCACGGCGCTGATGAAGGAACTCGGTCTTGACGCCATCCGCATCCGTGTATGGGTGGACCCGAGCGAACATGACAATTGGTGCAACCAGGAGGATGTGCTGCTAAAAGCCAAAAGAGCCAAGGCACTGGGCATGGATATCATGGTCGATTTCCACTATAGCGACTGGTGGGCGGATCCGGGCAAGCAGAATATTCCCGCCGCATGGAAATCGCACTCTTACGAGCAGATGAAGACTGATGTAGCCAATCACACCCGTGAGGTGTTGCAATTGCTGAAGGACAACCACATCACTCCCCGGTGGGTGCAGGTGGGCAATGAAATCAGTAATGGTCTCTTATGGGATACGGGCAATGCCCACAAGAATCCGAAGCAATATGCCGGACTGTTTGCAGCAGGATACGATGCGGTGAAGAAGGTTTTTGCGGATGCAATCGTAATCGTACATTTAGACAATGGTTTCGATAACGACCTCTACAACTGGAACCTGGATATTCTGAAGAATAACGGTGCCAAGTGGGACATGATAGGTATGTCGCTCTATCCCTACTGGGCGATACAAAACACGAATTTCAACTATACATCGGCGGATGCCGTAATCACCGACTGCATTGCCAATATCAAGAAAGTAAGTGCCAAGTACAACTGCGACGTGATGGTGGTGGAAACCGGCATGGAGTGTGCCGACGATAACGGCAAGCTGCCAGGTGCATCCGTCCTGGCAGAAGGCAAGAGACAACTGTCCCGCATCCTGAAGGAATGTAAAGAGAATACCGACGGTCACTGCAAGGGCGTGTTCTACTGGGAACCGGAATGCAGGCCGAGCCAATACCGCTTGGGAGCCTTCACGGAAAACGGGCGTCCTACTGTTATTATGGATGCATTCGGTGAATGATTATTATCATCTGAATTCAAAGAAACATAAAGCCATTATGGTCATCACCAGTTGCCTCTATCCCCTTTGTTGAAGGGCAGTAGAGCAATTGGTGATGTCTTTTTTTGAGGGAAATACCAGAAATGCAATTGCGTGCAATCGTTTGCGCTGTCCAAACTTCACATTTTGTGCTTTCCATGTACTTTACTAAATTATTATAGCATATTTTTGTTGCGTCATGCTATGAGTACTTGAAGAACGTTAGAGCGAAAGGACGGAATTTATTTTCGATTATATATAGGTAATTAATATTGTTAACTTTAATTTTTAAATGCATGAAGCAAGTAAATTTTAGAATCTACCGAATGATTCTTCCCCTATTGTTATGGTTGTTCTTGTCAGTTGGCGTTTATGCACAGCAAATTACCGTGAAAGGGCATGTAAAAGATGCCACCGGTGAGCCTGTTATTGGCGCAAATGTAGTAGAAGTAGCAAATACTTCTAATGGTACAATTACCGATCTTGATGGTAATTTTACGTTGAATGTGCCTAAAGGCGCTAAAATCTCAGTTTCTTTCATCGGCTACACTACGCAAGAAGTGAAAGCTACTCCTCTGATGAATGTTACATTGCAAGATGATTCCCAATTATTGGATGCGGTGGTTGTGATTGGTTATGGTACGGTAAAGAAGGATGACTTGACCGGTTCTGTATCTACCGTGAAAGCCGATCAGATAAACAAAGGTGTAATAACTTCTCCGGCTGATTTGTTGAGAGGTAAGTCTGCTGGTGTTGTTATTACCTCTGGTAGTGGTCAACCGGGTTCTGCTTCTACCATCCGTATCCGTGGAGGCTCCTCCTTGTCAGCTACCAATGATCCGTTGATTGTTGTAGATGGCCTTCCGATAAGTAATGAAAGTATTAGTGGTATGGGAGACCCCTTGTCAAGCATCAATCCGAATGATATTGAGAGCTTTACTGTATTGAAAGATGCTTCAGCAACTGCTATTTACGGTTCGCGTGCATCCAATGGTGTTATTGTAATCACTACCAAGAAAGGTGCGAAAGGTGGTAGCTCACTGCCTAGAATAGATTTAGACTTTTCTGCATCGTTGAGCCAAGTACCTCAGTATGTAGATGTAATGGATGCTGACCTCCTGCGTTTAGCGGTGGCTGCACATTCAGGTAAAGACTCTGATGCTTACGCTGCTCTGGGTGATGAGAATACGGATTGGCAGAAAGAGATTTATCAATTGGCTCAGACTTATGAAGCTAATTTGAGTTTGAACGGTCAAGTGGGCTTAGGAGAAGCCGGCAGTCTTCCTTATCGTGTATCCGGTGGTTTCTTGAGTCAGGAAGGTGTCTTGAAACGTTCTAAAATGAACCGTGGTACTGTTTCTTTGAACTTAACTCCCCAGTTGCTTGATAAGCATTTGACTATTAATATGAATGCAAAAGGCGTTTATACCGATAATACTTTTGCTAATCAGGACGCTATTGGTGCAGCTATTCATATGGACCCTACTCAACCTGTTTATGACAACTCTTTGGCAGGAACAGGAAATCATGGTTATTATATGTGGCGTGATTTGACTGGCAACTGTAACACAATGGCAACAATGAATCCGGTTGCACTCCTTGATGAGAGAGATGACATGTCAACTGCTAAACGCTTCATCGGTAATGCTCAATTGGACTATAAGTTCCATGGTTTTGAAGATTTACGTTTCAATATGAACGTAGGTTTAGACTTCTCGAAGAGCAATGGACATGTTGATACTCCGGAAGGATCAGAGCAGTCTTTACACTCTACACTTGAGTCAGGTTCGGGCTATCATAGCGATTATGACTTTATGAGACGCGACCAGACATTGGAAACCTATTTCAATTACAACCATGCTTTTGGCGATCATCATGTGGATGCTATGGCCGGTTATTCCTGGCAACACTTCTATACATCTTCCAACTCGCTGGCTGTGAAGCAGAACGATAGAACGCAGAAATTGTCTGAGTCTATTTCAAGAACCGAATATTATTTGGTTTCTTTCTTCGGACGTGCCAATTACACGTACTCGGATAAGTATATGTTTACTTTCACAGTGCGTCGCGATGGTACATCACGTTTCCAGAATAATAAGTGGGGTTTATTCCCGTCTGTTGCTTTGGGTTGGAACATCGCTAACGAAAGTTTCCTGAAAGATAATAAAGTTCTTTCTAATTTGAAATTGCGCTTAAGCTGGGGACAGACAGGTCAGCAGGATTTGAATGCCGGTAATTATCCGACTTTGGCTACCTATTATACAAACTTGCTGGGAAGTCAGTACTATTTTGGCGACAAACTGATCACACCTATCACTGCACTGGGATACAATGCCGATTTGAAGTGGGAAACTACAACGACTTGGAATGCCGGTTTGGACTATGGTTTCCTGAATGGAAGAATTAGTGGTGGTATTGACTTCTACTATCGTAAAACAGAAGATTTGATTAACTATACTCCGGTATCGGCTTTGTCTAACCTGACAAACTATCTGACTTCCAATATTGGTGACTTGGAGAATACGGGTATTGAATTTGAAATCAATGCTATCCCTGTTCAAACCAAAGACTGGAATTGGATAATTGGGGCTAATGTTGCATGGAATAAGAATAAGATTACAAAATTGACAGCAGTTGAAAGTGATAGCTCTGGTGTTGAAACCGGAGGTATCAGTGGTGGTACCGGCAACAATATTCAGATGCACCAGGTTGGCTATCCTACATCTTCATTCTATGTTTACGAACAGATTTATGACAAGAACGGCAAACCTATTGAAGGAGCTTACGTAGACCGTAACAAGGATGGTAAGATTAATTCTGACGATAAATACTTTGCTCATAAGCCGGCTCCGGATGTAACGATGGGTTTCAATACTACATTGAGCTATCAGAATTGGACTTTGGCAGCTTCGGCACATGCCAATATCGGTAACTGGGTTTATGATAATGTTTCATCCGATAATGAGATGTGGGCGGATTTGTGGACGAATAACTTTGTATCAAACAGAATGAACAGTGCCGTTCATACCAATTTTGAGCAAGCGCAATACTTGTCTGATTATTATTTGCACAATGCTTCTTTCTTTAAGTTGGATAACGTAACTTTAGGTTATACATTCAAGGATTTGGTTAAGGCAAAGGATCGTACTATGAATTTGAATTTATATTTCACGGTACAGAATGTGTGCACAATCTCTAAGTATAAAGGCTTGGATCCTGAAATCTTCGACGGAATAGATAACAATATTTATCCGAGACCCAGAACCTTTATATTAGGTGTTAAATTCGATTTCTAATAACAATTTAAAGAATGATCTAATATGAAACTATATAAAAAACTAATATTCACGTTTTTGTTGTCCTCCGGTCTTGTGACAACATCTTGCGTAGGCGATTTGAATGTTACGCCTATTGACCCCAACCTGAATACAGCGGATAAAGCTTTGACAAGTCAGGATGATTTTGAAGCTTTTCTGGCACAGTGCTATACAGGTTTTGCAACCAGCGGTTCTTATGGTCCTGATGGAGATTCAAACATCTCTGGTTTGGACAGTGGACTGAGCCAGTACTTCCGTGGTATTTTCCATTTGAATGAATATACGACGGACGAATGTGTAATAGGCTGGAATGACCTGACTATCCAAGACCTGCACGGATTGGCATGGACTTCTTCCGATGCTTTCGTTACTGCTCTATATTATCGTATTTTCTATCAGGTAGCAATGTGCAATGAATTTATTCGCCAGGCAAATGCTTCTTCTATTGATTTTTCCGAGAAAGCTACTTATATAGCAGAAGCTCGTGCCTTAAGAGCATTGTCTTATTATCATGCTATTGACATGTTCGGGAATGTTCCTTTTGCAGATGAAACATCGGCAGTAGGTTCTACTAATCCTCAACGTATTACACGTAGTGATTTGTTTGATTGGCTTGAAGCAGAGTTGAAAGACTTGGTAAGTGACGGTAGTGCATTGAAAGCTGCCCATCAGAATGCATATGGCAGAATTGACAAAGGAGCTACACGCATGATTTTGGCTAAATTGTATCTGAATGCTGAAGTTTACACCGGTACAAGCAAATACAACGAGTGTGCAAAGGTATGTAAGGATATTCAGAACGACGGTTACTCTTTGCATCCTAAGTATGCAGAACTGTTTATGGCCGATAACGATAAATGTACTGATGAAATCATGTTTGCCGTAGAGCAGGATGGTAATTATACGCAAGGTTACGGTGTAACCAACTTCCTGATTTTTGCTGCTGTCGGTGGAAAGATGGATGCTGCCTCTTTTGGTATCTCTTCCGGTTGGTCAGGTATTCGTACGACTCCCGAATTCTATGATACGTTTGTTACAGGTGATAATCGTTCCATGTTCTTCACTACCGAACAACAGAAAGAAATTGATGATATTTCAAACTTCCAACATGGTTATGCTTTCACAAAGTTTACCAATATGAGAAGTGACGGTACACCGGGCTCCAATCCTGGTTTCGTTGATACGGATTTCGGAGTATTCCGTTATGCAGATGCCTTGTTAATGCTGGCTGAATGTGCTAAGAGGGGTGCTACGGAAGTAACTGAAACTGAAGGAGCTGCTGCTTTGTCTTTGGTTCGTCAAAGGGCTGGTTTGTCTACAGTTACGTCTTATACGTTGGATGATATATTAAGAGAACGTGGTTGTGAATTGTATTTGGAAGGATGGCGCCGTTCTGATTTGATCCGCTTTGGCAAATTTACTACTGATTCTTATTTATGGTCTTGGAAGGGTGGCATAAAAGATGGTAGAGGTGTAGACTCTCATTTTAATCTTTTCCCTATACCTGATAAGGATTTGAACAGCAATTCCAACTTGGTACAAAACGAAGGTTATAAATAATAAATCGTATTAGTTATGAAAAAAATATATTCAGCACTTTTAATGTTCTTGCTCGGCTTTATTACATTCTCTTGTAGTGAAGACAAAGATCCGGTTTTTAATGAAGCGGATGCTGTGGCAAGCAAATTGACTGCAATTAGTGAGGCTTATGTCCTGGATGCGGCAACTTCCGATTTTGCTACATTCAGTTATACGGCAGCAGATTTTGGATTGAATGTTTCTCTTCTGTATTCTTTGGAAGCATCTTTATCTCCGGATTTTAAAGATTCAAAGGAGTTAGCTTCGGCTGATGATGCTACTAAAGGATTAGAGGTGACTGCAGAAAAGATGAACTCCATGTTATTGAGTTGGGATGTTGAAGCGGAAACTCCGACAGTTGTTTATTTCCGTGTGAAGGCCTTTGTACAAGATTTGTCTTCTAAACAGACCGCTATGGTGGTTTACTCTAATCAGATAACTTCTACTATCTCTGCTTATGACGGTGAAAAAGAATATCCGAAGATTTGGGTTATTGGTGATTATTGCGGTTGGAGTCATGGTGATTCTCAATTCTTATTCTGCTTTGAAGAAGATGATGTGAAATATCAAGGCTTGGTTGACTTCGGAGAAAAGGCGGAAGGCGGTTTCAAGTTATCAGATGCAGCTGATTGGGACCATGGCAACTGGGGTGTTGACGGCAATGCTGCTGCTCCTGAAGCAGAGGCTGGTTCTATCCAGTTGATTAATTCTCCTAGCTCTGGCAATATAAGTTGTTACTCTTCTCATCGTTTCTATCACTTGAGTTTTGATAAGACTACGTTGATGTTGACTAAAGATATGTCTTTTGATGCAATAAGTATTGTTGGTGATGCCGGCTCTCAAGTAGCTGGTTGGGGCGGCTCTGAAGTCGATTTGCAATTTGATGCTGCCAAGCAACGTTTCTGGGCGGATGTTGAATTTGCTGCTGGAGAAATCAAGTTCCGTTTAGACAATGATTGGGGCTCAAGCTGGGGGTCTATAACAGCACCGGGAGTACTTGATACGGTTGATGGAAACAACATTGAAGTTACTGCTGGAAAATACCGGGTTTATGTTAATATGAATAATACCGGTAGTATGACTTACGAGTTAAGCGAAAAAGATTTTGGTAAATAAATTGTAGCGTAATAAAAATGAGAACTGTTTAGGCAGTTCTCATTTTTATTTTCGGTTTAAGAGACTACAAAAGGCTACGGCTTGTTTACATTGCTTTTAAATATACTGATAAAACCAAAATAGAATGGCTTATGAAGAAAGAATGTATGAATTTAGCTATGAAAACTCTCAGAGGCTTTGTAGCATTGTTTTTTTTGTTTTAAGTTTTGTAAGTTGTAATGCGGATAAGGACTTTGCCCTATATCCGGCTTCTACTCGGGCGGCTTCGTTGAATGCCGTTGATACTTTGAACCTTTCTCCTCTGAACGATGTGATGATGCAAGCATTTTATTGGGATGTTCCTGTCGATGAGGCTAGAAAGGACGGCTCTTGGTGGGACAATCTGCGCACCAAAGCTCCTGAATTGAAGGCTGCCGGCATCACCGGAATATGGACTCCTGTTCCGGCAAAAGGTAATTGAGGAATTGTGGATAACGGTTATGGTATATTCGATCATTATGATTTAGGTAACTATAATCAGAAAGGTACAGTAAAAACCCGATTTGGTAGTCGTTCAGAATTGGAACAGATGATAGCCGTGATGCACCAGTCTCCCAAAATCGAAGTTTATTCTGATGTGGTGCTCAATCATATTTATTCGGATGACGACAATGAGGAGGTTAATCTGGCCGTTAAGGCTTATGTTTTCGGTGAGGCAAATGGCGGACAGTATATGGCTTATCCTGCCAATGAGATACGTTGGGTGATACCGAATGCGACTTCCGGTGATTATTATATTCAGATTAAAGGATATTGTTTGCCGTGGACTTCTTCGGTTACAGAACGGGGATATGATGTCATGATACGTTGGGATGGCAGTGAAATAACTTCGTATGGAGAATGGGAAAGCGAACCGAACAATGGAAACGGAAGTTATAACGTGTTCCAGGCTTCGGGACGTACATTGAGAGCGCATATCGAAAGTCAGTCTGACATAGATGAGTATAAAATCACTCTGCCGAGTACACATGATATTGAAATACGTTTGGCGGCAAGACGTGAACAAGGAATGCCTATGCAGTGGGTAGATGCAGGAAGTATGCTTGGGTATTATCCGGTAGCCATATGGCATAATGATACAAACCTTGCGACTAACACGTTGCAGGCGCATACTAATACATTTATTTCATATCCGAACCATACTGGGGCAGGTGAAGTCAACTATGCTTGGCATTATAATAATTTCCATCCGGTTGATGGCAATGATTGGCTGGGAGGATACGGCAGTGATGAGATAATTACGAATACGAAGTTCTTCGGCAATGATTTGAATACGTTTGATGCAACTGTCCAAACTCGTTTGGGAGATTGGGGAAAATGGTTGATGAATACGGTTGGCTTTGACGGGTTCCGATTGGATTTTGTCCGTGGTTTCCAAGAAGCGTTTGTAGCTGATTGGGTGAATGGATTGCCGCTTCGCGATGGAAAACAACCGTTTATTGTTGGTGAATATTGGGGAGCCGATTATCGCATCAAAGATTGGGTTAATAACGTGGCAGCTTTAGGTGCCTATGTGAACGCCTTTGACTTTCCGCTTAAAAGTACATTGACAGAAATGTGTAATGGAGACGGCAATTTCAATATGAGCTGGTTGAATCATGCCGGAATGGTAAGGAATAGCAATGGTAACGCATTGCCGGGCACATCGGTTGTCACATTCCTTGATAATCATGATACGGGAAAGAGCATGATAAATGGGTGACCAAAGATTATCATTTGGGATATGCTTATATATTGACCCATGAAGGTCGTCCCTGTCTTTTCTATCCACATTTCTTCGGAGTAACTCAGTACGATTCAAGTGATGCTTCGCATACAGTGACTGCTCCGGCATGGCTGAAAGAATCGATAGCACAGCTAATATCAATACGTAAACTCTATTTGGGAGGCGTAATAAATGTGTTAAGTGAAACTGGAAATCCGTATCCGGCAGAGAATGTTAAGAACCTGTACATTGCAAGAAGACAAGGGAATGGTGTGAAAGATGGAGCTATAATTGTTTTGAACAATCATGATACGGATATTAAGTCCATGTGGGTGACAGTTAATGCGGCAGGTTTTACAGATTGGTCCAACCAAACTTTGGTTAATACCCTGAATACGGCTGAAAGAGTTACCGTGCAAGCGGACGGGCGTGTTGAATTGAGCGCTCCTGCCCGGAGTTATAGTATTTGGGTGAAATCATCTGATTTGGTTACTGACAATTAAAGAATTCAACTTCTAAATTAATATGGAATAAGACTGTCTGACAACGTTTGGGCAGTCTTATTTGTTATTTTTCTTTGTCATGCAAACGTTTTCGTAGGACAAGCATCGCTTTCTTTACTGATAGTTAGTTTATTCATTCTCTTCTGGTTACATTTATGAAGTGATAACTTTAATAATTTAGTAATATGAAAATCATGAATCAACGTAGGATTTTTATTTATTGGCATTTAATATGTCTCGGTCTGGTATTGGCTTTCGCGGCGTGCAGCGACAACAAAGAGGAGCTGCAAGAGTTCTTGAGGCCGACTTCGGAGAGCGAAGCAATCTTCAATAACGGTTTTAATTTTGCTGCTGCGGCTTCCAACCAAAGCATCAGCTTTGAAGCAGGGAAAGAGTGGACAGCCACACTCAGCGGGGAGAATCTGGACAGCAGCAAGTGGTGCCAGATAAGTCCTTCCGGAGGAAATGCCGGTACAGGCACGATTACCGTATCGGTCAGCGAGAATGAAACAGGTGCTCCACGCTCAGCTACACTGACTATTGTGTCGGGTTCGCAGCGTAAAGAAGTTTTCATTACACAATCGGTAAAATCTATTTCTACGCCCGAAGGCTTCAGCTATAGCCCGGAAGAACCGGATGCTGACCAGCCCGTAGTCATTACTTTCAAGGCAGGGACGAAGTCTGCCCTTTACGGATATAATGGAGATGTATATATTCATATCGGCGTCGTGAATGAAGGTGCTTGGGATTTTGTACCGGCAGACTGGACAGAGAATAAGGATAAATGCAAGATGACTTTATCCGAAACTAATATTTGGAGCATTACACTGAGCCCGAGTATCCGAGAGTGGTTTGGCAGCGGAGAGACAGCGGTGAACCTACTGGGTGTAGTAGTTCGCAATGCAGATGGAAGCAAGAAAGGACTGGATGAGGATTTCTTTATCCCGGTGACCGACACGAAATATGAAGGCTTTGTGCCGGGTGAAATAAAGACGGCTGCTTTGCCTGGTGGAGTAGTGGAGGGGATCAATATAGTGGATAACTCTACGGTGACACTGGTGCTTTATGATAAGGATAAGAATGGAAATCACAAGGACTTTGCATATGTAGTAGGCGATTTTAATGACTGGACACTGAGCAACGATGAGAATTCGCAGATGCATCGCGATGATACTTCCGGCTGTTGGTGGCTTACGCTGAAAGGGCTGGATGCGAGTAAAGAATATGCTTTCCAGTATTACGTAGGCACAAAGGCGAGCGAAGTGATACGCTTGGCGGATGCTTATACCGAAAAGATACTCGACCCGGATAATGATAAGTATATTTCTGCTTCTACCTATAATGAAAGCATGACGTATCCCGAAGGCGGACGAGGAATTGTTTCGACCTTCAAGATACAAAAAGACAATTATAACTGGAAGGTGAACGACTTCAAAATAACGAACCCCGAGCAGTTGGTGATTTATGAATTGCACCTGCGCGACTTCACTGCTTCCGGTGATCTCGCAGGGGCGCAAGGCAGGCTCCCTTACTTGAAATCAATGGGTGTCAATGCTATAGAACTAATGCCGGTACAGGAGTTTGACGGTAATGACAGTTGGGGATACAACCCTTGCTTCTTCTTTGCGATGGACAAGGTTTATGGTACAAAAACAATGTATAAGCAATTCATCGATGCCTGCCATGAAGCCGGTATAGCAGTAATTTTCGACGTCGTATATAACCATGCTACGGGTAATAGTCCTTTTGCAAAACTCTATTTGGACGGAGATAAGACGGCCAGTAATAATCCCTATTTCAATGTTGACGCCCCTCATCCTTATAGTGTATTCCATGATTTCAATCATGAGAGTGAACTCGTGCGTAAGTTTGTGAAGCGTAATTTGCAGTTCCTGTTGAATGAATATAAGATAGATGGCTTCCGTTTTGACCTCACAAAGGGCTTTACGCAGCAGAAGTCCACAGAAAGTACGGCGTCCAATTATGATGCAAGCCGCATTGCCATCTTGAAAGATTATAACGCTGCCATCAAGGAGACAAAGAGTGATGTTTATGTCATTTTGGAACACTTCTGCGAGGTGAAGGAAGAGGAGGAACTGGCTGCCGATGGTATGCATCTGTGGCGTAACTTGAACGGAGCTTATTGCCAATCGGCTATGGGGTGTTCGGTGAATAGTTCATTCAGTGAGCTTTATGAAAAGACCCCGGCTTGGGTGGGTTTCATGGAGAGCCACGATGAAGAACGTATGGGGTACAAGCAAATCGCATCGGGAGAAGGAGAGTTGAAGACTGACCTCACTGCCCGCATGAACCAGTTAGCGCTGAATACCACATTCTTCCTCACGGTGCCGGGACCTAAGATGATTTGGCAGTTTGGCGAACAAGGTTATGATGTTTCCATAGAAGAAAATGGGCGTACAGGTCGTAAACCGCTTCATTGGGAATACTTGGATCAGGCCGACCGTAAGAAATTGCACGATGTCTATGCCTCTCTGATAAAGTTGCGCAACGACCATCCGGAACTCTTTGCAGGTAGTGCTTTTCTGGAGTGGAAAGTCGGTGTCGCCGATTGGAATGACGGGCGTTCGCTCCTGGTGGAAAGCATTACGGGCGAGAAGTTGGTGGTAGTAGGCAATTTTACCCAAGGAACTGTTGACGTAGCCTTTCCGTCAACAACGGGCAATTGGAATAACTACTTCACCGGACAGAGTGAAGCGGTAGGTGCTAGAGTAAGCGTGCCTGCCCACGGATATGCGGTTTATACGAACTTCTGATTCTCCAGGTAACTATTCATACATTTTCATCAGCACCCGGTTCAGCCAGTCCCAACGTAAACGGAACCAGCGACGGGTGCTGATTTGTTTTCCACCGAAGCGGAGCACAAACTCCCGGTAACCGTGTTTCTGGAAAGGTAACCCCACCTCCATAAACTCCAAACGCTGATAACCGCGTCGCTTGGCGTCGAGCATGGCATACCACACGGCAAGGATGCCCGGATATTGCAGGGTATACGTCTTACGCATCCCACCGGAGAACCACAGGTAGGCACTGTCGTCGGAGTAGATGCAGGCGCTTCCGCCGATAATCTTTTCTTTATAGGTCACGATGAAAATACGGCTTTGTTGGCTTTCGGTCATCTGTTTTTCCAGTTGTTGGAAGAAGTCCATGCTGGGAAAGTGTCGTCGTATCTTGGCGGAGTAAATCTTATGAAGCATTTGGGCAAAAGCCTTGATTTCTTCCGGGGTATGTGCCTCTCTCACTCTCGCACCGTTCTTCAATCCCTTCTTGATTTGCCGGATGCGCGAAGGGCTGAAGCGCTCTTCCACATTCTCTACACTGTGCAGCGAGTTGCGCACACGTAGCCAGTTGATGGCAAAGTAATGGTTTTCGCGGAAAGTCTTATAGCCGAACATCGCATTCTCCAGGTTGCGGAACTCGATAAGAACGGCATCCCGCAGAGCTTCATCCGTCAGCCGTTGCAGCATGTCGCTGAAAATTGCTTCCTTGTCTGCCTTTTCATCAAAGTATTCTCCTGTGCCGTATATCTCGCATCGCTTGATGATGGCAGGTGGGAAAAGGCGCACGCTTTTCCTTACGGCAGCAAGCAGCTTGGCTACCGGAACACCGCCTTCAGAAGCCACAATGAGCAGAGGTGTATATCCCGGAGTCGCTTCGTAGATGCGAAACAGTGCCGTAGAGTGGTAAGTATTGGTACCCGGCAGTTCGGGCACCTGACTCCCTCTGTAATATGTCGTTAGTTTCAAGGGCATTGCTGCAAATTTAAAAAATAATCTTGTATTTTTGCCTTAAAAGTAAAGATAAGCGCGCTTCGGCATAAAAATGGATGAGTTCATTTTATTCTCCTCTCGGTTTGCATTATCTTTGCCATATAATAAGGAGTAGTTAACTACTAAACAGTATAATGTATGGAAAGTTTTAGTGAATTGATAAAAGCCCGCCGCAGTATGCGGAAGTTTACCGGAGAAGAATTGACTCAGGAGCAAGTCGTAACGCTTATGAAGGCGGCACTGATGGCCCCCACTTCCAAACGTAGTAACGGCTGGCAGTTTATTGTGGTGGACGATAAGGAAAAACTGAAAGAACTGTCTTTCTGCAAGGAGCAGGCCTCGCAGTTCATTGCCGATGCCGCATTGGCAGTGGTGGTGACGGCCGACCCGCTGGCTAGCGATGTATGGATAGAAGATACTGCCATTGCCTCCATCTATCTCCAACTTCAAGCGGAAGATATGGGGCTGGGTAGCTGCTGGGTGCAGGTTCGCGAACGTTTTGCTGCATCCGGTGCACCTTCCGGCGACTACGTGCATGAGGTTCTCGACATTCCTTTGCAACTGCAAGTGCTTAGTATCATTGCCATCGGACATAAAGGGATGGAGCGCAAGCCTTTCAACGAGGAACACCTGCAATGGGGAAAGATTCACCTTAACAAATATGGAGGAAAATAACCGTGAGTGCGGCGAAAGCAAACAATAACAAAGACGCATACAGGGCTACTGCCATCACGCTGATTGTATTCGGTGTGCTTTATCTGATAGACAAACTGATACATTTTTCTTCACTGGGCTTGTCTTGGGTGATGAACAAGGATAATTTCTTGCTCTATACGGCAGTCATCTTTCTCTGCTTCAAACGTGATAAGTCCGTAGGGGCTGGTGTTGATAGGGCTGTGGCTGGTACTGAACTTCGGACTGATAACCGCGTTGCTCGGCACGATGTCCGCTTATCTTTTGCCCGTAGCCTTACTGGTGATAGGCAGTGTCTTATATTTGATTTCAACGAGATAGGATGAAAAGAAGTATAGAAGATACATTCGTTGTATTTATCGGTGCCGGCAACTTGGCAACCAATCTGGCAAAGGCACTTTATTATAAAGGATTTCGCATCGTGCAGGTCTATAGTCGCACGAAAGAGTCGGCGCAGACGTTGGCACAAGCGGTTGAGGCGGAATATACCACCGACTTGCCGGCTGTCACCGCCGAGGCGCAACTCTATATCGTCTCTTTGAAGGACTCGGCTTTTGTGCAGCTATTGCCCGAAATCGTTTCGGGACGCGAGGATGCCTTGTGGGTGCACACGGCGGGCAGCATCCCGATGAATATCTGGGAGGGACATGCAGAACGTTATGGAGTGTTTTATCCCATGCAGACATTCAGCAAGCAACGGGCGGTGAGCTTCCGGGAGATACCGATTTTTGTGGAAGCCGTTTGCCGGAAGATGCCTGCTTTCTGAAAGAGATAGCTTCCGCGCTGTCCGAGAAGGTGTATGAGGCGACTTCGGAGCAACGGAAAAGCCTGCATCTGGCAGCCGTGTTTACCTGCAATTTCACCAATCATATGTATGCCCTTGCTGCCGACTTGTTGAAGAAGTATCAGCTTCCTTTCGAAGTGATGCTGCCCTTGATAGACGAGACTGCCCGCAAGGTGCATGAACTGGAACCGCGTCTGGCACAGACCGGCCCTGCCGTCCGTTATGATGAGAATGTCATCAACAGTCATCTGCAAATGCTTGCAGATGAGCCGGAAATGCAGGAAATCTATAAGTTGATAAGCAAGAATATCCATCGGATAAAAACGGATGATGCGTTGGCCCCAAACGGATGATGTGTTTAGGGTAAATAGATGATGCGTTTGGGATAAACAGATGATGTGTTTTTGCTCGATAAACGATGCGTTTTTAACGACCATCCTAACAATCTAAAATATGAGTACAATCAATTACGACCTGAATAAAATAAAAGCGCTTGCTTTCGACGTAGACGGAGTGTTAAGCTCCAATGTAATTCCGATGAGTACGGAAGGCGAGCCGATGCGTACCGTAAACATCAAGGACGGCTATGCGTTGCATCTGGCTGCCAAACAGGGAATACCGCTGGCCATCATTACGGGAGGCCGCACGGAAGCTGTCCGCAAGCATTTCCTCGCTTTAGGATTGGCTGCCGAGAATATCTATATGGGCTCTTCCGTCAAGATACACGATTACCGGGATTTCCGCGACCGCTATGGTTTGCAGGATGAGGAAATTCTGTATGTGGGTGATGATATTCCCGACATCGAGGTGATGACTACCTGCGGGCTTCCTTGTTGCCCCCGGGATGCCGCCCCCGAGGTTAAATCCGTTGCCCGATATATCTCTCATGCAGACGGTGGATACGGTTGCGGGCGTGACATCGTGGAGCAGTTTCTGAAAGTAAAGGGGCTTTGGATGGCGGACGAGAAAGCATTTGGTTGGTAAAGCTTTTGCAACCCGTACCGTATCGTTTTATATATGCTAATCTATCTGTCATTCAGAGCGTAGCGAAGAATCTCTTCTCTAAGTACATAGCTGCGCCGTATTAAAGAGAGTAGATTCTTCGCTACGCTCTGAATGACAGATACTTTGATTATATAGTTATATAATAACTGCTCTTAAATAAATTATTATAATACTAATAGATATGCTAGATAATCTAAAGAAATACAAAGTAATTCTTGCCAGCAACTCTCCCCGTCGGAAAGAGTTGTTGGCAGGACTGGGCGTAGACTATGAAGTGCGTACCTTGCCCGATGTGGATGAGTCTTATCCCGAAACCTTGCAGGGCGCGGACATTCCTCTCTATATCGCTAAAGAAAAGGCTGATGCCTATCAGAATATGCTACAACCGGGTGAATTGATGATTACTGCGGACACCATTGTCTGGCTCGATGGCAAAGTGCTGGGGAAGCCGAAGGATGGGGAAGACGCCCTGCGGATGTTGCGGGAAATGTCCGGCCGTACCCATGAAGTGTTTACCGGTGTCTGCATTACCACGACAGGATGGCAACATAGCTTCACCGCTCAGACGGAAGTGCGCTTTGCCCAACTGACAGAAGAAGAAATCACCTATTATGTCGACACCTTCCAGCCAATGGACAAGGCAGGTGCTTATGGTGTGCAAGAATGGATTGGCTTTATCGGTGTGGAAAATATCTCCGGAAGCTATTACAACATCATGGGACTGCCGGTGCAACGGCTTTACAAAGAACTTAGTAAATTGATAAATTGAGAATGTAAATTCTCAATTTATCAAGTCTTTTATCAACGGAATATCCCTCTCGTCAATTCCTTGTCTGACAAGCGTTTCCTTATCTTTGTCGAACATATCCAGGAATGTCTCCAGGCTACTGCTCTCTGCGGATGCTTTACCATACAGTTCGATAGTTTTTTCCGTATTCCCAAGTCGCCATGTCACGTGTCCGGCATTGAGATAATCCGTGGCAATCGGTTTCAGCGCGAGCACTTTATCGTAATACTTCATGGCCTGCTCATACTTCCCGCTGACAAACGAACACCAGCCAATGGCACGCCAGGCCTTGATGCAATCATTCTCCATCAAATCCAGTTTGAAGAAGTATTGAAGTGCTTCTTTATAGCGTTCCGACTCGGCCAGACAACTACCGATGAGGAACAGCACGTTGCGGTTCTCGGGTTGTATCGTTTCTGCTTTCTTGTAATATTCCAATGCAGACGTAGCATCGTGTAACTGACGGTAGCAAGTGGCCAGGTGGCGGATTGTCCATACATGGTCGGGCTTCAGGATATCTGCTTTCTTATAGGCACTGATGGCTTCTTTATACCGTTTTTCCTTTTGCAGGCAATAACCTGCCTTTTGGAAGATGTCGGCATCACCATAATTCATGTCTATCACTTCCGTATACATCTCCAGCGCCTCTGCCGGATGCTCTTTGTGGAAATGAAAATCGGCTACGGCAACCAGTAACTCCGGTTTGCACAAGATGTCCTTCAATGCCGGGATGCGATGCAGGGCGATTTCTTCCTTGAAGATGTCGCGGAACTCGTGGCGGCGTTGGCTCAGCTTGAAGAAACGGTATAGGTCATGAATATATTGGTTGCTGACAACATCCGGGCGTTGGGCGTATTGCCGCAGGCTGGATGATTTGCTTTCGTCCATCAGTTCGTTCAAGTCCTGCAAAGTCATCTGGCTCAACATCATGCTGCGCTGTGCTTGCGGGATGTGTGCCATCGTGAAGCAAAGCGAGTATTTATCGCTGTTGCAGAAGAACCCCGATTGCAGTATCAGGGAAAGGATAGCGTTGTCTCCGGTTGGAGACATGCCGAACTCCCGTACAATACTGGAATGGTGCATGTCGAACGGATAGAACCAGTTGTGCGGGTTCTGGAAGAACGGATAGCTTTTGAGTTGCGCAAAGGTACTCATATATACATCAGACCCTTCCAGTTGCAACTCGTTCATTTCGCGTATCTTGTCGCCCAGGCCGGACTCTTCGATAGCCTTCTCCCAGTCCGGGTTGCGGTCTGTTTCTTCGGCATTATCTTCGAAGCCGTACTTCATGTTGCGCATGATGCCCACATTCTTCATCATCTCCGGAATGATTTCTTCGCGCATCTTCTTGTCTATCTTCTCCGTCTCTTGGCTGCGTAGCAACTGGATATAAATACGGTTCAACTGCTTGCCGAAGCTGCAATCTTCATTGAACAGCGAGAGGCGTGCTTCCAGTTCGGGGTAGAGTGACAGGCGGTTGGGATGTGTGTGCAGCGTAAAGGCAATTGCTACCAAGGCCCGTTGGTTGACTTGTATTTCGGCATGTGTCGTTGCATCCAGTAGCCATGAAAACTTACGGGGATCGAAACACTCCTGCAGGCTGAGTAGGACAGCACCGACCAGCAAACATAAGTCGTTGGCTGGCAGCAATTCGGAGTCCAGAAAGGCTTTGGCCTGCTGCTCGTCTTCTGCTGTCCATTCACTGTTTCCCCATGTGGTGAGGAACAGATATTGATTGGTTTGTTCGTGCCGCTGCAAGGCGAGGTCTGTCGCCTTTGCAGGGTTGGGCATCAGTTGGCTGACTGCCAGGTCGTCGGGGAATGACTCCAACACCTTCAGCCAATCGAGCATGGTATATCCTTGCGCCATGTTCTTCTTGTTCTTGTGCAAGGAGTAGTAGTAATGGCTGGATACTTCATCGAGCAGACAGATACGTGCCTGGTCGGCAACCTCCCACGTTTCGGTCAGAAGCTGGCGATAGAGTTTCTGCCGTTCCGGATCGTTTACTCCCTGGCGCATGTACTGCAACATATATTGATAGGAAACTTTGGCTTGTTCCAGGCGGTTGCGGAGCAACCAGTCGCTGCAATTCCATAGGAATGCTTCCAGTTGCAATTGCGCTTCTTTCAGGCGTTTCTGTTCCAGTAGGCTGACGATATGTTGATATTGTTCTTGTATGGCTTGCTCATTCATAAATTTGTAATCTTTAGGTGATATACTCTACAAATGTACAAAAAGAATGCCAAAAAGTTCGTCACATTTAGTAAATACTAATGGCGTTTCTTGTCAATGCTCTTTAGAAACGTACCTGCAACTGCGCCTGCAACAAATTAGAGCTTTCCCCTTTGTGCGGATCGCAATAAGTATATTGCGCCTGCACGCGGCATTTGGGATAGAACCAGTATTGCACACCTGCCACGTAATTGCTTTGTTTGTCGGCAACCGCTTTATCCTTATTGAGGTAGTCGTAAGACGCTATGAGGTCGAGTTTGGGGGATACGTGCACCGATGCTGTGGCATAATATCCGTCGCTCTTCACCCGTCCGTCCTTGCCGCCGAGATACTCCGTGCGTAGGCTGACCGGCTTCGTCTGGATAGTGGCGCCTACCGACCAGCGATTGCGTGTGTAACTTTCGCCCACGGCAATATCCGGATTGATAGTGGAAGCAGACACCGCACATCCTTTACCCTTGATGAACGAACCGCCCACCGACAGCCATTCCAGCGGATGAACCATCAGGCCACCTACTATATCCTTTTGATTGTTTTTGTCTTTCAGGTTGATGCCCTGCCCGTTCATCACGGCAAGGTTATAATTCACGAGCTTTCCGAAGAGGTCGCCGTAAATCAGCAATCCCATGTCACGACCGCTGCTCGAACCATATAGCGGGTCGCTGCCATTGATACCTGCCAGATAGTTCACCGATTGGGAGTAGCAGTTTATCAGCTCCACGAAGCAGGAAGACATCGGATTTTCAATGGTGTACATGGTCTTGAACTGTCCGAAGCGGGCGGTGAGTTGAGGCAGGAATTTGTATTCCGTATAAACTTCCAGTATCTTTCCGGTATTGGCGAAGCTGTACATGAAACTGCACGACCATTTATCGGTTATTTTGCCGTTTACCATTAATATTACCCGCTTGATGTCGAAGGTATTACTGGCTTTTTCACCGGCATCATCATAGGTATATCCCACTTGTGCATAGCCGGCGAGGCTGATACGGTCTTTGAGTGTGTTTACGACGTCATTCAGGCAGGCGTCTTGTGCTTTCAGGGCATAAGTTGCAAGTATTAGAATACAAGATAGTAGAATTCGTTTCATTTGTCAGGAAATAAACAGTAAAAAGGTAGCTCTTTTTTCAAAGAGCTACCTTCTGTATAATTTAAATTCTTCTTATTCGTTGATAGCAGCGATACCCGGAAGAATTTTTCCTTCGATCGCTTCGAGCAATGCACCACCACCGGTAGATACGTAAGAAACACCGCTTGCCAGGCCGAACTTGTTGACGCAAGCAACAGAGTCGCCACCGCCTACGAGTGAGAAAGCGCCGTTCTTGGTAGCTTCTACGATAGCTTTGCCTACTGCACGTGAACCGTGAGTGAAGTTATCGAATTCGAATACTCCCGTCGGACCGTTCCACAAGATAGTCTTAGACTTCTTGATGACGTCAGCGAAGATTTCTTCAGTCTTAGGACCGATGTCCAGACCTTCCCATCCGTCAGGTATTTCGTCTACCGGGCAGAACTTCGTGTTGGCATCGTTAGAGAAAGAGTCGGCAATCTTGGCATCTACGGTCAGTACCAGGTTTACCCCTTTTTCTTTTGCCTTCTTCACCAGGTCGAGAGCCAAGTCCAGCTTGTCGTCTTCGCAGATGGAGATACCAATCTTGCCACCCATAGCTTTGGTGAAAGTATAAGTCATACCGCCGGCGATAATCAGGCTATCAACCTTGCTCAGCAGGTTTTCGATGATTTCAATCTTGGAAGAAACCTTAGAACCACCCATGATGGCAGTGAACGGACGTTTGATGTCGTTCAGCACTTTGTCTACGGCTTTCACTTCTTTCTCCATGAGGTAACCGAACATCTTGTGGTCTTTGTCGAAATATTTAGCAATCAGTGCCGTAGAAGCGTGTGCGCGGTGAGCAGTACCGAATGCGTCGTTCACGTAGCAGTCAGCGTATGAAGCCAATTTCTTGGTAAATTCCTTCTGGCTTTCTTTCACAGCTTTCTTGGCAGCAGCCTTTTCTTCGTCTGTTGCATCTTCGGCCAAACCACGGGGTTTGCCTTCTTCTTCAGCATAGAAACGAAGGTTTTCGAGCAACAACACTTCACCCGGTTGCAGAGCAGCAGCTTTTACTGCAGCTTCTTCGCCCATGCAGTCGTTAGCGAATTGTACCTCAACACCCAGCAAGTCTGACAAATGTTTCAGGATGTGTTTCAAAGAGAACTTGTCAGCCGGGCCTTTCGGACGGCCGAGGTGAGAACCGATAATTACACTACCACCGTCAGCCAAAATCTTCTTCAGTGTAGGAAGCGCGGCACGCATACGGTTGTCATCTGTGATGTTGAAGTTTTCGTCGAGGGGCACATTGAAGTCCACACGAACGAATACCTTTTTTCCGGCAAAGTTAAATTGGTCAATTGTCATAATATTCCATATTATTTAAAAGTGTTATTGATTTCTCTTTGTGAGCGCAAAGTTAGTATTTATTTCTTTTTCCGGATATGAATTTGCTCTTTATTCTTCGTTTTCGTCGGTCTCTTTGCTAACTTTATACTTCTGGCAGTAATATTTGCACATCAATTGCAAACCACAGTTATCACATTGAGGGGTACGTGCCTGGCAAATGTAACGCCCGTGCAGTATGAGCCAGTGGTGTGCAATGGGTATCTCGGCCTCAGGAATATGTTTTACCAATTCCTTCTCTACGCTGAAGGGGGTGGTGCACTTGTCCGAAACCAGTCCCAGTCGGTGGCTGACGCGGAATACATGCGTATCCACGGCCATGGCGGCTTTGTTGAAAACAACGGCCTGAATGACATCGGCTGTCTTGCGGCCCACACCTGGCAGCTTGATGAGTTCCTCCAATGTGCCGGGAACCTCGCTGTTAAAGTCTTTCACCAGCATTTTCGCCATTCCCACGAGGTGCTTGGCTTTATTGTTGGGATAAGATACGCTGCGGATATATTCGTAAACCATCTCCGGTGTGGTGGCGGCAAGAGCTTCGGGAGTGGGAAAGTCCCGGTAGAGGGCGGGCGTAATCATATTCACCCGTTTGTCTGTGCACTGGGCAGAGAGAATGACTGCAATCAGCAGTTCGAACGGGTTTTCATAATGCAACTCGGTTTCTGCTACGGGGCGGTTCTCTCTGAACCACGCCAGTATTTTTTCATAACGTTCTTTCTTTCTCATCGCAATTTGTTTTTATGATAATGGGGGGCTACTCTCAATCTGAAATAGAAGATGGAGACTACCGTGAGGCAGGCTCCGGTGAAATAAGCCATATCGAAAGAGGTAATCTGGGCGATGTATCCGCCGGCTGTCAGTCCGATGCCGATGCCTACATCCCACGAAGTGAGGTAAGTGGAGGTGGCGGTTCCGCGTTGACTGTTGGGCGCTAGGTTTACGAACATCGTGTTGAAGGCGGGGAACATGGTGCCAAATCCGACTCCTAACAACAAGGCGACCATGAAGAACAGAATATCGGTCAGTTCCGGCATCGTCTTCATCAGGATGCCGCAAGCGGACAGCACAAAGAAGCAGGCACAGACCAGATACAGCCCCAGCGTGATGACTTGCGTAATGCGTCCTTTATCCACTTGCCTCCCCGAGAACATGCGCGATACGGCCATGCCGACCGCCATAAACGTGAAGAACAATCCCGAATTGATGGTAATTCCTATTTCTTTGGCGTACATGGCAACGTAAGTGCTTGTCATACCGTAGGGGATGGAGAGTAGGAGCAAGGCTACTCCCGCAGGAATACCTTTCAGCAACACGAAGCGGTCGAGCGAAATAGGCTCCAGCTTCACGGGTTGTTTTTGTGGAGTCTTTACGAGGCAGGCGGCCACGAAACCTATGCAGCCCGAAATCAGTGAGCAGGCGAAGATAGTTTCAAAAGAATAAGCTCCGTGCATGAAAAGCCTTATCATCGGGCTGAAGCTCATGGCTGTATTATTCATCAGCCCGTAGTATCCCACCGCTTCGCCACGACGCGAGGAGGGCGTGATGTCAATCACAATCGTATTGCCCGCCACTGTCACCATTCCGAAAGCAAGTCCGTGAACTACTCTCAATAGGACGAATATAGACAGAATACCCGCCAGGATATACCCGGCAAAGATAGTGATGAAAATAAAGTAAGCAATCAGGTAGAGTGGCTTGCGTGCCAGTGTATCGAGCAAATACCCTGAGAAGGGACGTATGCAGAGCGAAGCAATCGTATAACATGATAAGATGATGCCCACCGCCGCATTTCCGGTATGGAATATTTCAGTCAGATAGAAAGGTAATATAGGCAGTATGAGGTAGAAGGTAAAGTACAAGAGGAAGTTCGCCGCCAGAATAAGGCAATAGTTGGAAGTAACGAGTTTGTCTTTTGCCATGACTTTGAATTTTTATTCACCACAGAGGACACAGAGTCTCACAGAGTTCTATAGATTAAATCTGTGCTAATCTGTGTAATCTGTGGTTCAAAAAAACTCTGTGAGACTCTGTGCCCTCTGTGGTGAAATATTTAGTAAGCCGCTTCGAATTCTTTCAAGAAACGTGTATCGTTTTCAGAGAAGAGACGCAAGTCGTTTACGCGATATTTCAGGTTGGCGATACGTTCTATACCCATACCCAGGGCGTATCCGCTATATACTTTGCTGTCGATGCCGTTCAACTCCAATACGTTCGGGTCTACCATACCGCAACCTAGGATTTCCACCCAGCCCGTACCCTTGCAGAAAGGACATCCCTTGCCTCCGTAGATGTTACAACTGATGTCCATCTCGGCACTTGGCTCCGTAAATGGGAAGTAAGAAGGGCGCAGACGTATCTTGGTGTCGTTGCCGAACATTTCCTGAGCAAAGAGTAATAAAGCCTGCTTCAAGTCGGTAAACGATACATTGCGGTCTACGTACAAGGCCTCTACCTGATGGAAGAAAGCGTGTGCACGATAGCTGATAGCTTCGTTGCGATATACACGTCCCGGACACAGCACGCGGATGGGGGGCTGAGACGTTTCCATGACGCGGCTCTGTACGCTGGAAGTATGTGTACGCAAAACGATATTGTGAGACACATTCTCCCGGTTGCTTTCGATGAAGAAAGTATCCTGCATGTCGCGTGCCGGATGGTCTTCGGCAAAGTTCATGGAAAAGAATACATGCCAGTCGTCCTCAATTTCCGGTCCGTCGGCAATGTTGAAGCCCATGCGGACGAATATGTCGATGACTTCGTTCTTTACGATGGTAAGTGGGTGGCGTGTACCCAGCTTTACGGGATAAGCTGAACGGGTCAGGTCGAGGTCGTCGCAACCGTTGTCCCGGCTTTCGAACTGTTCTTTCAACGCTGTAATTTTTTCCTGCGCCTTGTTCTTGAGCTCGTTCAGACGCATACCCACTTCTTTCTTCTGGTCGGCGGCTACGTTATGGAAGTCCGCCATCAGTTCGTTGATGGCACCTTTCTTACTGAGGTATTTGATGCGCAGTGCTTCCAGTTCCTCCGCGTTGGCGGCTTTCAGTGCTTCCACTTCTTGCAGAAGCTGGTTGATTTTAGCTATCATATCGTTGTTATTATTAATTCTCCAAATGCATAAAGCGGTGCAAAGATACAATTTTATCATTGTTTTGCCCCTAATCGTTACATATTATTTTTTATTAACCTCAATCGTCGTTGGAATACTTTATATACCTTTGCACCCGATTTAGATAAACTATACTATAATGATACAAACCCAAAGACCGCCTACCCGTCGAATAGCTTTCCCTATTCTTATCGCGTTGAGCTTCTCGCATTGTTTCAACGACCTGCTCCAATCTGTCATTACCGCCGTATATCCTCTGTTTAAAGAAGATTTATCTTTGAGCTTTGCGCAGATTGGTCTGATTACATTGGTCTATCAGATGTCGGCTTCGGTGTTCCAGCCGGTCATCGGACTTATTTTTGATAAACGTCCCTTTCCCTGGTCGCTGCCTATGGGCATGAGCTTTACGCTGGTCGGTATTTTAAATCTGACCTTTGCAAGCAATTTGTATTGGCTGCTTGCTTCCGTATTTATAGTAGGTATAGGTTCTTCCGTGTTGCATCCCGAGGCGTCGCGCATCACTTTTCTGGCTTCGGGCGGTAAGCGCGGGCTGGCTCAGTCCTTGTTTCAAGTGGGCGGCAACTTGGGCGGTTCGCTCGGACCGTTGCTGGTGGCGCTGTTGGTAGCTCCTTACGGAAGACGGCATATCGCCTTGTTCGTCATTGTAGCTATTGCGGCTATTCTGGTGATGCTGCCCCATCTCCCGTTGGTATCGTTCGTACCTGAACCACCTCAAGAAGCGTCCGTTGCTTACCCAGAAAGAAGTGGAACGGCCTTTGTCTTCAAAGATGACTGTATTCGCCATTTCCATTCTGCTGATACTAATCTTCTCCAAGTACATCTATATGGCGAGCCTGACAAGCTATTATACATTCTATCTGATACATAAATTCGGTGTCACTATTCAGCAATCGCAATTATTCTTGTTCGTCTTCTTGGTGGCTACTGCGGTAGGTACATTGGTTGGCGGTTCGGTTGGCGACAAAGTGGGGCGCAAATATGTCATCTGGGTGTCTATTCTCGGTACGGCACCGTTCAGTTTACTGATGCCCCATGCAGGACTTGAATGGACGGGGATACTGAGCTTCTGCGTGGGCTTTATGCTTTCGTCTGCTTTTCCGGCTATATTGCTGTATGCGCAAGAGTTGCTTCCCAATAAGTTGGGACTGATTTCCGGCTTATTCTTCGGTTTTGCATTCGGTATTGCCGGCATCGTTTCGGCGGTGTTGGGAGGAATGGCGGATAAGTTCGGAATAGAAGCGGTGTATAATGTCTGCGCCTTCATGCCTTTACTGGGATTGGTGGCCTGTTTCCTGCCTAATTTAAAGAAGAGATAAAATTCGCCCCCGATAAGGAACATTGTGTTCCCCACCGGGGAACGATGCGTTCGGCACCGGGGAACACTCCGTTCCCCGGTGCCGAATAAATACCCCTTTGTAAAGTACTTCAAAGCAGGGCATAAAAAGGATCAGTCGCAAAACCTGGTGAATCTGGGCTGCTTAGGAATTTATGCGTGTGTGTTCAATTTTTTAGACGCGGATTTAGCGGATTAGGCGGATTTTTAAAGCTGTGCTGCATTAGCTTTATACCGCATGGAAATAAAAGAAATCCGCCTAATCCGCTAAATCCGCGTCTAAAAAATAATCACACTGAAATGTTGCACAACTTACAGAAAAGTACCCACCAAGTTTTACGACTGATCCCATAAAAAAAGGCTGACTAAAAGTCAACCTTAGTGGAGAGTATCGGACTCGAACCGATCACCTTAACACTGCCAGTGTTACGCTCTAGCCAGATGAGCTAACCCCCCCTTGCCAACGTTTGCGGAATGTCTCGCATTTTGGTGGCGCAAATATAATGCATTATTCTGAAATAATTGCTATGTTTGCGAAACAAATTAGAAAAAAGAGTTATGTTGATATATAATACGACCTATCAGGTGGATGAAGGACAGGAGAGAAACTTCCTGATTTGGATGCAGGAATACTATCTTCCCGAAGTTGAAAAGCATGGAACATTGTATGTTCCGCGCATATTGCGCGTGTTGAGCCATCGGGATGAAGGGGAGAGCTTTTCCGTTCAGTTCGAGGTGGAAAATTCTGCCAAACTGCATCGCTGGCATCAGGAGCAGGGCGTGAAGCTGAATGAAGAGTTGCTGAAAACCTTTAAAGATAAGGTCGTAGGATTTCCTACATTAATGGAGGTGATAGTGTGATACAACCCGTTAAGGAAAAAATCATTCTCGGCATCGACCCCGGTACTACTATTATGGGATATGGTGTGCTCCGCGTGACGGGTGTAAAGCCCGAAATGATTGCTATGGGCATTATCGACCTTCGCAAATTCGGTGACCATTACCTGAAGCTTTGCCATATCCACGAACGGGTGCTGAGCATCATTGAAAGCTATCTGCCGGATGAACTTGCCATCGAAGCCCCTTTCTTCGGAAAGAATGTGCAGTCCATGTTGAAGTTGGGGCGTGCGCAGGGAGTGGCGATGGCTGCCGCACTGAGCCGTGATATTCCTATTACGGAGTATGCCCCGCTGAAAATAAAAATGGCGATTACCGGCAACGGACAAGCATCCAAAGAACAGGTGGCGGACATGCTGCAACGCATGTTGCACTTTTCCAAGGAGGATATGCCCACCTTTATGGATGCCACCGACGGTCTTGCCGCCGCTTATTGTCACTTCCTGCAAATGGGACGGCCGGCAGTGGAGAAAGGCTATCACGGCTGGAAAGACTTCATCGCCAAAAATCCGGATAAGGTGAAAAGGTGATAGAGTGATATTATAAAGATGAATACTTACTATCTAATACATTGGTTGCGATTATGAAGTTGAATGATTTAGTTATTATTGGGGTTGCTGCAACAACGGTTGTCAGCTGTGCTCCGGCGAAAAAGGAGTATGCTTCGTACGAACTTTATCCGGTTCGTTCGGGCAGTCTGTCGGAAATGGAATATGCGCCTGCCGCCACGCAGTTCACGCTTTGGTCGCCCACGGCGGAAGAAGTGCGGTTGATGCTCTATGATGCAGGTGAAGGCGGGCATGCTTACGAGACGGTTACGATGTCGCCCGGCGAGGAGGGCACGTGGACGGCTAAGGTGGAGCAAGACCTGAAAGGCAAGTTCTATGCTTTCAATGTGAAAATCAATGATAAATGGCTGGGAGACACACCGGGCATCAATGCAAAAGCCGTAGGCGTGAACGGGCATCGTGCCGCTATTATCGACCTGGCGGATACTAACCCCGAAGGATGGGCGGAAGACAAACGCCCGTCGCTGGCATCGCCTGCCGATGTTATCCTCTATGAAATGCATCACCGTGACTTTTCTGTCGATGCTTCTTCCGGCATCGAGCATAAAGGCAAGTTCCTGGCGCTGACGGAAGAAGATACGGTAAGCCCGGACAAGTTGGCAACGGGTATCGACCACCTGAAAGAGTTGGGAGTGACGCACGTGCACATCCTGCCGTCCTACGATTACGCTTCCGTAGACGAGACGAAACTCGATGAGAATAAATACAATTGGGGATATGACCCGCAGAACTATAACGTGCCCGATGGCTCGTACTCCACCGACCCTTATAAACCGGAGGTGCGCATCCGCGAATTCAAGCAGATGGTGCAGGCTTTGCACAAGGCCGGTATCCGCGTGGTACTGGATGTGGTGTACAATCACACTTTCAATACGGCGGAAAGCAACTTTGAGCGTACCGTCCCCGGTTACTTCTATCGCCAAAACCCGGACGGCAGTTATGCCGACGGATCGGCTTGCGGCAACGAGACGGCAAGTAATCGCCCCATGATGCGCAAGTACATGATAGAGTCCGTGTTGCACTGGATAAACGAATACCATATCGACGGTTTCCGTTTCGACCTGATGGGTATTCATGATATAGAGACGATGAACGAAATACGCAAGGCAGCATCGGCGGTAGACCCGTCTATCTTTATCTACGGTGAAGGGTGGGCGGCTTCGGCACCGCAGTTGCCGGAGGATTCGCTGGCAATGAAGGCTAATACCTATAAGATGCCGGGAGTGGCTGCCTTCTCGGACGAAATGCGGGATGCTTTGCGCGGCCCGTTCAACGACAATCATCAGGGAACTTTCCTTGCCGGATTGCCGGGAGGAAAGGAGAGTATCAAGTTCGGCATTGTGGGGGCTATCTGTCATCCGCAGGTCGATAATAGTTTGGTGAACTACAGCAAGGCCGCATGGGCGGAACAACCTACGCAGATGATTAGCTATGTGTCTTGCCACGATGATATGTGCCTGGTGGACAGGTTGAAAGCCAGTATCCCCGGCATTACTCCCGAAGAACTGGCGCGGTTGGATAAGCTGGCTCAGACGGCTGTGTTTACTTCGCAGGGCGTACCGTTTATTTATGCCGGCGAGGAAGTGATGCGCGACAAGAAAGGAGTGCATAATAGTTATCAAAGCCCCGACTCCATCAATGTCATCGACTGGAGGCGCAAGGCGCAACATGCAGATGTATTTGCCTATTATAAGGGATTGATACAACTGCGCAAAAATCATCCGGCTTTCCGCTTGGGTGATGCAGAACTGGTTCGCAAACATTTGGAGTTCCTTCCGGTGGAGGGAAGCAATGTAGTGGCCTATCGCCTGAAAGAACATGCCGGCGGTGATGCGTGGGAGGAAATAGTTGTGGTACTGAATGGACGTAAGGAGTCTGCAAAACTGACCGTACCTGAGGGTAAATACACGGTAGTTTGCAAGGACGGTTTTATCAGTGAGCGCGGCCTAGGCACGGTATATGGCTCGGAAATTGTGGTTCCGGCGCAGTCGGCGATAATAATGTATAAATGATGCAACAACATACTATAAATATAACGGGGGGCGTGGCACGCAACCCGTTTATTCGTCTCTCACAACCAGTCGCTCTTGATTTTCTTGACGGAGAACACATCGCTATTATAGGCCCCAACGGAGCAGGCAAAAGCCTGTTGGTAGACCTGCTTACGGGTAAGTACCCTCTGCGTGAAGGTACGTTGACCTACGATTTCCGTCCTTCCGCCACGCAGACTGCTTATGACAATATTAAGTACATCGCCTTCCTGGATACCTACGGCTCTGCCGATGCCAACTATTACTATCAGCAACGCTGGAACGCACATGACCAAGACGATGCGCCCGAGGTGTGCAATATGTTGGGCGAGATAAAAGATGAAGCGCTTAAGCAACAACTTTTCGACCTTTTCCGTATCGAGCCGATGCTCGACAAGAAGATTATTCTCCTCAGCAGCGGCGAACTTCGCAAGTTCCAACTGACAAAGACCCTGCTCACTGCCCCCCGCATTCTTATCATGGACAATCCTTTCATCGGACTGGATGCCGCCACGCGCGAATTGCTCTTTAAGGTATTGGAGAAGCTGACGCAACTCTCTTCCCTGCAACTCGTCCTCGTGCTCTCCATGATGGATG
Organism: Bacteroides sp.; assembly: GCA_021203515.1. GTDB lineage: Bacteria > Bacteroidota > Bacteroidia > Bacteroidales > Bacteroidaceae > Bacteroides. The sequence continues at coordinate 12,511 of JAJQAY010000043.1, read as the reverse complement.
ACATCCCTTCCTTCATTACTCATGTAGTACCGGTCGACAATAAAGTAGTAGGCGAAAAGATGGAGCGTGAAGCATACCTGCAAGCTTTCCGTGCACAAGATGCCGCACGTATGGAAGCCGATGCGCAGCCTCTCGATGAATTGCAGCAACGCATCATCGACCTTCCTTACGAAAACACGAACTTCACTTCGGACGAAGTTGTCAAATTGAATAAAGTCAGTATCCGCTATGACGACCGCACCATCCTGAAAGAACTGGACTGGACGGTGATGCGTGGCGAGAAATGGGCGTTGAGTGGAGAAAACGGTGCGGGTAAGTCCACTTTGCTCAGTCTGGTGTGTGCCGACAATCCCCAATCCTATGCCTGCGACATCAGCCTCTTCGGACGTAAGCGCGGAACGGGCGAAAGCATTTGGGAGATAAAGAAACACATCGGCTACGTCAGTCCGGAGATGCACCGTGCTTATCTGAAAAACCTGCCGGCCATCGAGATTGTAGCTTCCGGACTGCACGACAGTATCGGCCTTTACAAGCGTCCTCATGCCGACCAAATGGCTACCTGCGAATGGTGGATGGATGTTTTCGGCATTGCCGCCCTCAAGGATACCCCTTTCCTGCAACTCTCCAGCGGCGAACAACGCTTGGCTCTGCTGGCGCGTGCTTTTGTAAAAGACCCCGAATTGTTAATTCTCGACGAACCTTTGCACGGTCTGGATACTTACAACCGCCGCCGGGTAAAGAAAATAATAGAGGCTTTCTGTCGCCGTCAGGACAAGACTATGATTATGGTAACCCACTACGAACACGAATTACCTGCCGCGATTACCGACCGTTTATATCTGAAACGTAACCGATAATAATCAGTCTGAAAGCATGAAGAAACTCTTACCCTTATTTTTAATACCTTATTTCTTAATCTCCTGTGGCGGAAAGGAGAAAGTATCGGTTGCCGAAGAGACTGAGGTGAAATCAGATTCTTCTGCCATCGGTGTCGCTATGTATAGAAAGGGGATAAGTTGTGCCGACCGTTCTTCCGGGATGGATAGCGTGCTGTTCTACATGCAACAGGCTGAAAGCTATCTTAATAAAGGCGAAGATAAAGCGCACGTGAACCGTGCCCTTGCCCATATCTATGCAAAGAGTGGAGAGCTGGATAATGCTATCGAATATTATCTGAAGGCCAGTAACACGGCAGATGACTGGCTTTATGGTACGATTTGCCAGGAGGTGATGGAAGCTTGTGTCACGGTAGGAGATTATAGGAAAGGACTGTCGGCTTTGGATGCTATCCGGGAAAATGTGAATAGCAGAAAGGTAGTGCCCTTCTATCATTTGGCGAAGGGAAATCTCTGGATTGGAGTCAATCAATATGATTCAGCCGCCACTTATTATCGTGTCGCCGCCACTTCATTAAATCCTTGGGTGGCGGGCGAGGCCTCCCGCAGGCTGAAACTGATATATCTTTCTCAGGGAAAAGACAGTTGTGCCTTTTATGCCGCCCTCTCTGCCGAAAAGTCTTTGACGGATGAACTGATGCGAGAAGGCTCCGTCAAGAGCAGGTAGATGTATGAAAAGACTAAACTGAAGAATGAACTAAATCACTTGAAAATAGATAAGCAGAGAAGGGAAATTGAGTTTTTGACGTTAGGATTGTGCTTTGTTGTGGCCTTTGCTGTCGTTTTCATTGCCTGGCAACGCCGCAAACGTCAGATGTACAAGCAACTCTGGCATGAACAATCTTTGCGCCTGGAACAAACGGAACAACTGTTGCAGCAATCAGAAGAACTGAGCACACTGCGTGAGAAGGAGAGCCTGCTTCGCGAGTCGCTTTTCCGCCGGATGAAGTCATTCCATAAAATACCTTCTTTGGAGAAGGACGAAGAAGCGGCAGAAGAGGATAATGAGAATGAAAACAAGCGTATTATCCTCTCCGATGGGGAGTGGGAAAATATACGTCAGACCGTGGACGGCAGTTATGATAAATTCTCCGTGCGGTTGCAGAAAGCGTTCCCCGAACTGAGTATGAAAGATGTCTATTTCTGTTGTCTGGTGAAGATTAATGTCAGTATTAAGGACTTGTCCGACATTTATTGCATCAGTCGTACTTCGGTCAGCCACAAGAAGCAACGAATGAAACGGGACAAATTGGGACTGACCGATACAACTGAAACATTAGACGACTTTCTGCGCCGTTTCTGAGGTTTTGTCTATACTAATTTGATGTACAAATGTCTCAATCGTCTTATAATTAGGTAATTGTCCTGCCTACTATCGGGCGTTTTTGTCTATATGATTATTTGCCTGTTTTTCTTTGTACACCTACCTTTGTCACATTGTTTCACACAAAGTAGAATATTTATGAAAAACAAACAGTGGAAGAGAGTAGGGTGGCTGATGAGTCTATCCCTTATTTTAGGTTTAAGTTCTTGTACGGATGGAGCTAAGAAAAGCTCCGTATTGGATGCCCAGACAATCGTCGGTTCAATAGAGATGGTGAACGGAGACTCGGTATGGGTTTGTCGTCCGAGTGCTTTGACCGATACGGTGACATTGCCTTTGAGTTATCTGGCGGAAGAGTTGCAAATCACGAAGTTGGACAATCGGGATGAAGCGTTGGTGCCGGTGAATAGAGTGATAGTATCTGATAATTATCTGTTGGTGTATGGTCACTCACAGACCCCTTTCAAGCTATTCGACAAGTCGGGCAAGTTCATTTGCAGTGTAGGTTCTTTCGGACAAGGCCCCGGAGAGTATCAGAATGTGTATGATGCCCAGATAGACGAAGCCGGCGGACGTGTTTATTTGCTGCCGTGGAGTGCCAGAGCCATACTGGCTTATGATATGAAGGGCCAGTTGGTGCAAAGAGTTCCTTTGTATTATCCGGTGCCGAAAGGCGTTTTCAGAGCTAATACGAAGGACTTTCTGTTGTCCGTCTTCCTTCTTCCCTTCAATCCTCTTCCCAGCGTGGCATGGACGCAGAAACTGAATGGAGAAGTTGTAGATACTGTACCTGCAAGACATCTGACGGTAAATCCCGATTTCAGTAATGAAGTATTCAGCCAGAAGAATGGGCCGGACTTTGACGCTTCCCTTTTCTTATTCTGGGGACGTCGTCCGGACAGCCTATATCACTATACTCCGGGTCGTCTGGTATCTCGTTTCACGGTAGATTTTGGTAAGAAAGACATTCCTATTCACAGTTATCAGGAATTGCCGCATCACTTTGTCGGTGATATGTCCGTAGAAAAGCAACTGGATGAATCCACTTTCACGACAGAGCCTCCTGTTTATTTCATAATGGACAAGCAGTCCTTGAAGGGTGCTTACTATAAAGTAGTGAACGACTATCTGGGGAATATGCCTATCTCCGGTTTTCAATATAGCTGCTCCAATGGATATTATATCGCCAATATGGAGCCAATGGCTCTGAAGGAAAGTTTGAGCGACTATCTGGAGAAGAACAAAGATGTTTCGACTAAAGACCGCGAACGCTTGCAGAAACTGGTGGATAGTATTCATGAAAATGATAATAATTACATCTTGTATGCCAAACTGAAATAAGCAGCGGCATTGAAAAAAGACCTATAAGCCTATCTTTCACAGTATTTCTTAGTCAATAATGGCGATAAATAGAATAAAATACTTTATTTTTGCCAAATATATTGTTCTAAAATAAAGCACTGATGAAAGAAAGGCTTATAGGATTTCTCAAAACATACCTCTTGTTTGTCTACATATTTGCTTTGCAGAAACCACTCTTTTTTGTTATATAACCAATCGTTGTATGGGGATACTTCGTGGGCAGACTGGTTTGGGGTGATAGGTCGCGGATTGTTGCTGGATTTGTCGCTTGCAGGTTATCTGGCTGTTATTCCCGGCTTTCTTTTCATCTTTTCGGCTTGGACACTCTCCAATGCGCTTCGCCGTTTCTGGTGCGGTTATTATCTTTTCATTTCCATCCTGCTATCCATCATCCTTACGGTAGACATAGGACTGTACCCCTATTGGGGCTTCCGGCTGGATGCCACTCCCTTGTTCTATTTCTTTTCCTCACCGGCAGATGCGGTGGCAAGTGTCAGTGTGTGGATGGTGATTGGAGGAATTCTGGTGATGGCGGTTTATGCAGCCGTGCTCTATGCCCTCTTCTATAATATCCTGTTGCCCAAGAAATATTTCAGGCGGATGAAAGTGCCTTATCGCCGGTTGAGAGTATCCGGTGTCTTGTTGTTACTGACCGGGTTGCTGTTTATTCCTATACGTGGCGGTTTCACCGTGTCTACCATGAACACGGGCAAAGTCTATTTCAGCACGAACCAACGCCTGAACCATGCCGCTATCAATCCGGCTTTCAGCCTGATGGAGTCACTTTCCAAACAGAAGAACTTCAGCAAACAATATCGCTTTATGGAAGCGGGAGAGGCGGATCGCATCTTCTCCGAACTGCTGGACCCCGCTGTGCTGGGAAAGGATACGGTAGTGGCCGACTCTTTGCAGCAGATGCCCGACTCGTTGCGCTCGTTGTTTACCGTGGAGCGTCCGGACGTATATATCGTAATTATGGAGAGCTTCTCCTCCAAGTTGATGAAGACCTTGGGAGGAACCCCCAATGTGGTGGTCAATCTGGACAGCCTTGCACAAGAGGGTGTTCTTTTCACTAATTTCTATGCCAACAGTTTCCGCACGGACCGCGGACTGGTTTCCATCCTGAGTGGCTATTCCGCACAGCCCACCACCAGCATCATGAAGTATCCCCGCAAGACGCAGTCTCTGCCTGCCATTGCCGGTAGCCTGAAGAATGCCGGATATTCCACGAGATATTACTATGGCGGCGATGCCGACTTCACCAATATGCGCTCCTACCTGATGTCTTCGGGCTTCGACGATATTATTTCCGACCAGGACTTCTCCGTATCGGAACGTTTGAGCAAGTGGGGCGCACACGACCATCTTGTGTTCAATCGTCTGCTGGCAGACATGAAGGACGAGGCGGCTGGCGAGGAGAACGATGCACCGCGTTTCCGCGTGTTGCAGACATCCAGCAGTCACGAACCGTTTGAAGTTCCTTACCGCCGCTTGCAGAACGACCGCTTGAATGCCTTTGCTTATACCGACAGTTGTATCGGAGACTTTGTAGCGAAGTTCCGCGAACTGCCACGGTGGAAGAACACCGTTATCTTGTTTGTTCCCGACCATCTGGGGCTTATCCCGAAAATATCAGCAATCTTGAGATAGACCGTTACCAGATACCTTTGTTGATGGTGGGCGGAGTGATACGCCAGCCAAGACGCATCGACGGTTATGGTTCGCAGCAGGATATTGCCGCTACGTTGTTGGCGCAACTTTCGTTGCCGCACAAGGACTTTACGTTCAGCAAGGATATGCTCAATCCGGCTTCTCCTCATTTTGCATTCTTCACCGTGCCCGATGCTTTCGGCATGGTGACACCGGAGAACCAATTGATTTTTAATAATGAGTCGAGTTCGGTTGTGGCGGACGAAGGCGCGGAGAAAGGGAAGAACCTTTCACTGGGTCAGGCCTATTTGCAGAAATTGTATGATGATATCGCAAAGAGATAATAAGTTCGGAAGATAAGTAGGTAAGATAGGAGGATAAAATGATATTGACGGATGTTTTGTCGAGGCTGGTCGAAATGGATACCGACCTGCTGCTTGCCATCAACGGATGGCGTGCGGAGTGGGCGGATTATTTCATGTATGCCTTTAGCGGGAGGTGGATTTGGGTGCCGATGTATGCAGCTATTTTTTATGTGATAGTACGCAATTTTCATTGGAAAGTGGCGATAGGATGCGCCATTGCCGTGGCGCTGACTATTACCTTTGCCGACCAGATGGGAGCAACCGTTATCCGCCCGTTGGTGTGCCGACCGCGGCCCGCCAATCTCGAAAACCCTATATCCGGCCTTGTGCAGATTGTAAACGGTTATCGCGGTGGTCGTTACGGCTTCCCTTCCTGCCATGCCGCCAATACGTTCGGACTGACTTTCTTTGTCTTCTACTTGTTCCGTAACCGTGCCCTTAATTGGTTTATCATGGCGTGGCCATCCTGACCTGCTACTCTCGTTCTTACTTGGGCGTTCACTATCCCGGCGATCTCTTGGTGGGGGCTTTTATCGGATTTGTGGGCGCATCGCTTTGCTACTGGCTTTTCTGTCTGGTGTGCAAGTACAAGCGAAAAGAGAACTACAAACATATCTACGCTCCTATCTTAGTAGGTGGGGCTACCTGTCTCGGCATACTTATCTACGCATTGGTGCGGGCAATGCTGTAAGACCGCTTTTCATTCTTGCCATCCATAGGGGAAGTGGAGAAACATCTTCCCCTTTGATTTGTTATTCTTCATTATAGACGAAGAAAACAGATACATATGATGAGTTTAGGTGGTTGGATGAATAAAATCCTTATTGATTGGGGAGTAGACCCCAAATTAGCCAACATGTTTGATGAAACCATTATCGCCCTACTGATGATTGCTCTGTCGGTGGGGTTGGACTATTTGTGCCAGGCTATATTTGTGGGCGGGATGAGACACTACACCACCCGTGCCCCGCATCGGTGGAATACGCTGTTGATGAAACGCAAAGTAGTGCACCATCTTATACATATCCTGCCCGGTATATTGGTTTACTTCTTGCTGCCCCTGGCTTTTGTCCGGGGAAAGGAAATACTGGAGTTTTCGCAGAAAATATGTGTGGTATATATCATTGTGGCGGTATTGCTTACCGTCAACGGATTGCTATTGGTAATGTTCGACATCTATAACACCAATGGCAAACAGAAAAATCGTCCGATGAAAGGCTTTGTGCAGGTGTTGCAAGTGCTTCTGTTCTTTATCGGCGGCATTATTATCATTGCCGTGCTGGTGAATAAGTCTCTGATGTCGTTGTTTGCCGGACTGGGCGCATCGGCAGCGGTGCTGATGCTGGTATTTAAAGATACTATTCTCGGCTTCGTGGCGGGGGTGCAACTTTCAGCCAATGACATGTTGCGGATAGGAGACTGGATTGTGCTGCCCAATGACACTGCCAATGGAACGGTTGAAGAGATTACACTGAACACGGTGAAAATACGGAACTGGGATAAGACAATCTCTACCATACCGCCTTATACGCTGGTCAACAACTCTTTCCAGAACTGGCGGGGGATGCAGGAGAGTGGCGGACGACGGGTCGATAAGAATATTTATCTGGACATGACAACGTTGCAGTTCTGCACTCCCGAAATGCTCGATACCATCCGCCAGGAAGTGCCTTTGATGGCGGACTATCAACCGGCGGAAGGAGAGGTGCCTACCAATGCCCAGCTCTATCGCCTCTATATTGAACGCTATTTGTGTAGTCTTCCGATTGTAAACCAGGATATGGATTTGATTATCAGCCAAAAGGAACCTTCGGCCTATGGAGTGCCTATTCAGGTTTATTTCTTCTCGCGAAATAAAGTATGGAAAGAGTACGAACATATCCAGTCCGACATTTTCGACCATCTGCTGGTGATGGTGAGTAAATTTGATTTGAAGCTTTATCAATTCTCGATGAGTGAAAATTCCGCCCACACAGGGAGGTGATCGCTGTATCCGCCTTGATACTTCATGCCATAGTAGGTGCGGAAAGGTTGCTGACCCCCATATTTCTTGTCGTCGGTCAGGAGAAAGGCGGGGCAGTAAACGTCGGCCTTATTCTCGCTGGTAGACAGGGGAGCGTCTTTTCTCAACAGATTGCCGGAGACGATGATGTGGTCGAGCAATCCCCATTCGCCTTGGTATTTGTAACTTCCGTAATGTTTACGGGTGGCGCATTTTCTTGCAAGCAGATGATAGAGCGCGTCCGGATGATAAATCGTGTCGGATTGCGGGGTAGCGGCAATAAGTGGCGGGGCTTCGGCTTTTAATACCTTCCGCACGGACTTATTGTCGGGATAGTCGTTGAAATCTCCCAGAATGACGATTTGCGGGCGACGGCGTACCCGCGACAGACTGTCTGCCGCATCCTTCAATCTCCGGGCAGCCAGTAGTCGGTAAGGCTCGGACTCCTTAGCTCCACCCGAACGGGAGGGGAAGTGGGCGACAAAAACATCCAACGTATCTTTATTCAATAACATCCCGCTGACATGGAGGATGTCGCGCGTGGGGCGACTGCTTGTGCGTGGTTTCTCCACCGGAAGGCTCTCGTAGGAGAGCAGCTTGAAAAGCCCTCGTTGATAGAGCAGGGCTACATTAATTCCTCGCTCGTCGGGCGAGTGCGTCATCACATAACGATAACCGGCTTCGCGCAAGACGGAGTAGCGGGTGAGTGCGCGCATCACACTGTCATTCTCCACTTCACACAAGGCGACGAGTGCAGGAGGCGTCCATTCGCCCACGGCAATGATGACGCGGGCAATGGCATCCAGCTTTTTCTTGTATTTGGAGTAGTTCCAGTGCCTCATGGCATCGGGCAGAAATTCATAATCGTTCTTCAGCGTGTCGTGCCGGCAGTCGAACAGGTTCTCCACATTATAACTCATGATGCGGAAAGTAAGCGTGTCTTTCTGCTTTTGTGCATGTAGTGAAACGGAGAGTAGTAATAGAAAAAGCAGATAGAATGTCTTCATAGTTATAGGAATAGATGGTAAAAAAATTACTTAGTAGTAGTTGGGCAACTACTACTAAGTAAATGATGAACTACTACGAGGTAGTTGGTAAACTACTACTGCTTAACTGGGATATGCTTCAAAATATCCAGCAGATGATCCCAGAACTTCTGCACCGTAGGAATAAGCATCCGTTCGTCAGGCGAGTGCACACCTTGCAGGGTGGGGCCAAAGGAAATCATATCTAGCGCAGGATACTTGTCGAGGAACAATCCGCATTCCAGTCCGGCATGAATGGCTTTTACCTTGGCCTCTACTCCGAACAGACGTTTATAAGATGCAGTGGCAATCTCTAAAATCTCCGAATGAGGATTAGGCTTCCATCCGGGATAACCTTCACCGAAAGATACTTCGGCACCGTCCATTTCGAACACGGTACGCACCATATTGGCTATATCTTGTTTGGAAGATGCGGTAGAACTGCGTTGGCTGGTTTCGATGCGGATAACGTTGCCCGGCTTCATCTTGACGGATGCCAGATTGGTAGAGGTCTCCACTAGTCCCGGAATGTCCTGACTCATGGCATATACGCCATGAGGAAGTGTATAGAGAATTTGCAGCAAACGCTTGGTTGCATCCTTGTCGATGGCTTTGGCATGTGCGTTCTCCGACTCCAACGTGAACTGCAAGTCCGGGTCTACAACGGCATATTCCGCTTCCGCTTCGGCGGCAAAAACATTCAGGTCGGTGCGCAGTGCGTGTTTGCCGGCATCGGGGACGGCGATTACGGCATACGCTTCGCGGGCAATGGCGTTGCGCAGGTTACCGCCGTCTATTTCGCAAAGATATAGGTCATACTTCTTGAAGGCTTGGCTCAGGAAGCGGTTCAGCAGTTTGTTGGCGTTTCCGCGTCCCAGGTGGATGTCTCCACCGGAGTGCCCGCCTTTCAAGCCCTTCACCTGCACTTTGCAGAAGAAGTATCCGGCAGGAACGTCCACTTCCTTATAAGTAAGGTAGGCCACGGTATCCACTCCTCCGGCACAACCGATAAACAGTTCGCCTTCATCCTCGGAGTCGAGGTTCAGTAGGATGTCCCCGTTCATAAATCCCTCTTTCAAGGCAAACGCACCGGTCAGTCCAGTTTCTTCGTCCACGGTGAACAGACATTCCAATGGGCCGTGCTCTATGCTGTCGTCGGCAAGGATGGCGAGCTCGGTAGCCACGCCAATACCATTGTCCGCACCCAGCGTCGTTCCTTTGGCTTTCAGCCATTCGCCGTCAATCTCGGTTTCAATGGGGTCTGTCAGGAAGTCGTGCTTCACGTCGTTGTTCTTTTCGCACACCATGTCCACATGCGATTGGAGTACGACGGTCTTACGATTTTCCATCCCCGGGGTTGCCGGCTTTTTAATCAGTACGTTTCCGGCTTCATCCACTTTCGTTTCCAACTTATGCTTCTCTCCGAATGCTTTTAGGTAAGCAATTATCTTCTCCTCCTTCTTGGAAGGACGCGGCACCTGGCAAACTTCCTCAAAATAACGGAACACGCCTGCCGGCTTTAAATCTTTTTTTTCATCTTCTATCGTTTATAGTTCATGGTCTGCCTTTGCGCAGCCCTGTTTAAAAAAATCTCAATTCTTAACTCCCAGTTTGTTGTTTTGCTAAATATGGTTAAATTGATTGGCTATTTTATTCGCCTTTCTCTTTTTTTAAAGTAAAAAAGGCGGCTTAGTCCGACCAAAGCCCTATATTTGCACCCACAAAAACAGAGCACACCAAAGACATAAACAAAATATCTTTTGATTTGTCGGGATGTATAACCTGTTTCTGTGCAACAAAATTAATGGAAATGCTCGATACAATATTGATAACTTTGTTAATAGTTGCTATTTGCATCGTATTATTAGGTGTAAAAGTCTTTTTCGTGAAAGGCGGAAAGTTTCCTAATGGACACGTCAGCGGTAGCAAGGTAATGCGCGATAGAGGCATCGGGTGTGTGCAGTCGCAGGACCGGGAGGCACAGAAGAAGCCCCGTTTCTCGCTCGACGAACTGGAGAAGGCCTTAAATGATAGTGTGAATTAAATAAACTAAAAACAATATTCTTACAAATTATGAAGAGATTAAACTACCTCGTAAACGGTTTGGCAGCTCTTGCAGTAATCGTTTTATTTTCTCAATGTGCCGGCAAAGCTGATAATCAAACGACAAATTCTTCTGCACAGCCTGCCGGGGTGTCGGAAATGAAGATTGCTTTTGTGGAGATAGATACGCTCCTGGCCAAATATAACTATTGCGTAGACTTGAACGAAGCGATGGTAAAGAAGAGCGAGAACGTTCGCCTGACATTGAACCAGAAGGCTAACGAACTGGACAAGCGGAAACGTGAGTTCCAGACCAAAGTTCAGAACAACGCTTATCTCACTCAGGAAAGAGCACAGCAGGAATACAACCGTATCGCCAAGCTGGAACAAGACCTGCAGAACCTGAGCAACAAATTGCAGTCCGAGCTGATGAGCGAAAACGAAAAGAACAGCTTGCAACTGCGCGACTCTATCAACGCTTTCCTGAAAGAGTATAACAAGACCAAAGGTTATAGCATGATTATCAGCAATACCGGTTTCGACAACCTGCTGTACGCTGATAGCGTTTATAACATCACTCGTGAAATTCTGGATGGCTTGAATGCTCGCTATTCTGCTCCGAAGAAATAAGAAATAGTTTAGATAAGATAGTATCATCGTCCTCCGTTCAAAGTAATGTCGCTTTGGGCGGGGACGACTGTTTTTGTAAAGAAAACTTAGCTCGTGCACTCAATGCCAGAGAAAACTATATGTAGTTCTTAGAATTGTAAAATAGGGAATCTACTTTAAAGGAATCGTCTATGATTTTGTATAAATGAGAAAACAGAATTCAACTATATTTCGTTATAACTATATTTTGTTTGCAAACTGGAAAGCTGGGAATTATAGTCAAAGTTGTTCATCCCCAGCTCTCCTTATTTTACCAGGTTATAACTTTATCTATAATTTCTTGCTGTTCCAATGCCGTACGACGTAAGTATATTCTTGTAGTTTCTATACTTTCATGTCCCATCAAGTCTGCCAACAGCGATATATCGTTGAATTTTTCTAAAAAGTTCTTAGCAAAGCGATGGCGGAAAGAATGAGGATAAACAACTTTGGTATTTAGCCCATATTTTTCAGCAAAGTTCTTTAACTGTTGAGCAACACCTCGGGTTGTTATTCGTTCTCCGAAGCGATTTAGAAATAGATAACCGCTTTCTCTATTGGTAGATGCAAGCCATATTTTAGCTTCTTCTCTCAATTTTTTCGGAATGAAAAGACGACATATTTTTCCACCTTTTGTATAGATGTCAAAATAACCTATATTCACATGTTCAATTTTTATCTGTACCAATTCGCTAACTCGAGCACCTGTTGCAGCGAGGAAACGGACTACAAAATACCATTCTTGGTTATTTTCTTTGTGCAGTTTGTTTTTTAAAAAGATGTAATCGGCATTACTAATTACATTTCCCAAATAAGAGCGCTGTTGGACTTTGACGGATTTCAACCGCAAACGTGGTTTGTTCATAAACTCCAAAAACTTGTTTAGTGCCTAAATACGTAGATTTACTGTTTTAGGCTTAAATGTTTCAATCAAATAAGTCTTGTAAACTAACAAATTCTTTTTGTTTAATTCTTTATGGCGAGAATAGAGGTCATTTACAGCATATCGATATGCTGATATAGTATTCTCCGCCATGTTACTTTGTCTGAGATAGCTTTCAAACTTTTCCACCATAGCTATTTATATTAGTGAAACAATATGTTATCACTAATAATATGGTTTATTTGCAAGTTATATTAGTTCTTATTATGAGAAGCTCCTTGAAACAGGGGAGGTGAAGTGCATTGATGAGGAG
>JAJQAY010000082.1:1256-7579 GCA_021203515.1 Bacteroides sp. | reverse complement strand
CCTACATGATTGTACTAATCATCCGGTATGATTGTCATCTTTGTGGCAAAGGTAGCATAATTAAGCCATACATCCAGTATGGTTGAGTCCTTAATTGTCCTTATTTCTGTTTTTAATTTTGCCGGAAGACGAAGGTTTCCTTTGCTAAAGCTATGAAGTTATATTTCCTTAAAATCAGGTCATTATGCAAAATCCAAGAGAAATATGGTTATCTTTGATTAGTATAAATCGACAAAACTATAGGAATATGAAGATACGCACAATGTTTTTTCCTTACATTCTTTTCGGGTTATTAATCTTACCTCTATTTTTGCTTGTTCCGATTCGGAAGAGGAGGAAATGACAAGAGAACTTAAATTATCGGTTGCGGACGAGCATGGATTTCTGACCACCGATGGGGTGGATTTTGAATTTGAAATACTTGACGGTAACGGCGGATATACGGCAAGTGTATCCGAAACCGACTGGGACCCGGATGCAATAGTTACCATTGAGGGGAATAAGGTCCTGGTAAACATACTTGTAGGCAATCAATACGGACCCACGATTACCATAACGGACAGCAAAAAGCAAGAGGCCTCCTTGTGCATTATCTCCACTGACAAATCCTTGTTCATACCTGGCTATGGCCTATATCTAGATGAAGGTACCACCTATACAATGAATATTGAGTTTGAAGCTGGGGCGCCTTACACGATTGAAAAAACGAGAGGAAATGCTGCAACGGCGGTAATGGAGAATAATAAGGTAAAAGTAACATCTTTGGGCCTAGGTGATACTTATTATAAAATAAGGGATAAGAGGGGTTCGGTGGCTAAATTTACAGCACAAACATCTTTGGCATTTGATATGGATCTGGCCAACAATTATCTGGAATTTGATGGTGTCAATAACCTGACGGCTAGCGTTAAGTTGCAGTGGGGCACGGAATGGGAGGTTGTAGGCTGGACAGACAAGATACTGGAAAAGGTTTCGGTGGGGAAAGTATTGATTGCTACCAATGTCTGGTCTGATTACTACGTGTTGTTCATCAACACGGTTGACGAAGGTAAGGGGACGGATACCATTACATTGAAAAATAAAGAAGGAGACTTGGCTGCGGTAAAAGTTAATGTAAAATAAATAACTTCTTATATAGAAAAGAGACTGGCAGAATGAAATGCTTATTTCAGTTTTGGCGGCCTTTTTTTTGTGTGTGGTAGCCAGAAGCTTTATTGAAGCGTTTTGTCGTAATTATGGATGTTCGGGCAGTATAATCATATTCTTTTGTTTCTTTTAACAGTGGCTAATATTCACATTCCTTATTTTTGCAACGCACAAATTGGACGATATTCATATTAAATAACCATAAGAACTTTTGTATGACTATGAGAACAAATTGTATTTTATTGATGACTATCTTGCTGGGGCTTATTCCCTTGAACGCTGCACACGCCGGCGATTCAGTTTCTAACAGCGTGGTTTTGTACACTCCTTACACAAAAATCTCCGTATCTCCCGGAGCGTCTGTCGATTACAGCATTGATTTGATTAACAACACCGACGAGCTGACTAATGCCAATCTCTCCGTCAGCGGATTATCATCCAGTTGGAAATATGAGTTGAAATCCGGAGGGTGGACACTGAGCGAGCTTTCCGTACTTCCCAAGGAAAAGAAGAGCTTCAACCTGAAAGTAACCGTTCCGTTGAAAGTAAACAAGGGCAGCTATCATTTTGTGGTATCTGCCGGAGAAGTCAGGTTGCCCCTGAATATCGTTGTTGCCCAGCAGGGAACTTATCAGACGGAGTTCACCACCGAGCAGCCTAATATGCAGGGTAATTTCAAATCTACCTTTACCTTTAATACAACTCTGAAGAACCAGACGGCGGACCAGCAGCTATATGCATTGATGTCTAATGCACCGCGGGGCTGGAATGTCGTCTTCAAGCCCAATTACAAGCAGGCCACCTCTGCCCAGGTGGAGGCTAACGGCAGCCAGAATGTAACCATAGACATTAATCCGCCTGCCAATGTGGAGGCCGGAACTTATAAAATTCCCGTGAAGGCGGTGGCGGGCACTACGTCGGCCGAACTGGAGTTGGAAGTGGTGGTCACCGGTTCCTATCAGATGAAACTGACTACTCCCCGCGGACTGCTGAGTGCCAACGTGACGGCGGGAGACGTGAAATGCATCGAACTGGAAGTCAAGAATACGGGCTCTTCTCTGCTGAAGGATATCCAGCTTTCCGCCAATAAACCTCTCAACTGGGAAGTGACTTTCGAGCCTTCGAAGATTGAAATGCTGAAGGCGGGAGAGAATGCCACCGTAACGGCTACTCTGAAGGCGTCCAAGAAAGCGCTGCCCGGCGACTACGTAACTACCATGATGGCAAAAACTCCCGAAGTGAATGCCGATGCCCAATTCCGCATTGCGGTGAAGACTCCTATGGTATGGGGATGGGTAGGCGTCTTCATCATCCTTGTTGCCGTTGGTGCCGTCTACTATTTGTTCCGTAAATATGGGAGGAGATAAGTATGGACGTAATCGTACTGACCGAATTGACCAAACAATACGGTAGTTTTACGGCTGTCAATCATATCAACCTGAGCGTCAGAAAAGGAGAGGTGTTCGGACTGCTGGGACCGAACGGTGCCGGCAAATCGACTACTATCCTAATGATGCTGGGATTGACGGAGCCGACATCCGGTTCGGTGGAGATTTGCGGCATAAACTCCACGAGACATCCCATTGAGGTAAAGAGGAAAATCGGTTACTTGCCCGAAGATGTGGGCTTCTATGAGGATATGACTGGGCCGGAAAATCTGGTTTATACGGCACAACTTAATGGCATCCCGGTGGCCGAGGCAAGAGCCAGGGCGGAGGAGCTGATGACGCGCGTGGGACTGGAAGAACAGATGAAGAAGAAGACCGGGAAATACTCCCGTGGCATGCGTCAACGTCTGGGGCTGGCGGATGTGCTTATCAAAAATCCTGAGATTATTATTCTGGACGAACCGACATCGGGCATCGACCCCTCCGGAGTTCAGGAATTTATCGAGCTAATCCATACG
Organism: Bacteroides sp.; assembly: GCA_021203515.1. Taxonomy (GTDB): domain Bacteria; phylum Bacteroidota; class Bacteroidia; order Bacteroidales; family Bacteroidaceae; genus Bacteroides. The sequence goes on along the minus strand of JAJQAY010000082.1, from coordinate 4,527 downwards.
TTGAGCAGGGATGAGGGGCTGACCGTACTGTTTTCTTCGCATCACCTGGACCAGGTGCAGAAGGTTTGCGACCGGGTGGGGCTGTTCGGTTCCGGTCGGCTGATTACCCTGATTGACATGGCCGACCTGAAAGACCGGAAACTGGAATTGTCCGATATTTATAACCGTTATTTTGAGGAAGGAGGAGCAGGGCATGAATAAAGTCAATTATCCTTTTTGGGTGATCGTTAATAAGGAAATAGCCGACCACGTGCGGAGTTGGCGGTTCATTATTCTCATCGGCATCATTGTGCTCACGTGTATGGGGTCGCTCTACACGGCCCTTACCAACATCAGCGGGGCAATCAAGCCGAACGACCCGGACAGCTCGTTCCTGTTTCTGAAACTATTTACGGTTTCCGACGGAACGTTGCCTTCCTTTGTACTGTTCATCAACTTCCTGAGCCTCTGTTAGGAATCGCCTTGGGCTTCGATGCTGTAAATTCGGAACAGAACAAAGGGATATTGAGCCGTATGCTGTCACAGCCTATCCATCGCGATTGCATTATCAATGCCAAGTTTGTGGCTGCCCTGATTGTGATAGGTGTCATGCTCTTTGTGCTGGGCTTCCTGGTGATGGGGTGCGGACTGATTGCTATCGGCATCCCTCCTACGGCGGAAGAGTTCTGGCGGATTATCTTTTTATTATCGTCAGTATCTTCTATATTGCGTTCTGGCTGAACCTGGCAATTCTGTTTTCGCTCTGTTTCCGTCAGGCGGCAACGTCCGCACTGGCATCGGTGGCAGTCTGGTTGTTTTTCAGCGTGTTCTATACGATGATTGTCAATCTGGTGGCAAAGGCGCTCAGTCCGTCGCAAATGGCGTCTCCATATCAGGTCATCAGTTATCAGAAGTTTATCCTGGGATTGATGCGGCTGGCACCGAGCGAACTGTTTAATGACGCCACTACCACCCTGCTGATGCCTTCCGTGCGAAGCCTCGGCCCGCTGATTATGGAGCAGGTTCAGGGAGCAATCCCCAGTCCGCTTCCGTTGGGACAGAGCTTGTTAGTGGTTTGGCCGCAACTTACGGGACTGATAGCGGCAGCGGTGGTTTGCTTTGCCCTTTCCTACGCCCTGTTTATGAGGCGCGAAGTCAGGTCTCGATAGCTCTCTGTGCTGATAATAGAACGAGTTATATATAGGGGAATCTTATTTCTACCAAATATTTGGTAACCCGAAAGCTTCTCCTGCTTTATTTCTGTCTTATCGGACGTCGTTTAGCAATGCATTCCGATATTCCGATGGAGAATAGCCAGTGCGCTTCTTGAAGTAACGGCTGAATGTCGATGGGTCGGGGAAGTGGAACATCCATGCCACTTCCTGCACCGACAATGTAGCTGATTGCAAAGCCACTTTCATTTCCAATATGGCGTAGTTGTCAATCCATTGCTTGGCAGTATAGTCCATAGTCTGCTTGACGACTTTACTGAGATGACGGACGGTCACGCAGAGGCGGTCGGCGTAGTAATCTACGGAACGGAAACAGCGTATTTCTTCCTCGACCATTGAAACAAACTTGTCCTTGAGTTGCCAGCAGGCCGTAGTCGATTGAGTGTCGCTGTAAATGCGTTCGGCCTTTTCGGCTATTTCGTATAATATCATCCTGGCACAGAGCACGATTTGTTCATATTGATACCGATTTAGACAGTCGGTGAGTTTCATTTAAGCAACTGTAAATACTGGCACATTAGAGTCCGACCTTCTTCACGAAAGGAATAACAGTTATGTTCCCTGAGAAATGACACTTTATCGGACGGGAACGAATGGAACAGGTCATGAAGAAGCTCTTTGGATAAGGATACGGAGGTGAGTTTCAGTTGTTCATCGGCCTCGCAATAAAGAATAATCTGTTCGGGGAAAATCACTAAGACGCTCCCGGGACTCAACTCATATAAATGTTGGTTTATGTAGATACGGATATGTCCCGACTCACAGAACAGCAGTTCGCCATGTGTGGAGCGGAATGGCTGCTTCGGCACACAATCAAGTGTGATGTTTGTTATTGATAGTTTGCCCATTATAGTTCCTTTTTGCCCTGCAAAGATAACAATTCAGAGGTAATAAGAGGTGCGAATGTTACTTTTTGCACAGTATAAGCCGTTTTTTCATAGATGCCGCCTCGAAACAAAGCACTAATTTCGCAGTCGAATTAAATCAGTAAATAATATGAGTAAAAGAGAATTGGCAACCCGTTACGGCCTTTTTGTTGCGGGATTGTACATCATGGCCTCCGGCATCGCACTAACCATCAAGGCCGGACTTGGAGCCTCGTCCATTTCGTGTTGGCCCTATGTACTTAGTTTGAAATATCCGGTTTCGCTGGGCACTTTTGTCTTCGGGTTGAATGTAATCCTGATTATAGGGCAGATGATTATCTTGAAACATAACTTCAAGAAGATACAGTATCTTCAGATACCGGTATCATTTCTTTTCAGCGCATTTATCGATCTGTCCATGTTGCTGTTTGTCGCTGTCGTTCCCGAAAGTTATCCGGCAAGGTGCGTGGTGTTGCTTGCCGGCTGCATCCTGACCGGCTTGGGAATATCTCTGGAAGTCACCGCCAACGTGGTCATGCTCTCGGCCGAGGCGTTCATACAGGCGGTGGTAGTCAAAAGCGGGAAAGAATTCGGGTATCTTAAAATCTGTTTTGATATGAGTTGTACGCTGTTGGCCAGTGTGTCCTCGCTATTGCTTTTGGGCGGTATATCAGGGGTGAGGGAAGGAACCGTAGCCGCAGCCATTTTCGTGGGGCTTTTCGCCCGTTTCTTTCTTCGTATGATCTCACGGCTTCGCAAAAGACTCATTCGGAAGATTATTTCTGCCAAATATTTGGTAAATCCGAAAACTTCCCCTACTTTTGCGCCCCGATAGAGGAGAGGTGCTCGAGTGGTTGAAGAGGCACGCCTGGAAAGCGTGTATACCCCTAAAGGGTATCCGGGGTTCGAATCCCCGTCTCTCCGCAAAATTTTGATCAGGAAACATATATTCGCAATAGATTTTCTTCTTCCCCCCCATTTTCTATAACTTCAAGATGTTCCAGTCAACTTAGTAAGGCAATATGCAGATGTTCATTATCTGTTTCCAATGTTCCAATTTTTCAATAATGTTTTTTATGTTTGTACTTTTGTAGCAGAGAACAAAGCTATCTCTTTCTCATTGAGAAATAAGAAGCTTTTTACGTTGAGTGTAAAAGTGTGACAATTTAATAAGTATATTCTTTGTATATAAAG
>JAJQAY010000082.1:0-1246 GCA_021203515.1 Bacteroides sp. | reverse complement strand
AAGATATATAATTGACTAAATATGTAATGAAACATTGTTTGATATCTATTGTTATCTCAGCATAACAAACTGATTACTAATGTAAAATTGCTAGAACTATGGACAAAAATGGAATTTATGATTTTATGTTATCCGTTGTAACGGATTTGGAGCGGCAGGGGCGTTATAGCACCGCTCATGTGTATCGCTGTGCATTGAAGGCCGTAATAACTTATGGCGGCATCTCATTTAATGTTGAACAACTTACTCCTACGTGGTTATATCATTATCAGGAGTATTTATTGAAGCAGGAGTTGCTATGGAATACGATTTCTACATATATGCGTATGCTTCGTGCCGTGTATAATCGTGCTGTCGATTTAGGGATGACACCCTATATCCCACGGCAGTTTAAGAATGTATTTACCGGCAGATATGTCAATCATCAGAGAGCTCTGAAAAAGGAAGAAATACGTTTGGTGTTATCAAACGAAGAGGCTGTACAGGAAACAGATTTGCCTGAAGAAGCGTCCGATGTCTCCCTTTCATCCCGTGATTTGCGCTGGGCACGCGCTTGCCTGGAGTTGATGCTGCGTTTTCATGGCATGCCTTTTATTGATTTGGCAAATTTGCGCAAGGCTGATTTGCGCAATGGATATCTTACTGTTCGCCGTCATAAGACAGGTATGCCGCTTTCGGTAGCGGTTGATGCTGCGGCAATGAAACTGATACGCCGATATGCAAATACGGATCCCTCTTCTCCTTATCTATTGGATATACTGGACGCTCGTCTCACCGGTTGTGCGGCGTATGAGAATTATCAACGAGTGTTGCGTTTGCTGAATTTGCGGCTTTACCAACTTTCTTGTCGCTGTGGGGTGGGGAAGAGGGTGTCTTCTTATACCGCACGCCATACGTGGGCTACTATTGCAAAATCTTGTGGAGTATCGATAGAAATGATTTCCGAGGCGCTGGGATATGCTTCAATCTCTACCACACAAGGTTATCTGAAACAGTTCGATAGTCATGAAATAGAGAAGGCTAACAAAATAATAATAAGTTATATATTTAAATAGTATTTTAAAAAGCAAGCAGACAAATATATTGCTGAAAATCAGCACTGTAATGCGTCGTTACTTCATAAGTAACGGAATTCTTATATGACGCAAAATTATACATTATACTTGAAAAACAAAAGAAAACCTCATTTTTTTACGGAATTGCCTGTTTTAATCTTGCATAATTCAAATAAAGGTTGTATCTTTAT